>NC_009515.1:0-327500 GCF_000016525.1 Methanobrevibacter smithii ATCC 35061
ACAACTCAACAGCTTCTTTTAACGGAACATTATCTGATTCTAATTGCTTAACTAATTTTTCCAATTCTTCTAACTTTTCTTCAAAACTTTTAGTCATATTATCACCTTTTATTTTATTTTAAACTAAGTAATATTAACAGTACTATAACAATAGCTAAAAACAGTACTATAATTACATTTTTAGCTTTGGATTTTCTTATTTCATCAGGATCTTTTACAACATATCCCTTTTCCAGCAATTCATCAGGATTTAAAATCTTTAATTTTTCTTCAAGAATCCTTAATTTATTTTCATTACTGTCTAATGTCTTGGTAATTTCTGCATCTAAACTTTTATGTATTTGAGCCATTTTAACAAATTTATCGTCCAATACCTGACACGGATTGCTGAAAACATGATTATTTTTAATTATTTCCAAATCATGAATATGCGAATTCAATGTGACATTAATTGAATTATTTAAATTATTCTCAATTAAATTTAAAGAATTTTTTTTTAATTCAAAAGATTCAATGAAATTCATGGATTTCAAATTTTTAAAGTGCAGGTTAAGTTTATTTTCATATTCTAACAGACAGTTAGACATGTTATTATCCAATTCATTTTTAAATAAAGTAATTTTACCGACTTTTTTATTTAAAATATAATCCGGATTATTCAGAATATATGAATTATTAAAGTTATCAAGCTGCAGTTCATTTGACTGAATCAGCTGATTTAATGATTTCTCAGCAGTTGTTTTTAATAAAACTAAATTTGTTTGATGATTCTTATACTTTGATAAAGGATCTTTTAAGGTTTTATTGTTTTTGGAAATATTGAGTTTATGTGTTAAATTATCTAATTTGGAATTTATCAAATCATTTAATCTTGTTTCAATATTTTTTAGTTTTTCATTAAGTTCAACTTTATTTGGAACAACCAGCTCAGCTGCTTTTGTGGGTGTTGCTGCAACTTTATCGGATACCATGTCTGAAAGCGTTTTGTCTGTTGAGTGACCAATAGCTGTTATAACCGGTTTTTTAGAATTAGCTATTGAACGTACAATTTCCTCTTTGTTAAAATCCCATAAATCCTGAGTACTTCCTCCTCCACGACCTACAATTATCACATCAACATCTGTTTTGTTTGCCAGTGCAATATTTTTAGTTATGCTTCGGGTAGAGTTGGCTCCCTGTACTGTAGTGTTCCAGACAATTATTTCTGCAGGCCATCTTTTTTCAATGTTGTTTACAATGTCTTTAACGGCTTTTCCGCTTGCAGAGGTTATTACTCCTATTTTTTTAGGATATTGTGGAATTACTTTTTTGTCTTTAAATAATCCTTCTTTATCTAATTTCTTTTTAAGCTTTTCAAAAGCAATGTATAAATCTCCCAATCCTGCTTCCTGCATTTTTCTTACTCTGAATTGCAGGTTTCCACGTACTTTATAAAATGAAACTTCACCACTGGCTACAACATCCACACCATTTTTAGGTTCAAAATCCAAAGATTTTGTAGATAATTTAAACATTACACAGGAAATTGAAGAGTTTTTGTCTTTTAGGGAGAAATAGTAGTGTCCTGAATTATATGATCCGTTAAAATTAGTTATTTCACCTCTGATTTTAATCTTTTTAAAATCATCACAGTAGCTAATTTTTTTATCAATCAAATTATTGATTGCACTGATTGAGTAAATATCATTTTCTTCCATCAAAACACCATGCAGGTTAAATTTAATATTGAATTTAATTTGTAATAATGTTTTATCATTAATCTGATTTAATCATTGTTATTTAATTGTGTCAACTAAAAAAAGTATTACTTTAAAAAAATTTTTTATTACAAATTCAAAAATTGAAGAAAATGGTCTTTTTGTAGCAGCTAACCTATATGTCCTGATAGTTTTTTGACACCTTCGCAGAAAAGAGATTTTCAGCCTAATTTTATATATAAAGAGAACGTATATTTTATGTAATAATATACGAAAGTAAAAGAAAGATACGAATGTTTTATATACTAAAAAAACAAAGAATAAAATGTAGCAAAAATTGGGATTAAAAAATCATAAACTAGGTGAAAAAAGATTATGATTGCTACAAAAGAACTTTCAGGATATTTGGATGAGTATCTTGAAGAAAAACAAGAGATAAAGAACCTAACCTCAGAAACAATTAAAAAACAAACATTTAATATTAATCAGTTTATCAGTTACCTTGAAAATGAAGGAATTGAAGAACTGGACAGCACAAATGTTAAAAAACAACTAAGACACTACCGTAGATACTGTCTTAAAGGTAGAGGCAATAAAAGGACAACAGTGAAAACATATATGATGAATATTTTAGAATTCATCAACTCTGAGGAAGTTCAAGAAGAAATACAGCATGATCCCATTAAAATGAAGGATATCATTGAAGTTAAAGTCGAAGATCCTGAAACTGCTAAAAAAAGAATTGAAAAAATAAGTTTAAATAGCCAGCAAAGCAATTTCCTACTTGAAACAATAGAATTAAGCGGAAATGCAAGGGATTATGCAATCTGTTCTACATTTCTTGACTCTGGAATTAGGTTAAAAGAGTTGGTTGGACTTAATAAAAGTGATATTCAAGTTCCATTAGATGAAAATGGTTTTTATATCTTGCCTGATGACGTAAATAGCTATATAGAACTACATCTACGTGCAGAAACAACAAAAGGACAGTCTAAAGACCGCACTACATTTATAACCTATGATACATTAGCCAGTCTTAATGATATGATTTATGACCGTATAACAAAACTTAGAAAAAATACTTACGATGTCTACAGACCTGTTATTCAGCGAAAAAAAGCTGAAGCTGAAAAAACTCGTGAAGAACTTTTTTTAAATCAAAAGGGAAAACGTATAGGAAAACGTGCAGTCCAAGAAGTGATAAAAAAGTATGCTAAACTAAGTGATGAGAGAATAGCTAATGAAAATATAGATTGCCCGGTAAATTACGGGAAAAATGTTAGTGTTCATATTCTCAGACACACTGCACTAAGCCATTATGCTGAAATCCTTACAGTAGCAGAGGTTCAAAGTATAGCTGGACACAGCAACAGTCAAACAACTGACAAATATATTCACGTTGACCGTGAGCATATTAAACAAAAATTAAAACTTAATAATATGAAAGCTATGTAATTTAGCTTTCTTTTAAATATTTTTTTACAAAACTATCCTATATCAATAGCTTGACCTATATCATGCCAACCCATTTAGCTAGTTTTTCTTTTATAAATTTCATGAAAATTATAAAATCCCAGCCAAATATTTGTTTATGTTCTGATTTAAGATAAATAGCGATTTAATATTTGTTTTTATCTTTAAAATTAAAATTTAAATGTTTAATTTGCTTAAATATCATTGATTAAGCATTAAAATATAAAATAAGTTTATTTAAGGTCTTTTTTTATAAGATTTATTAAATTTTAAATATTATATGAGTCGGCATTAGTATGCCGAATATTTCTGTATTTACAGATAAATAGTAAATAAGAAAAAATAGTTAAATAGCCATTATAAGTATAATTACTATAATAAGTAAGATAGCAATAATACTATTAATATATATTATAGCTATTTATATTAAATAGATATTTTCTGTAAAGTATATAAATAATATATACTACCACTTATACCCGAATCATATTTTATTAATTTTTAAGTGAAATTTTAACTAAAAATTGGTCTAAATCATCAGCTTCATATATATGTAACTAATACAAAAATACTATTTTAATCAATACTTTCATTAAATCCATACTTCAAATCAATAATTCGAGCACTTTTCATTAAATTTATTAAATTTTATAGAATTTATTAAATTTTATTTTACTGGCTGCAGTGTAAAATAATTTCTCATGATAAAAGAAAAAGGAATTTATAAAATCCCTTAATCATCATAATATTCTCCGTTGCTTCTGTATTTTACTGTTGAGCTATACATATCAATATAATTTTGACTGTGATATCCATGTCTATCAGGCATATCTCCACTACCTATAGGTCTTCCAGATGCTTTATCATATAAAACATAACCTTTTCCATCACTATCCTGCTTACTGTACCATGTATCACCTTCACAAACCCAATCAGAATGAGGATCTTTGGATTGTGAAGACGCAGAAGAATATGATTTATATTCATCAGATACTTGGCAAACATCAGCAGTATCATTAGTAGTGTTATTAGTAATATTTGCAGTATTATTTAATGTTGTATTATTTACCGGTTCGCTGCTTAGTGAAACAGTATAAATCAAACCACCGATAAGGCAGCACACAATCAGTATAATTATAGCTATAATAGTTCTTTCATTGTCCATCTTGTCACCAAAATTACATATTTAAAATATAATAAAAAATATCATACTTACAATATTATTATATTGTTTATACTATTTAAACACATATTATTCATTAGCATCAGTTAAAATCCCATCTATTTCCAAAAGATTATTGGCAAAATAGATTTTTTCCTGCTTATCTGATGTGGACAATCCCATTTCAATCATATGGTCCAAAAGAACTTTCAGGCTATCATAATAACCATTAAGATTATATACAATACATGGAGCATTTATCTGTTTTAGGGCAACTTTAGTCATTATTTCAGTTATTTCATCTAAAGTACCTGTACCTCCCGGAAAAGCAATGAAAGCATCTCCAAGCTCAATCATTTTCCTTTTCCGATCCTGCAAATCACTGGTTATTATAAGTTCGCTTAAATTTTCATGGTGCAGGTTATCGTCTATAAAAAACTCAGGTTCAACACCAATTGCCATACCTTCAGCATTCAGAACACTGTCTGCAAGTTCCCCCATCAATCCTATTTTTGAACCGCCATAAACAAGTATATGATTATTTTCAGCAATCCACACACCAAGTTCCCTTACAGCTTCTTTTAGAAAGGGGTCACTGCCTTCATGTGATCCAAGATATACCGTAATTTTCATTAAGTTACACCTATTATGTTATATATGCTTCAAATTCTCTTAAATTCCAAAAATAAATAATATAAATGAAATTACAGGTATAATTACACCATGCTTAAAAGTTTTTTCATCACTGATTAATTTCAGAGACACATAAACAGACAGCATGATTGACAATAACGGATACAGTAATGTCCTGTCAGAGTTTATTAACCTAACATTTAACCATGCGGAAAGTACAGAAATTAAAAGTATTAAAACTGTCAAATAACCGATTCCTATTAATGCATATCTTTTATTTTTTTTCATAATCACTGCTTACATCAGTTTGAGTATTTGAATCAGAATTATCTATTTTTGTTCCACATTCCTGACAGAATTTAGAATCCTTTTCAACTAATACACCGCAATTAGGACAATTAACCATAAAAACATCCCTCCAGTTGTTTTTATTTATCTTGTTAACAATATATAATAATTATGTTTTGAAAACAGCTAAAAACAGGATTTAATGATATTTCGAAACTTGGATTTTTTAAAAAACAGAGCTGTCAAAACAGCATTTTGTCTGATTTAACAAAAATTAAAAATATAAAAAAAGGCAGAAAAAATATTTTAGGTAATTTTTCTGATTAATACTGAAGTATTGTTTGTATTGCCTGTAGGCAGGAGCATTACTTCCTTATGGAATCCTCTGGTGTCTTTTTCAGTAACCGGAGAATATAAAATAGCTCTCATACCAGTATAGGTTCTATAAAGAACAGGTGTTTTTTCACTTACCACATCCCAAATATTGGAAAATACCCTTTCTTTAGGTTCTGCAAAAGCAGCTACCATCAAAATATCATAATCCAAATCAGCTATTGTATTTTCATTACCTATAACAATTTTAATATCGTCGTCAAGGTTTAATTTTTTTAAAACTTTTCTGGATAACTGGGCTACATCTTCCTGCTGTTCAATTCCAATACATTTACATCCGAATACTTCATTGAACATGATTAAAGTTAAAGGCAGAGGTCCGCTTCCCAAAAATGAGTCTGTAAAATTTTATAGGCTTATTTGTTTTTTAATTTTTTACAGTTGAACTTTCATTTTGATGAAATTTCATTCTAATTTTTCTTTAATTTTAATATAAATGATTTAAAAATAGTAAAATACTTTAATAAGTGAGGACAAATAATATTTTATGACCAAACAAAACAAATCTGCCCTCAATAGTAATATAGACTTCATACAACTTAAACTTTATGATTTTTTTGATGAAAAAATTGATCAAGAAAAAATTATTTCAAAAAGATTGAATAAAACACCTAATTTTGAAAATACTAATCATAAACTATTTTTAGATGAAAATAATACTTTTAAATATGATAATCCCATTTGTCCAGTTTGTGGAAGCCACAAAATAATCAAAAAAGGCACAATAAAGAAAAACAAACAAAATACTAATGGAAAAACAACAGAATTCAAAGAACAGCAATATCAATGCAAAAAATGTGGAAAAAAATTCGGAATATACAATAATCCATTAATTGGTGAAAATAAACAATTTTTACAAGAAATAATGGATAAAATTCCAGGAATAATGAAAATAGGGTACCAATCACTTCGTAAAATAAGTAAATACTTTGAAATATTCCTTGGAATCAGAATATCTCATCAAACAATCAAGAACTGGTCTGACAAAAATCACGAAGAAAGCATCAGCAATGAAAAATTTGAATATTCTGGCTATTATTTATATGATGAGCAATTTTTAAGACTTAATGGAACTAGACACTACAGATTAACTTTATTTGATGCAATACTCAATATTCCAGTCACAGAACGAATAGTACGTCGCAGAATACCAAAAAACACGAAAAAATTTATCTTAGAATCAACAGAAAATAAACCATTCATTTGCCTAACAACCGATTTATTCCCAATGTATCGTAATGTAGCAGATGAAATAGAAGTAAAACATCAATTGTGCATATTTCATCTGTTTCAAACAATAAACCATAAATTAAAAGTATATTGTAGAAGAAACAAGATTAATGGAAAACAAAGAGACCATATTTACGAAAATGCACAAGAATTAAAAAACTGTTTCAGACAAAACTCAAAAAAAGAAGCAATAGAACAATTTAAACAATATTTACAAAAATATACGGCCATACCAGTTGTTTTAAAAGATTTCATAAGAAAACATATCATAAATCACTTCCACAGATACGTAGAATATCTTGATGATGAAAATATAGAAAAAACATCAAATAAAGTCGAAAATTACTACAGACAAACCAATCCTGAAAAAATAAAGAAAATATACAAAACCAAAAATGGAATCCTGACATTTTTAGACTATCAAATGCAAAATTGGACTGAAAAACACATTAAAATCAAATAAGCCTATAAAATTTTACAGACTCCCAAAAATAAAAAGGTTTTTTCCTCATTGAATTTAGCTAATTTACTTTCATTATTAATTAATCCTATATAACGGTCATAAAAGTGAAAAGAGTCAAGTACTTCTCTTGGATTATCTGAGTTAAGTATTTTTAATGCATTTTCCATTTCCAGTCTGGCGCCGACATAAACGTAAAACTTACGGATTAATTTTAATGCCCTGTTCATCTTTTCATCATCAAGAATATGTTTAGCAGAGTCAAAATCGATTGTTTTATCATGCGCAATAACTTCAACTTCATCTAAAATCTCAATAACCTCATCGATAGCAACATCATCCAAAACGTTCATATCATCATCAAGATTACCGAAATTGGAAAGTTTATCAGCTATTTCTTCAATTTTACCCCAATATTTATAACAACTCATAATATCACGATATTTTTTCAAATTAAATAACAAATTATATATAGTATTTTCTAGTTTATTATATATTAAAGTTTAGTATATGATAATAAAGTATTACTAAAGCTTTAATTTAAGAAATAAAGTAATACTTTCATTCTTTTAAAAAATAAAGTATTAAAAATCGATTAAAATTTCCAAAAAAGTAATACATTTAATGGAGGATTAAAAAGTGAACTTTAAAATTATTCAACTGTCCGACAATATTTGTGAAAAAACCAGAACTCAGAAGTTTTTATTTAAGCAGATTAAAAAAGAATACGGATACGGATATGTGCCGGAATATCATAAAGACATAATTAATCTAAATGAATACTACATAAATCCTAGAAAAAATAATTTGTTCCTAGCAAAAAATTCTGAAAATGATGAAATAATAGCTACAATAGCTGTAAGAGGCTATGACAAAAAATTCAAAGAATTTGAAGGATTATATAATAAAGAAGATACTGCAAGCATTTGGAGATTATATGTTGATGAAAAATACAGAAGACTGGGTCTTGCAACAAAACTGTTCAAACTAGTAGAATCCTTTAGCTATCTAAACAGCTATAAAGAAATTTATCTCCACACCCATAAAAATTTAAATGGGGGATTAAACTTTTGGAAAAAAATGGGCTTTGAAACAACTGTAGATACAAACAATGACCTTCAGACAGTCCATATGATTAAAAAATTACCTAAGTTCAAACTCAATAATGTTCAATCCGGCTATAACTTAGCTATTGAATCCTTAACTCTTTTTTAATTATCATTTTATTTAATTATTATTCCGCTATCAGTTGTTATGTTATCTGCCATATAATTGATATGACCTCTTCTGGCTGTTTTTTTAACATTGAAAAATATGTTTAGTTTATGACCTGCAACTGAATTATTATATTCTGCATTTAATTTATTATACATCCCTTCGCTTATGGTATATTTTCTTCCGTCATCTCCAACGATCCAGTAAGCTTTGGAAAAATCAGGACCGAACTGTGTAAATTCATCAACAGTAACTGTGTTATTGTGATATCCGATTTCATCTATTTCCTCATTGAATTTGGCATCATGAAGAGTATCCAATAAAAATCCGCTTGCACCAAATATTATGGCAAAAAGTATTGCTGCTCCAACTACGGAAGAAACAGAGTTTCCAATAATAAACTCTTTTTTTGAAGTCTCATTTTTATAATCTCTTCCATTAACAATAAATGCAAATATAAAACATGCAAAAAATATATATTTAATGCCTATTTCTAAAAATACTGCAAAACAAATCATTAAAAGAATGAAAATCTAATATGGCCAGACTAAAATCTACTTTCATATATTATAGTTACATATGATTTAATAAATAGTTTAGGCATATCTTAACGGAAAATTGCCATTTTTGAGTATGATAAATCAGCAGCACATTACAGTAATGGCGATTATTTTCAGAAAATTATTTTTTCCCCTTTCATTGGAATAACTTCATAATATTATCTCATTCTAGCTGAAACATAATATTTTTTCTAAAACTTTACCTGCAACTGTTACATCTTAAAATAATTCATAAATTTTTGATAATAATGATTTGTCATTTTTTGAGATTTGTTTTAATTGATTTAAAATGTTTAAATAGTATGGTTGAGTATAATGTACTTGTCCTAAACCCCATTCATGATTTTCATCCAGTATTCTTTCTTTTTTAATTTTAAGGGTGATTACATCTTTTTGCTTTTTTAATATATTATCTACTTTTTTTAAAAGTTTATTGGTGTTTTTTGCATTGGATTTAAAATTTTTATTTACTTCTATCTTATTATCATCTTTAAGTATTTTATAACCTAATCGAACGGGATTTAAAATTATTTGTGAATTTGGTGATTCTTTTTGAATATAATCTAAAAATAAGCCCATATTTTCTTTGTATAATTTTAGATAAGTGTTTGGATCATTATACATGTTGATTTTTGTGTATGGCTTAATTTCAGTATGAAATTTTGTTTTTGGCAAATCCCAGTAATTATTTGTAATAAAACAGTTTTCATATTTTATTATACCAAAAATCACTTCAAAATAATTATCAATTAAAATATAATCTGGTTTAAACTTTTTTACTTCTGCTAAAAAGTTCTTAGTTAAATCTTGATTAATAAATTGTGTTCCTGCTTTATTCACCCTATTTTCTGGCAATATTTGGATATCCTGATTTTTAAAGGATACTGGTTCTTGCATAAGACTTATTATTGAACCTCTTTGTGATGAAATAGAGCAATTAAAATATTTTTTATAATCTGGATTTATGCCACTGTAAAAATTATCTCTACTTGCACATGAGCCAAAAACAGCAATATTGTATATCATAATATAATTTATTTTTTTATTATATTATTATTTTTTTATTTTTATTTTAAACTACTTTAAAAAAGATTGTATGGAAGAAAATGTAATAACATTACTTTGTTTGATGATGAATGGATTATCTTTAAATATTTTAATTCAACAGAATAAAGACTATTTTTTAAAGGAAAGTGAAAAAACATGGAGTTAACTTTTAATTAAATATTTTCGAAATAAAGATACAAAATAAACAATAACTTTTAAGAAAAGCATGTTAAAACTTTGGTTTGCATTTGTCTTGAGATTATAACATTTATTTGTTGAATCAAAAGTCAATTCCAAACTTTTATTTACTGTTCAGTCAGGTATTGTCTATGGCACACTTATCATAATATAAGAGTCTTCCCTCTTTCAATTAATCTATGAGATTATCATCAACTAAGAAATCTTTTCAATTAATTGTTAACTTTTCTTTCATTAATGTGCTGATCAATTCCAATTTTAATTGCATCTTTGAAGCAAACATAGTTTAAAACAGCTAAATATCAATATATTTAATTTCTTTAATAATTGGTGCAAACTGAGGATGTTTTTCAATGAACTCTAAAGCAAGATTATTATGATATTCTCTGGCTTTAACTCCTTCAAGGGATCTAGCTACAACTCTTTCTTGCCTAATATCTTTAATTAATTTTTCATCTTCCCCAATCACATCCGATCTTTTTCTATTAAAATTAGGACAATAATCCATAACCATTACCCTAATCCTCATTGGAATTGGTTCTCTAAGATTTATTAATTCATCCATCAACTCTTGAGGCATATTCTATAAAAATTTGTCATCACTTTTTAAAGCTCTTACTTTCATTGATTTTCACATCTTTATATAGTCAAATTTTAATTCCATATTTTTGAAGCAAACATGCATATTATTCATTCAATATATAATATTATTAATCCTTTTAAATCAAATAATTATAATTTATCAAATAATGATGTGAAATAAGGGTATTTTCTAATAAATATGTCAATTTCATAATCCATTAATTTGTGACCATTCATTGTACTTCTAGAATTTTCAATTTTATGTTCCAATAATCGTTTACTCAATAAATCTTTATTGGTAGCATTTTTTCCTAACTTTAAAGAATAACCTTTAGGTAACTCCATTCGAATTTTATAGGGTATCCAATCTTCCAGTTCTGTTAAATCTTGAAAATATTTTTTTAATTCATTTTTATTAACTTTATATTTTCTTTTATAAACCATAGATTCTTCCTCTTAAAAAAGTCAAATTTTAATTGCATCTTTTTGAAGCAAACATACATTGAGCATGGTTGGGCAATAACAAATAAAGGAACTGTATCAGGGATTTTTTCAAATGGGGCGAATAAAGAAGTAGCTTTATCTACTACTTTTTTAGAAATTGCAAAGGAAGATAAAGGTATTTTATATTTAATTCATAATCATCCAAAATCAAACCCCCCATTACCTTCTTCTGATGATTTAGCTTATTTTACTTCATTAGAAATAAAATATGGTTTAGTAACAAATGAAGAAGGTACTTTTATTCTTAAAAACAATAAATCTTCACAAAATAAAGACAAATATAAAGAAATCTATGAACTTGGTGTAAAGATTGAAGATAAAATGAAAGAGCATTTTTCTACTGATACAGGTATGGTTCCTCCGCCTACTTTGTATGAGGGTAAACCTGTTAAGGAATATACTTCTGAAGAGTTAAAATATTTTAAAGAAAGAGATAAATATGTTAATGAACATAAAAATAAATATAAAAAATTATATGAAGATGAATTATCAGATTATGGTTTTGAAATTGAATTTTTATATTAGAAGGAGTGTTGTTTCATGAGATACTTTGAAGTTAATGGTCTTGATGCGGGTCGTCGTGTTGGTTACGGGACATTTAACACTGATCATAGTGCTTACATAAGAATCCTTGAAACTGAGGAGGAAAAGATGGAGCATATGAGAGGGATGTATAAGACTAGTCCTAAAGCTTTTGCTGAATGGAAGGAATGGTGTATGTATGTACATCTTTTGACTGATATTTTTGGTACTCTTGAAGATCCTAAAGAATTTGATGAAGAAAAACTATTTGCAAAAGATTAAACCTTTACATTTTTTTATCTTTTTTATTATAACTATTAACATTGGTGATAATTATGGATTATAAAAAATGGCTTTTAGATAATTATACCTTTTTTGAAGATATAGTTGAATTTGAAGGATCATATTTTCTTGAATTTTGTTTAAAAGAAGATGCTATCTGTTTTGTTAAATTATGTTGTGATGTTGAAGTGTCAAAGTTTAATTGCATCTTTTTGAAGCAAACATACAAAAATTATATGAAAATAAATTATCAGATTATGATTTTGAAATCAAATTTTTATATTAAAAGGAGTGTTGTTTCATGAGGTACTTTGAAGTTAATGGTCTTGATGCAAGTCGTCGTGTTGGTTATGGACAATTTAATACAGATCATACGGCAACCATAGATCTGTTTGATACCGAAGAAGAAAAGATGGAGCATATGAGAGGGATGTATAAGACTAGTCCTAAAGCTTTTGCTGAATGGAAGGAATGGTGTATGTATGTACATCTTTTGACTGATATTTTTGGTACTCTTGAAGATCCTAAAGAATTTGATGAAGAAAAACTATTTGCTGAAGACTAAAACCTACTTTTTTTATATTATTTATACTTTTATATTAATCCTAAATAGACATCATTATTATTTAATAAATTTCATATATATTTATTAAGTGATAGTTGATGTGTGTTGAGAAGAATGTTTTTGAGTTTAATGAGTCAGGATTGTTACGTCAAAGTTTAATTGCATCTTTTTGAAGCAAACATACATTTTGATAATTTTATGTTGTCAATTATATTATTAAGATATGAAAAATTATACTACTCATATGTCATATTTTAAATGAAAATTTAAAAAATTCATTAATTTTATATGAGATTATAATTACTTAAAACTATAAAATGATTATAACACTACCACAAGTACATAAATTAGCTGCAAATACTTTATTAATATTAAAAGACGGATGTGGAAATAGAAAAATTCCATATTTAACTTATGATATAATTAAAATTGAAATTTAATATGTTCCCCAAATTCCATCAATTAATAATTTTACTTTAAAATTCATCAAAACACTATTTCTTAACTTTAATGCAATAATATTATTAGGATTTAACTCTAAAGCTTTATTGACACATTTAATACCTTCATCATATTTATGTGCCTCAGTAAAATCATAGCTTTTGTTGCATAAATGGAATCATCATCAGGATGAATTTTCAAACCTTCATCAATAACTGCCAATGCTTCTTCAAAGTTATCTGAAATCATTAAAATTTTTGTCTTAAGTGAATAAACATTTGAATCAAAAACATTGACTGAAGTGATTCTTAAATAATCATCACATGCCGTTAAAGCTTTTTTATAATTTTTAAGTGCGAAGTAAGCTTCTGCCTTAAAATATATTGCATTTTTATCTTTAGGATTCAATTCCAATGCTTTATCAAATGAATTAATTGCTTCTATAAACTAACCATACCTGTTAATTAATGAAGAACAAATTTTTCAGACAAATTTCCAGATGGAAATTCCAACATCAACAAGTTCACCAAGACAAATTCCAGTATAAAATTTTTGCATCTGTTTTTTCAATCATTACATTAACGATTTTTTGCTTCTATCACTTAACATAATTTAAATTCTATTAAAAAAATATCAACTTCAATCATTTAAGTCATTGAATAAAATTTTATTGTTATTATTGTTTATATTTAACTAAATGATTTTAGAAATAAATCCATTCATCAACCGTAAGATATTTTGCATTTCTTTATTTACAAAATTTAATCTAATAAACAAAAAGCCAACAACCAACAAATCGATTAATTAATATAATACATAATAATAAATAATTATGTAGTGTTTTATTTACACTTTATTTTAAGGAGGAAATGTTCATGGATAGATTAAAAGATAAAATAGCTATCGTTACTGGTTCTACAAGTGGTATTGGAATCGGTATTGCTAAATTATATGCTGCAGAAGGTGCTAAAGTAGTTATTTGTGGACGTAGAGAAGAAAAAGGACAAGCAGTTGTTGATAATATTACAAAAGAAGGAGGTGAATCTTCTTACCACTTCTTTGATATTACCAACACAAATAGTATTGAAAAATTAATTGATGATACTGCAGAAAAATATGGAAAAATAGACATTTTGGTAAATAATGCTGCTAATGTAGCTCTAAAAGATGGAAACATTGATGAATTAACAATAGACATGTGGGATGCTATTTTTGAAAGTGATTTACGTGGTACATTCTATGCTACCAAATGTGTGATTCCTTACTTGCAAAAAAATGAAAATGGTGGATCTATTATAAATATTGGATCAATGGCATCATGTGGTGGAGATTTAGGTTCTACTGCGTATGCTTGTGCAAAATCTGGTGTTGATATGTTTACACAATACACCGCACTCCAATATGGTAAAGACAATATCCGTTGTAACTGTGTACGTCCTGGATTAATAGTAACTCCCGAAAATGAAGCAAATGTACCTGAAGTTTTAAGAAATATTTTCTTAAACAATATCATGGTTAATCGTTATGGTGGTCCAGAAGATATTGGGCACATGTGTGTATATCTCGCATCTGATGAAAGCGAATATGTTACTGGTCAAATTGTTAATGTAGATGGTGGTCTTAATTCCCATGTATCTACATCAGCACAATTCAGAGAATTAAACTCTCGTACATGGTAATTAGTACTATTAAGTACTAATTTTTATATTTTTTTAGGGTGTCTGCCAAAATTGATTTTGTGTTTTTGTTGATTTTTTTAAAATATTGTTATATCAAGTTTTAATTGGTTTTTAATGGATGTTCTTTCATAGAAATCTTTTAAATCTTCCAGTTGTATTTTTAATTTTTCTTGTTTTAAATTGTATAATCTGATTAAATTATATGCTAGTGCGTCTAAGTTGATTTTTTTTCTGTTCTTGTCATTTTCCAATGACTACTTTTTTTTCTATTTGGAATTGTTCTTTTAAGTCAAAGTTTAATTGCATCTTTTTGAAGCAAACATACTTATTTTTATTTTCTTTTTTATACTATTTAAACACGTGTTAATTCTTTTTTGAAAAGTATTATTAGGAAAGTATAAAAGTATTACAAAAATAAGGGGGTTTTCCTAAAATTATTTACCAGTTTAAATAAAACCCATTATATTCCGTATTATTAAGTAATGATTTTACTAATTTTTTTGTTTGATTTTCAATGATTTTAGCATAAGTTACTTTTTCATTTTCAAAAGTCAAATCACTATGAATTTTGGCCATTATTTCGCCGGCTAATAATTTTCTTGATTCTAATTTTAATGAATTGTTTCTTTTATCAATGTTTGTTTCGTTGATTTGGTTGGTGTTTATTAATTTGAACACTGTTTTATCAACGATTTGTTGTCTAAATTCTTCTATTAAATCAAAAATTAAGCTTTGTCTTCTTTTTAAATCTGCATGCAATAATCCGCAGTATGGATCAAGCCCTAATGTTACAATATTTTTTGCAATTTCTGAAGCAAGTATTGCATATCCATAATTTAGCATAGAATTTACAACATCATTTTCTGGTTTTTGATTTCTTTTTTTGAAATTGATTTCATCAGGCAGCAGCAAACTTACTGCTTCCCAGTAATTAACAGAAGCTATTCCTTCAAATCCCATTATTTTATTTTTAGATGTGAATATATTGTCATTTAGAGTTATTTTAAAGTTTTTGAAATCTTTTATGTTTTGTTTAATTTTATTTTCAATTATTTTAACTTCTTTGATTTTTTTATTTTTATTTAATGTTTTAATTGTTGATTTTTGGTTTTTCATTTTAGATGTTATAAATTCTTTTGAAATTAAAAGTCCTTTATGATTTTCACTAGCTTGATATTGTAATTTTTTTAAAACAATATTGTTCTGATTTGGAGACTCTAAAATATAGTTGATTTGACCAAAGTAGTTGATACTAATTAATTTAATATTGTTTTTTGCCATCAGATTTAATGCATCGAATGTTATATGGCCTTTAGCCATTATAGTTATATCTGATACTTTGTTTGCAGAAATTCTATATATCTCATTGTCTTTTTCCATGACTACTATTTGATTGTCTTTTTTTCTTAGTGTTTTATTGTAGCCATCAATTATCAATTTCATAATATCTTATATTTTTCTTCTTCTAGAGTTATTTCTTTTCCAAAATATGTGATTTTATTATAACATGCACCACATATTGGAATTATAATTATAAACCCGTTTTCATCAGGTATTTTAGATATTTTTTCTTTTAAAACAAGTATTTCATTATTATCCAAATTTCCAATATATGTTTTTTCACTTATTTGTTTAAATGCATTGTAGTTTAAGATTCTTTTAAGTTTTAAAATATCTTTTTTGAATTTTAAATTAAATAAAACTAGAATTTTCAATTTTATCACATTTTTTAATTAATATCCATATTTTTTAAGTAATTCCAAATTTATGGCTCAAATCAGAATTTTAAAGTTTATTAATTATTTTTTCTAATAAACTTAGTATTCGGTTATTTTATTCAAAAATACTTAAAGTATCCAAGAAAAGTAATAATAAAATGATTATAAAACTTATTTCTCTCTAATTATCATATCTTCATATGAAATATCACTATCAACACATCTGATACCCAAATGTAAAAATATTATTTCATATATGTATCTCTATTAAGTTTACTCTCCTGATATTTTAGGAGGTAATTATAAAATCAACATTATATTTTCACTGTTTTCCAATCAGAACTGTTTAGTGCATTTATACAATTAATTGAAACTATTAAACTAATAAAAAGTAAAGATATTAAAAGTTTCTTTGAAATCATATGATTTTAATTGTATTAACTTACCTATAATATTCTGTTAACACATGAAAAATCAATTCATTCATCGAAACTTAAGCAGTTTTTTTCTAATTTTTATATTTTTTAATTTTCACGTTTTTTAAGTAATTCCAGACCTATGTCTCCCAGTTTGTATTTTTGGATTTTTCCGCTTGTTGTCAATGGGAATTCATCAACAAAGAATACATGTTTTGGAACTTTATATCTGGCTATTTTACTTATTGCATAGTCCCTTACATCTTCTTCAGTTAAATCTGAGCCTTCTTCTTTTATTATGAACGCTCCTACGATTTCACCGTATTTTTCATCAGGTATTCCTGCTACCTGAACGTCCTGAACTCCGTCTATTGTATATATGAACTCTTCGATTTCACGTGGGTAGATGTTTTCTCCTCCACGGATAATCATATCTTTAATTCTTCCGACAATAGAATAGTATCCGTCTTCATCAATGGTAGCCAAGTCTCCGGAGTGTAAAAATCCGTCATCTTCAATGACTTCTTTTGTTTTTTCAGGATTTTTATAATATCCTTTCATTACATTAAATCCTCTGCAGACTATTTCTCCTTTTTTACCTACTTCAGTTATATCTTCACCAGTATCCGGATCTATAAGCTTAACTTCAACATTCGGGAAAGGAGTTCCTACAGTGTTTACTTTTTTCTCAAATGTATCTGCTGCATTTGTTTGTGTCATTCCAGGAGATGCTTCTGTTAGACCGTATACACTGGTGATTTCGGTCATGTTCATTTTGTCTATTACTTCTTTCATGGTTTCAACAGGACATGTTGATCCCGCCATGATTCCTGTTCTAAGTGATGACATGTCAAACATATCAAACATAGGATGTGTCAATTTTGCAATAAACATTGTCGGAACACCGTGAATTGCAGTACATTTTTCCTTTTGAATAGCTGAAAGAGCTAAAAGCGGATCAAATTCCTCAAGCATTACAATAGTTGAACCATGTGTGATTACTGCCATGACTCCTAAAACTGAACCGAAACAATGGAATAAAGGTACCTGAATACATAATCTGTCCTCTTCAGAGAAGTTCATATTTTCCCCGATGTAATATCCGTCATTTAAGATGTTTCTGCTGGTAAGCATTACTCCTTTTGGGAAACCTTCTGTACCGCTGGTATACTGCATGTTTACTACATCATTATTGTCAAATTCTTTTTTGATTTCTTTTAGGATTACATCATCCTGATTTTGACCTAACAATAATAATTCGTTAGTGTTATACATTCCCCTATGCTTGTCCTGACCTACATGAATAACATGTTTTAAACATGGAAATTTTTCTGAAGTTAACTTTCCTCTCTGACATGTTTTAAGTTCAGGCACCAAATCATAAATAATATCAATATAATTATTGTCTCTGAATCTGTCAGTTAATGCTAAAGCTTTCATATCTGACTGTTTAAGAATATACTCCAGTTCATGACTTTTATAAGCGGTATTTACAGTTACCAAAACAGCTCCTATTTTAGCTGTTGCAAACATGAAAGTCAACCATTCAGGAACATTTTTAGCCCATATTCCTACATGATCCCCTTTTCCAACACCAATAGATAATAATCCTTTAGCTAAATTATTAGCCCTTTCATTAAATTCGGAATATGTGAATCTCAAGTTTCTATCAGGATAAATTAAAAATTCATGGTCCGGAAGTCTTTCTACTTGTTTTTCAAAAAAATCTGCTAGTGTATCTTCACTGAATAACATTTTTTTAACTCCTGAAATTAAATTTAATCGACCGGTGTGTATATTACAGCTAAAATCTTTGCTGTTTCATCATTTGAACTGTGTACATGATGTGATACAATTGAATCATAGTAAATACTGTCACCAGTTTCTAAAACATAGTTATTTTGACCATAAATAACTTCAATTGTTCCTTCAAGAACATAAAGGAATTCTTCACCTTCGTGAGAGCTAAGTTCATGGCTTTCTTCAGCATCCACTTTAAAGTCAATGATAAATGGTTCCATGTTTCTGTCACTTTTTCCGGCAGCCAATGAGTAGAACTCCAGGTTACTGTTCTCGGTTTTGTTTTCATCACCTGAGAAGTATACTACTTTGTCACTTTTTCCTTTTCTAACTACTAATGGTCCTGTCTGTTCATCATCATCAATAAAAGTACCTATTCTAACGCCAAGTACTCTAGCTATTTTTGTTAAAGGAGTAAGAGATGGTATAATTTCCCCGTTTAATATTTTTTCAACTAATTCAATGTTAACATCACTGTCATTAGCTAGTTCGTCAAGTGATACATTTCTAACTTCCATTAAAGTTTTGATTTTTTCTCCAATTTTATTTTTATTAGGCATTTTTTCCACCTTAACTCTTTAATATAAAATAATATGTATTTTATCATTAATAAACGTGTTTTCAGATATTTAAAAATAAGAGAATATAGTAAAAATTATTAAAAAATAATATATAAACTGTGTAAAAAAAGAAAGCTCTGCGACATTTTAAGCAATGCAATTATCGCCAGACGTTTTTTAATAAACAGAAATGAGGTTTTTAAACTGATAACCTCTAAACATGTTTAATATTTGTATAATCAGATATTTCACTATTGAATGTAGCTAAATTTGAAACATTCAAATCATGAATATCACTGTGTCCTGTTATTCTTGCAAAAGTTTTAATTTCTTCAAGACTTGCATTAAGATAATTGGTTAATCTTTTTGCTCCAATATCTGTTTTTAATCTGGAACGCAGTTCTTTATCCTGTGTTGCAACTCCCACAGGACATTGCCCTTTATCACATAATCTGTACTGCTGACATGCCACTGCAATTAAACTGGCTGAAGCTATAGCTATTGCATCTGCTCCCATAGCTAATGCTTTTGCAAAGTCACTGGAAACTCTTAAACCACCAGTAATTACCAGATCAATATCCAAATCATGTTCATCCAGATATTTTCTGGCTCTGTGTAATGCAAATATTGTTGGAATACTTGTTGAATCCCTAACTAATAATGGGCTGGCTCCAGTAGCTCCCCCTCTTCCGTCAACTGTAATGAAATCAGGTTTGGCATAACTAATAAATTCCAAATCATTTTCAATATATCCTGCAGCTATTTTAATACCTATCGGACGGCCTTCAGATTTTAATCTTAATTCATCTACCAGATCTTTTAAATCTTTCTTAGAATTAATATTCGGGAATCTTGATGGGGATATTATGTCTTCACCTGCTTTTTTACCTCTTACTTTGGCTATTTCAGGCGTTACTTTATCACCAGGCAATAATCCACCCATTCCAGGTTTTGTTGCCTGACCTATTTTAATTTCAATTGCATCTGAAGTTTTTAAGTTTTCATCAGTTACTGAATACTTGTTCGGAACATATTCAAAAATGTATTTGTATGCCTCATTTTTAACTTCCGGCAGTATTCCTCCCTCTCCACTACACATTGCTGTTTTAGCCTTAAAGCTTCCTTTAGCCAAAGCAATTTTACTTTCCTTAGACAAGGCCCCGTAAGACATGTGGGATACATATACAGGATTTTCAATAACTAAAGGTTTTTCAGCATTTTTACCAATTACCGTAGTAGCTGACACTTCTGCATCTTCTTCTAAAGGCATAGGATTTAACTGGTTTCCTAAAATAAGAATATCATCCCAATCAGGCATTGGCAATTCTGTAGCCATTGGTGCTGTAATGGGTTTTCCGGAATCGCATAACTTATAAATGGTGTCCATATGTCTTACTGATTCATCATTTCTGATGTACTGTTTCGGAAATGAAATTAACCAATTGTTTTCATTTGTTTCAGCTGGTTCAAAGTTAGATATATCTGATCCGCAATCCGGACATTCTTTAAGGTCTTTTAATGGTATTTTTTCAGTTTTTTCATCATGAATATAATTACAAATCCTACACTGATATATTCTATATTCTGTTTTTTGGATTGCTTTGAATTTTGATAGCGGCGAACCGCATACCGGGCATTTTCCAAGTTTAACAAGTACCTGACCCTCTTTTTCTTCATCATAAACATAATGACAAACTTCACATTCATATGTCTTATAGGCCATATCTTTTTTCATTATTTCAAAATTAGAAACATCTGATTTGCAATCAGGACATTTTTCAAGTTCTTTAAAGGATTTGCCTTCTTTTTCTTCATCATGAATATAACCGCATATCTGGCACTGGTATTTCATTTTACCAACTCCACCATAATTAATATATTATATAACTTTAACAATAATATAAATATTTTTGTATAATATAATTAATTCAATGTTAAAAAAAGTAAAAGTTTATAACTGTTTAATTAAATAAATAAAACATACTATGAACAACAAATCTTTCTGGAACAGATATGCGTCAGTTTATGATAAAATTATAGGCAATAAAATAAACAATAACGAGATGTTTAATTTTATTTTAAAATACACAGGAAAAGATGACAGATTAATAGAGGCAGCCTGTGGAACTGGTGCTTTTACCTGTTTATTATCACCAAATTTAGGGGAAATAATTGCCTTTGACTATTCTGAAGAAATGGTTAAAAAAGCTAAAAACAAAACTAAAAACTTAAACAATGTTGAAGTTTCTGTTGGAGATTTAAATAATATAAATTATGAAGACAATTATTTTGATGTGGCGCTGGCTGCCAATGTGTTGCACTTATTGGATAAACCTGAAACAGCTATAAGTGAACTTACACGAGTTGTTAAGGATAATGGAATTTTAATACTTCCTACTTATGTAAAAGGAAATACTTTTCAGCGTCTGATGCTTAAAACATTAAAATTATTTATTTTTGAAAGTAATGAATGGTCCAAAAATGAATATTTGTGTTTTTTAAAAAATCATGATCTTGAAATTCTTGATTATGATGTGTTTAATGCAGGCCAGCCGTTATGTGTGGCCATTATCAAAAATTCCAAATAATTTTTTTCTACAATAGATTTTTTTAAAAACACATAATTTTATTTTAATCAAAATAACAATTGATTTAATTGGATACAATAGACTTTTTATTAAAATAATTAAAGCTTTCTTAAAAATTTAAAAAAATAATAAATGTATGAAATTAAAATTTGTCTTTGAAATAATTTCCAAGTTTTTCCGTGAACTCCTGCAATAGGAAATATAAATTCTGCAATCCTATTAATTGAACATAAAACAACAAAGATGCATTCAATAATGCAAATGCATCAATAATTGTTGTATAGCCGGCAGAACCAATTTTTTAAAACTAAATGAATCCAAATCTATCTGAAAATTCATCGTAAGATAAAAATCCGTCACGGTTTGAATCAAGACTTTCAAATTCAGAAATGATTACTTCTTCCGGAGAATAACCGTCCCAAAATGAATCCTCCATTATATATTCAGTTAATTCTTCAAATTCATCAATACTAAGTTTTCCGTCATGATTCGTATCCAGTTCATTAAAGGTATCAGAATAAGGATTTGTACCTAATCTGGCATAGAATTCCTCAGTGGTAAGTGTTGAATTTGGTGAATTTTTAACTATATCCTGAAGTTTCTTAATATCACTGTCTTCTTTACAGCTTGCTTTAAAAAGTTTATCACCTGCAGAGAAATAAAAAACATTAAAATCATCCGAAGATTTTGAATAGATAGCTAAAACATCACGGTGGTACAGAGTCATTTTAGTGAGGCTTGAATTTTTAATTGTATTTTGCTCATCAGGCAATGAGTTATCCTGAATCAGATCAATGCCAAATTTGTCGGTATGGTAACCTGTATTATCTGGAGTAAACTCCCCATTTGACGGAACATTAAATTTAACTCCTCCTAAAAAGATTTCTTTAGATGAATCAGCTGCAAAAACAGCTGAAACTGAAATTAAAAATATAACTGCAACCAGAATAGCATGTGTTTTTTTCATAATATCTCACCTTTATTGAGTATATATATCATTAAAGTAAATAAAAATTAGTATTTTTTAATTAAACTGATTTGTTTAATTAATTGATGCATTATTTAATTGAATTGAAAAGCAAGTATTGAAAATATAAAAGAAAAAATTAATTTAAGATATATTAATATCCTAGTAAAATTTTAATGCCTATTAAAATCAGGACAGCACCACCAAGAATTTCAAATTTGTCTCCGAAATAATTTCCAAGTTTTTTTCCAATGAAAATACCGGAAATACTGAATATAAATGCTACAATTCCTATTATTGTACATGGAAGCAACAGGGACATATTCAGTAATGCAAATGTAATTCCAACAGCAAATGCATCAATACTTGTTGCAACAGCCAGCAAAGTCAATTCCTTAAAGCTAAAAGTATCCATAATATATTCATCATCACTGTCTAAGCTTTCACGAATCATGTTTAATCCGATAGCCAAAAGCAGGAAAAATGCAATCCATGGAGCTACAGTTGATACAAATGAACTGATTGTTGTACCGCAAATGTATCCTATTACAGGCATTATAAACTGGAAAAAACCAAAAAATAGTCCATAATATAAAATCTGTGATTTTGTCAGGTTTTTTTGTGTGAATCCCTTTGTCAGGGAAACACTAAATGCATCCATTGCCAGAGCAATAGCTATTATGATGATTGAAATTAAAGATGTATCCATATTATTCTCCGATTAAAATACTCTCTTCAATATACAGTTTTATTTCTGATAGATTAATATAGATTATTAATTTAAAAAAAATAAAGAAAATAAGTAAATACTTATTTTCTTTTTACAATAACAACAGCAACAATTATAATCAATGCTATTGCCAATATAGCTATTGGAAGGCCTGTAGAAGCATCAATTCCAATATCATTTAAGTTTTCATCAGTATTGTTTTCAATAGCTGGCGGTTCTACTGCTTTTTTACCTACACTTAAAGGCACCTGTGTTGAATTAGCCAAATAATTGTCATCACCACTGTAATTAACATTAACGATATATGATCCTTTCGCTAAATCAGGAACAGTGACAGTAGTTTTTCCGTCAATCAACTGATTAGTATAACTTTTATCATAAACAGTAACCTTTACAGAACCGGTAGCACCAGCAGGTAAAATAACATGAACAACTGCATTTTCACCTTCTTTTACATCCTTAGCAGAAACGGAAATCGGCGCATTATGTTTTCCCACACTAAAACTTGAAGTGTTTGTACCTGGCAGATAGTTTTCATCTCCGTCATAACTGGCTAAAACATCATAAGAACCACTAGCCAAATTATCTATCTTAAAAGTAGTTAATCCTTTATCAATAGGAGCGGAATATGTTTTGCCGTCAACAGTTATAGTTACACTTCCAGTTGCATCTTCATTAACCCGTACAGTTATCTTTTCGCTGTCTCCCATAGCAATATTGTTTGCATTAACAATAATTGTAGAGTTTGCCTTGGTTTTTTCATTAGCTTTAACAGGAACAGATGCAGAAGCCCCAGGTTTTTCTACATTAAAACTGGAGGTGTTTGTACCTGGCAGATAGTTTTCATCTCCGTCATAACTGGCTAAAACATCATAAGAACCACTAGCCAAATTATCTATCTTAAAAGTAGCTATTCCCTTGTCAATAGGGGCGGAATAATTTTTGCCGTCAACAGTTATGTTAATAACTCCAGTTGCGTCTTCATTAACATGTACAGTTATCTTTTCAATATCTCCTACAGTAATATTACTTGCATTAACAATAATTGTAGAATCAGCTTTTATGCTATCATCTACAGCAACTATTGTTGGAATAATCAATAAGAGCAAAATGAATAGTAAAATAATATATTTTATTTTGTTCATTTTTTAACCTCCACTAATAAATAGTGATTAAAAGATATTATGTTTATTATAATATTAAAAATTTACTTAAAAAACAGAAAAAGGGTAAAAAATTATTCACGTTTTTTTAATGAAATCAGTATGTTTAAAGTCATAACAATAGAATAAGTGCTTTTAAATCAAATTCTTCATAAGTAAAAACCTGTTTACAGATAATTTCAGCCAAATCATTATAATTTTTAACGGTCCATATAAAATTATTCATGAAAAATTACACTTGAAAAAAATATATTGTAGACATACGTTTCAACTGTAAAAATTTATTGTATACAAAATTATTTTATAAAATCAAAAACAAAATATCACTAACAACAAAAGGAAATAATAAAATGAATATTTTAATTAACGGATCAGGTGCAGTAGGATTAGGATTAGGTGCATCTATGCTTTCACAAAAAGCAGATGTGTCATTTTATGCAACAGGAAAAACAGCTGCTGCAATCAAAGAAAACGGACTTGAAAGGACAGGATTATTCCAGCATTACTCTTTTACACCAGATGAATATCAAGTATATGAGGATTATAAAGATATTCCTGAAAAAACTTTTGATTATGTATTTATATGTAGTAAAACAGTAGCTAATGATGATATAAGCAGAAAATTAGCCGAAAATAAAGAAATATTAAAGGACAACTGTAAAATAATCATATTCCAAAACGGATTTGCCAATGATGAGCCTTTTTTAAGATACTTTTCCGAAGATGAAGTATACTGTGCAAGAGTAATTACCGGGTTTTCACGGCCTCAAAGACATATCAGTGAAATAACTGTATACACAGAACCTATACTTTTGGGATCACTTCAAAATGCAGATCCTGAGTGCCTGGAAAAAATAGCTCAAATGATTAGTGCATCAGGAATCAAATGTGAAACAACCACAGAAATCGACAAATATTTATGGGCTAAAATGCTTTATAACTGTGCTCTAAATCCATTGGGAGTAATTCTTAACTGTACATATGGTAAATTAACTGAAAATGAATACTCCAAAAATATTATGGACAGCATTATAGATGAGATATTTGCAGTTATCAAAAAAAGCGAATATTCCACATTATGGGATTCAGCGGACGAATACCGAAAACTGTTCTACTCAAAATTAGTTCCGGATACCTATAACCATTACTCCTCTACATATCAGGACATTCAAAAGAAAATAAAAACTGAAATTGATACATTAAATGGAACTGTTATCAGATTAGGTGAAAAGTACGGTGTTGATGTAAGTACAAATAAAATTATTTATAACCTAATTAAATCAATAGAATCAGAATTTTAAGGTTTATTAGTTATTTTTTCTAATAAACTAATAATCCTGTTATTCTGTTCGATGAGAATATCCATTTTCCTTGTTTGTGCTGCAAGCAAATGTCCGTTAACATTATCCAGTCTTGCAACACTGTTTTTATCATATATTTTATATAATTCTTCAGCTATTCTTAAATCCCTTGCATAATCTCCAGTTTTATATTGTCCTCTTTTTTTATGTTTGCCTATATTTGATGTGGGTTTTTTTGAAGAATTCAAATCAAAAAGTCTTGATCCGCAGTCAATACAATAATTGCTGTTATTATCTCCATATTTACTGCCGCATTTTGGACATTCTTTCATTTAATCACCTTTTCAATATCTCCAGAATATAAAATAATTATTTCTTTCTTTACTTGGTGCCGGAGCATAATATGAATATTCCTTTACCATTTCCTTTTCATAGTCCTGTTTTGCTTCATTTAATATTCCGTAAAATGTAGCTGTGTCATAGGAAGAATCAGGAGTGTTGATTATGATTTCTTCCATTTCATCAGTCATTTCTCCGCTGCCCCATGATATACAGTATATCGAATCTCCTGATGAAAAATAAGCATGGGACACATTATGTTTTGCAAAGTTATTATACTCATGGAAGTATGCCACATCATGTGAACCTATAGTCAGGTTTTTGCCTTTGAAATTATACCAGCACCCGTAACTGCTTGGAAGATAATCATCAACACATAATATACCAAATGTGTTCAGGTCATTATAATGATAATTAGTACGGGCAGTATTGATTTCTCCGCCCTGATATTTTGGAGGAATTTTAAAATCTACATCATTTACCTTTACAGTTTTCCAATTGGAACTGTCAACTGCATTAACACAACCAACAGATATAATTAAAGCAATTAAAAGTAATGATAAGAAAAGCTTTTTTGAAAACATACTAATCTATTTGTACTAACTAGTATATAACATTTTATTAACAAACATTTTAAAATCGATTATAAAAGTTTATATATCTAAAAAATAAAAATAATATATGTTCGTATTTTAATATATCTTATTTTTTTACGAATACGAACAATGGTGATGGTTAAAAATGAGTATTCGCTATTACTCCTTTAGTGGTGTTTAGGAGGATGAATACTCATTATATATTTAAATTAATTCATCTAATTTTTTACCGTATTCTTCAATCAGCAAATAATCATTAGCTACAACATCCAATAACTGAATCTTATAATCCTTAAATAGCTTTTCATCATCAAGAATCTTTTTTTTATTGTAAGGATAACTATTTTTAATATTATAAATTTCCTGATTGATCTGACTGATTGATTTTATAAAAACATCATCATCCTCAAAAATTGTTTTGCCTTCAGGAATCAAAATAGCCAGAGACCTCATGGAAGTTAAATCATAAGTTTCAAAAGCTTCCACAATTTCTTCAAACAAATCTTTTTCATAAATACTTTGAACAGGATTGAAAGAAGGATGCAATTTATAAATTAAATCCAAATAAAGACTATTCAAACTATCCAAATCATCTTCAGACAACTCAAAATGAGTATCCTTTCGCTCAATAGCCAGATCCAGTTCACCCATATATTTTTCCAACATGCCAACTGATTCTTCAAATTCATTATCAAGCATTTCATCAATTTTAGATAAATCCTCCCCCTGATTAAACAGCTCAATATATCTTTTAATCATTTCCAATTCAATATCCAAATTATATGCTTCACATTCAAGAAAACCAAAACTGAGCAGATACATATCTTCAATTTTTGGACATATATGAAACCTTAATTTATCATATTCAAAAATTAATTCAGCTAATTTTTCCTTTAAACTAATTGACATTGTTAAAACCTTAATTCTATATATATGAATTAAACATATTTATAGATATATAGGTGATTTTAAATGGAAATAAAAGAAAATAACCTTAAAGAATTAATCGAAAAATACATGAGCATTGAAGAAACAGAAGAAAACCATGAAGAATTGCATCAATTGGGACATGAAATTGACCATGTAATCTTTGACAATAATTTTTATCTTGTAACACATAATGACGGTGAAGAAAAAGAAATCGTTTCATTAATAGTAGGGGAAGATGACGAATACTTCATACCATTATATACCGATGATGAAGAAGTAAAAGAAGCAATTGAAATATTTAAAAAAGAAGACAGTGATGCTATTTTTGAAACAGAAATCGTAGCATCTACAGACATATTAGAAACCTATTTGGATGATGACACTTTCCTTGGAATAGCTATTAACCCTCCAAAATATGATTTTGTAATATTTAGCCAAAACGTTATCGAAGATCACCAGGACTGCTGCTGAATTTATATGAAATAACTTTTCAATGAAAAAAGAGCAGATAATCTTTTTTCAATTTTGTTATTTTTAAACACCCTATTCAACAGCAAAACCATTACCTTTAACTATTAAAAATTATTTTGAAACCAAATACTTCCATTATTTGAACTCTTTTTAGCTAATTAACATTAAAATAAGAACTTTTTTTAGCAACACACTTAAATTATAACTAATTTTACGGTTTAACACTCTAAAAATTCTTTAACAAAATTTCTTATTTATTGAAATATCCGACAGTTTTCATAATTAAAATAAATGAAACATTACACAATTAAAAACCAAACTATTGTAAAATTATTAATTAATCCAATCTATTCAACACATTAAATATATATTTTGAATCATGATTTTAATATAATTAATCAAATCTTTAATTAAACATTATTCAGAAAAATAAAAAAGTAATCCGACCACATTTAATCTACTATCAGATATATGTTTTCCATAGCAAAATAATGGCTAAAAAACATTTATAAACAAAAATATTATAAAACAAATAATATGGAATCAAAATATACTCATAAATTTATTATTTATAATAAAAAAAGAATCAAAAATAATTATAAAGGATTAATAGAAAAATTAGCCAATTTTGACAAAGAAGCTATACCTAAAGATTTTTTAGAAAATCTAAATGATTCATCAGAAATATTTCTTAAAAAAAGACAGAAATTTTATCTTAAAAATCCAGATAAAATGTGCACAATCGATGAAATTCTACCATATAATGAAGAAATTAATGTTGAAACAAACAAAGTATTATCATTTATAAACAAATATCAAGAATTTGACAGTTTAATCGTTGGAATTGATTATTTCAATGGTGAAGAAGAATACATTGAAAAATATTTTTCACATGAAGATTCCTGGTATTTTGGAGGTCCCTCACGAAATTTTTACATTAAACTCGCATTCAGATATTATTATGGACTATGGGGAACTGAATTAGACATCTTTTTAAAGAATATTGGTTTAGAACATTTAATTTAGGGAATTTCAAGTAATGACAATAACATACTCCATATCATTACAAATGAATTGTTCGACGCATAAGAACTTCAAATGACAATTTAACATTATTAAAAAAGCATTAAATAACAAAACACAGGAAAATATTATTTTCTAATCAGATATTAACTTTATTTTGAATAGTTTCGTTTGAAATATTCAACTTATTTAGTAATTTATTGAAAAATATGGATCCATAAATTATCTTTAAAATTAAAATATTCATACTTCCATATGACCAATTTGCACAAAATCATTGGGCAACTTTGCACTAAATCATATGACCAATTTGCACAAAATCATTGGGCAACTTTGCACTAAACATGCAACTAATTTAATAAAACTTTATGAATTGAACATGATAATCTGAAATATCCGAAACATTTAGTTAAAAATGTAATTAATTGCAACACCTAAACTAATTATATATAATTTAAAAATGAAATAATAAATTAATTATACTTTGGAGAAAGTTATATGAAAACTAAAGATTTAGAAACTTATAAAAAAGATGGAACTAAAGCTTCTAAAAGTCAAATAAAAGAATTTATAAAGTTATATGCCAAAATAGCTAAAAAACTTAAAACTGAAAATTCAATAGAACTTAACTCTGTTAAAGAAAATATCAGAAAAACATACTCTGAAGAGGTTTATTTAACTTTGATTGATGAAGAAAAAGACTTTGTAAAATTCAATATCAGCCAGGGTTCCAAAGAATATATCATTCCAATATTTACAGACATCAGCGAATATAAAGAAGGCAAAGAAAAAATATCAACCTTATTTTTAGACAAACTAACATGTAAAGTTTTATCTGCAGAAGATATTGAAAAATTAGCTGGCGATGATGAAAATTTCAGAGGTTTGGTGATTAATCCCCATTCACAAAACTTTATGATGGACCGCAACGGTGGTTTTTAATATGGAATATATCTGTCCTGTTTTAGGTGAAGGTGACGAAAGAGATTTTATAGCTATTGGCCAAGCAGAAAACTTCAAAATAGCAGTATTTACTAACTTAGATATGTATCATGAAGGTTGTAAATATTTGGGAGTAACTGGCTATGAACCAATTAAAGTTTCTGATGAATTATTCAAAGACCTTGCTAAAAAAGATGATGAATTCACAGGCATTATTGTAAATATTCACAATGAAAAAAAGATTATAAATAAAGAAGAACTGGAAAGATTATGATTCATCCTCTTTCTCAACTTCTTCATCATCAACAATTGAAAAATTATTATAATATCTATACCTGTATGCCATTTTAAATCCTTCATCCACTTCTCTTTTTGGCCTTAATTTACGCCTTTTAGTAGCAGAAATTTCTTTTTTAGGATTTTGGTGTGCTTTAACTAAATTCTTATTTTCCCTTACAAACTGCTGTTGTCTGGTTCTTACACGATTATATTTATACACACCTTTTCTTAATAAACGTCTTCTAGTTGTTAAAAATCTAATCACAAAATCACATCTACTGTCTTGAAGCAGATTTATCTAAAGTAGCCTGAATTTCATCAATTCTCTCAACAACCACTTTAATAGCTTGTTCACCTTGACGAGTAGGGTTAATACCTTGCTCTACTAATAATGCATCCCTAATATCTCTTAACCTATCAATTGAGTCAATTTTCATAATTGTACTATAAAACATTGTTGTCCTCCGATTTATTATTAACTATATTACATTTTTATTTAGAATAATTTATAAATTTTATCATATCAAAAATAAGTTTATGAAATACAACATCAAAACAATCTATGTTGCCGGAGGATGTTTTTGGGAAATCGAAGCATATATTTCAAGATTAAAAGGAGTCATACAAACAGAAGTGGGATATGCAAACGGCATAACCCATGACCCCACATATGAACAGGTAGCTTCAGATAAAACAAAACATGCTGAATGCGTAAAAGTAAACTACAATACTTTTGAAACAAGCTTGGAGGAAATCATTAAAGAATTTTTAAAAATAATACAACCGAGTGAATCAACACATCACAGATTAGGAATCTACTGGCATGACCCCAAAGATGCAAAAAGCATCTTAAGACTGGTAAATAAAAATCCCTCTATTGAAGCCCATGAACTGAAGGGATTTTACCTGGCTGAAAATAAATATCAGAAATACCTGGAAAAACATCCTGAAATAAACTCAAACATTAAAATAAATATGAATCAAAGTGATAATTTAACTCTGCTTTCATATCAGGTAACAAAACTGGCTATGAATGAAGAAGCATTCAGCGGAAAATATGCTGATTTTGATGAAGAGGGAACATATGTAGACATTACAAACAATGAAGAGCTTTTTTCATCAAAAGATAAAATAAAAAACGATTCAGGATATGCGTGCTTTACAAAACCCATCAACCCTGATGCAATTACAAGTTTACGTGATTTCTCATACGGAATGGTCAGATTGGAAATCAGAGCTCAAAAAAGCGGAATACATTTAGGTTATAAAAAAAGAGATTACTATGAAATAAATTCTGCTGCACTTAAATTTGTTTATAAATAGCTACTCCTTTTTTAATAGCTTTTAAACCCTTTTCAAGTAACTGTCTTGGACAGGCAATATTTAATCTTAAAAATTCATCACTGTTTTTACCAAAATCAACACCTGCAGATAATAAAACCCCTGTTTTTTCATTTAAAAACTTGATGAATTCCTCTGAAGATATATCCAAATCAGAACAGTCAAGCCATAATAAATAAGTAGCATCTGCATCAGTTAACTTAATTTCAGGAATTTCCTTTTTTATAAAATCAGCTGCAAATTTCTTGTTGTCATATAAATACTGCCTCAGTTCATCAAGCCATGGTCTGCCGTTATTATATGCTGCTATTGCGGCATTTATAGCAAAAATATTGGCTCTGCTGACCCATTCAACATCAAGAGCGTTGAAAACATCTTCCTTCAATTTATCTCCCACAATATAAACCGCAGCAGTATTTAATCCCGCTATATTAAATGATTTGGTAGGAGAAATTGTTGTAATGGAATCATGGTTGCTTATACCTGCAAATGGAATGTATTTTTTATCGGGATCAGTTAAATCACAATGAATCTCGTCAGATATTATAGTTACATCATATTTGGCACATAAATCAGCTATTTTTTTCAGTTCTGTTCTGGACCATATTTTACCAATGGGATTATGGGGATTGCACAGCATCATCAAAGTTACATCTGCTTCAGCTAATTTTTCTTCCAAATCCTCAAAATCAATTTCATACTTTCCATTTCTGTACATCAGCTGATTTTCCACAACTTCCCTGTTATTGTCTTCAATTACATGGAAAAATACATGATAAACCGGTGTTTGGATTAATATTTTATCATTTTCATCAGTTAATTTACGGATAATGGTAGCTATTGCAGGCATTACTCCATTGGCAAATTTCAGATAATCTTTATCCATTTCCAATCCGTAATCTTTCCACCAGTCAGCATATGCATCATACCATTCATCAGGAATTACAGCATATCCGTAGAGACTTTCATCAGCTTTTTTTATAATTTCATCAGATATTTCCGGAGCAACCTTAAAATCCATGTCAGCTACCCACATAGGGAGTTCAGTGTCAAATAAATCCCATTTTAAGCAGTTAGTGTTTTTACGGTTAATAATGCTGTCAAAATCATATTTCATGTAAATCATTTTTAATTTCTTTTATAACTTTTGCCTGATGCCAACAGCCAACTAAATTGACTTTAAAAAGTTTGTCTAAATTATCAGCAGAATTATATTTTTATTGCATTATTCATTAGAGCTTCAATTTCAGCATAATCTATTTTCATTTAAATATTATATTGAATATTTATAAAAAAAGTAGTTTAAAAAGAAGAGAATCAATCTTCTTTTTTAAAGAAATCATCTTGAATTTCATTAACTATTTCAGTAAACCTTTTGGTTACATCAGATTTAGGTTCAATTGTAACCATTACTCCACCTTTATTAGGTGAGCTGGATACTTTTTCAGTTAATGGCAAATCTCCAAGATAAGTAATTTCCATTTCATCAGCAAAATCTTTTCCATCACCTTTACCGAAGATATGGAGTTTTTCATTACAATGAGGACATTCATAGTAAGCCATATTTTCAACTAAACCTATGTTTTCCACATTTAACATTTCAACCATTTTTACACATTTTAAAACATCTTCCTGAGACACTACATTAGGAGTAGTTACCATAACTACTGCATCAATATCTGGAATTGTCTGTAAAACTGTTAACGGTTCATCACCTGTGCCAGGCGGGTTATCAATAATAAGAACATCAAGAGGACCCCATGCTACATCAGCTATTAACTGTTTGATACTGCCTGTTTTTTGTGGGCCTCTCCAAATAATAGGTGTGTCAATACTATCTAACATAAATGCCATTGACATTACTTTAAGACCGCTTGGTGCTTCAACAGGCATCATATGACGTTCTTCGTTAATCATGATGTCCTGATCTTCCACACCTAACATTTTTGGTATGTTCGGACCGTGAATATCTGCATCCAATATCCCTGTAGTAAATCCTTCTTTTTGGAAAGCTTCTGCAATATTTGCAGCTACTGTTGATTTTCCAACTCCTCCTTTACCACTCATAACAGCAATTTTATATTTGATTTGTCCTAAGTTTCTTGAGAGGTTGAGTTGTTGTTCAATCATTTGTTTTTGTTGTTCAGGAGTCATTTCTCCTCCATGACCATGATGTCCATGTTCTGGCATAATATCACTCTCTAAAATTTATTTTTATCAATATAATATATTATAGTAACTAAAAGTATTTAAAAGTTTACAAATAAATGTTAGTTAAATTTCTTACTGACTTCTTCTACAGCAAGTACTAATGGATCGGTAACCATAGATACTGGAGGTGCATAAGCAAATTCAACATTACTTAATTCAAAGCAGCTTAAACCTTGGGTAATAGCTAAAGTCATTGTATCAATCCTTTCAGCTACCCTTTCCTCAGCAATTATTTGACAACCAATAATTCTACCATTACAGTCACAGATAATCTTAATATCCATAGGTTTGGCATTAGGATAATAACGGGCTCTTGTAAGTGCTTCCACCTTTTCAACAATAGGTTTGATATTGTTCTGTTGAGCAAAACTGGAAGTCAAACCAACAGCACCAAACTCTAATTTACCTACTTTAGAAACCATAGCATTCAATACTGGATTGAAATTAGATTTTTTACCAGTTATTGTACGTGCTAATGTTTTAGATTCACGAACCGCAGTAGTACCTAAATGACTGATAGTATTGGCCTGAAGAATTAAATCCTGAGATTCAACACAGTCCCCAAGAGCATAAACATCTTCAACAGAAGTTTCCATTTTTTCATTAACTAAAATAGCCCATCTTCCGATATCACAGCCAGCCATTTTAGCTAATTCCAATTCAGGCCTTACACCAGTAGCTAAAATAACCATATCTGCATCAATACAGCTTCCGTCACCGAAATATGCTTTTTTAACTTTTCCATCTTCTCCTTCCAATTTAGTAATAGGTTCACCAAGCATTACATGAATATTTTCCATTTTCAAATATCCGGTTAAAATATCAGCCATATCACTATCAAGAGATCTTGGAACAATTTGAGGCATCATTTCACTTAAAGTAACATTTAAACCTAATTCTTTAAGAGCAAAAACAATTTCAATACCAATTAATCCGGCACCAGTTACAACAGCACTTTTAGAAGTTTTAGCCCATTGCTGAACTTTCCTACCGTCCTCAATGTTTCTTATTTGGAAAACACCCTCTAAATCCACACCTTCCATAGGAGGTACAAATGGGTTTCCCCCAGTAGCTAAAACCAATTTATCATAATCAATAGTTTTTTCACCATCTGCATTTTCATAAGTGACAGTTTTTTTACTGCTGTCAACTGCAGTTACTTCAGATTTTATTAAAACATCAATATTGACTTCTTTATAATCTTCAGGTGTTTTCATAATAATATCATCAAAAGAAGAAATCTTTCCAGACAATACATAAGGAATAGCACATGGAGAATATGCCACATTTTCATCACGAGTTATAACAGTAATTTCCGCATCTTTATCTAAACGCCTAATATTTGAAGCAGTAGACATTCCGCCTGCTCCCCCACCAACAATAACAACTTTCATCGTTAAAACAACCTTTTTTTAAACAAATTAACAAAATATTTATGAATTTAACATTAATATTTATTAAAATATAAGTATAAAAAAGTAACTATCAAAAAAAGTTCAATTTAAAAGGTGAAATAAATATGAAAGAAATTGATTTTAATTTAAATGAAAATCCTTTTATTAATTTCCAGTCATCAAGATATTCAATGACTGCCAGAATCAACGTTGAAAAAATGTGGAAATATTCAAAAGAAAATAACTATTCATTTTTTGTATTGTCTTTAGGGTGTTTAATGGAAGCTGTAAACTCCATACCTCAGCTTAAAAGAAGAATAGTTAACGATAAAGTAATTGAACATGATTATTTAGATGGAGTCTGCCCAATAATGGATGAAAACAATGAAATCTATAAAGAAATGAGAGTAAAACCACCTGAAACATTTAATGACTTTGAAAACTGGCATAATTATGTTAAAAAAACATCAGCTGATGTGTTATCCAGCAAAATAGATGAATTCAATGTTAAAATGGAAAAACGAGACTGTGAAAATATAGCTAATTACTCCTGTATCCCATGGGTTGATTTTGAATCAATAACAAGTGGAATATTAACTGGAAATCAAATACAGCCATTAATAACCTGGGGAAAAGTAAATAAAAACTATGAAATGAGTGTAGCTATTACTGTAAGCCATATTTTTGTTAATGGCAGAGAATTAGGATTATTTTACAAAAAAGCACAGGAAAACTTTAATCATCTGAAGTAGATTCAATATCAGTAGTTTCCAATTTAAATATAACTGGCCTTAACCCATCATTACAACTGACAATAGCTATACCTGGTTTTTTAATCCAATCCCCATAATAAAATAAATTATCAACACCGTGAGACAATGCAAATACATACTGATATATTGCTTTCCATGCTTCATCACAAAAGCCTTCAGGCTTTGCCCAATCCCCATAATAAACTTCACCTTCATTTAGAATCGGACATACTCCCAAATCATCAATACCATATTCTTTAGCCAAATCCTCTTGGAATGTTGTTTTTAAAACTGTTATTTTTACTTTTTTCATTGTAATTCAAAAAAAATAAGGTAAAGATTTTATTCAAAATCAATACCAGTTATTCTAAATCCACCATAATGAGATTTGAATTTAATGTTCATACCAATTAGCAATGGGGTAATAGATTCAATTAAATGAGCTTTATTTAAAGGCCCAATATCAATAGATCTTAAACCAGGTATTTTTTCAATAATATCACTAGCTATCTCTTTAGCTTCCTTATCATCACCACAAATCAAACAGTCACATTCAATTGGGTCTGGAATATTTGCCAAATGAGAGTTACTAATATTATTAAATGCTGCAACGACTTTAACATCTGCATCTTTTAAGATTTTTGCCGCCCTTTCTGCTGCTGAACCCGGATTTATATGTAAAGGATTACTTACCGGTCCGCCAATAGCTGTTTCCAATGGTACAGTTGCATCTAAAAGTACTTTTCCTTTTGCATTTTCTTTAATAGTCTTTAAAGTTGCACTTTGAGCCTGTAAAGGTACAGTTAAAATTAACACATCAGCTGCAGCTGCTGCATCTTCATTAGCCATACCAACTAACTCTTTAGGATTGTGCTCTTTAATTTCCTCATTAGCTTCACCAACAACAGTTAAAGCTTTTTCTTCTTTACGAGATCCCACAATTACATCTTCACCTGCAATAGCTAAACGTTTTGCAATTCCAAGACCTTGAGGTCCTGTTCCACCAATTATACCAATTTTCATTTTTTTATCCTCCAAGGAAAGTTATTTTTTGTCATAGAGTAAACCACCGACAAAAATCATATATTCAGGTAATTTCCCATCTTTTGCATAGATGATTTTATAACCAAAAGTATCTTCAATTGTTCTGTCAACATCCCCACCAAGTGATTCAATAGAATATCTTAACTTAAATGGCATCTTACAAGGCATACCAATTGTTTTAGTGCATTTCATACATAAATTACAGTGCCCAATAAATAAACCTAAAGAATCTTCACTTTCCAATGCATATATGTCATTCATTAATTTGACTTTCATTCGCTCAAGTCTTTTTATAATAAAATTCAATTCATTAGGGGTATATGTTCTGTCTAACTCCTCTTGTGAAAAATCAAATTTAAAAGCAATTATTTTAAGTTTATTATATGAATTCCAGATTTCATCAGGGTCAAAATCAAAAGGAGGGCAACCCCAATTGTTGTCATACTGATCACATTCTTTACAGATTTCTAAAAATTTTTCTATGTCAACATATTTATCATAATATTCAGACACGTTAACATCTGCTGTGAGTTTACTTATGTTAACCATAATATTATTTAAATAAAACAGTATAATAAAAGTTTCTAAAAAAAGAAAAAGATAAGAGATTAGTTAAAATCTCTTAAGCAATTGTTATAGTTCTTCCAACTTGGTATTCGTTCCAGATAGATGTGATAATATATTTACCTGGATTTAATCTAATTAGTAAGTTAGCCATACCATTTTCATCAGTTGTTCTGTTGTAGAATACACCGTTTACATTAAATGTTATGTTTTGATTAGCTAATGGTTTACCTTGACCATCTAAAGTTTTTGCAGTGAAATTGCTGCCGTCTTGGAATTTCATGTCTAAATCTTTTGTAATTAAAGTTGGCAATACAGTAACATTATTTCCAACTGCATATTTACCATACATAGTTGTAATGATATAATCACCAGGATATAAATTAATATTTAATGTAGCAGTACCATTAATAACCTCTTTAGTGTAGAATACACCATTAATATTGAAGGTTACATTTGTACCATTAGCTGGTGTTCCATCACCATTTAATACTTTAACAACAAATTGTGATTCATTTTTGTAGTATTTTACTAAGTTTTCAGTTATTACAGTTGATAATACAGTAACATTAAATCCTAATTCTTCACCTGTTACAGAATTGAATGCAGTTAAAACATATTTTCCAGGGTTTAACCAAATACGTAATGTAGCAGTACCATTAGTAATATTTGCTTTATAGAATACACCATTAATATTGAATTTAACAGTAGTATTATCTTTTAATGCTGTACCATTGCTGTCAGTGAATTTTGCAACAAAATGAGTATCATTACGATAGAATTTAACAATATCATTAGCTAATATAGTTGGAGTTACAATTATGCTAGATTCTACAGTAGTATTTTCATAAGTAGCAGTTACTTTGTAAGATCCTGATACTAAATTAATATCCATAGATGCAACACCAGTTCCATTAGTAAGTTTTGTATAATTTCTGCCATTAATATTAAATGTAATATTAGCATTTGCTATAGGATTATGACTTGAATCAGTCAAAATAGCAATAAGTTTATCAGCACTGCCATAAATTTTAACAAGTTCTGGAACATCAATTAAGAATTTAGGACCATTATTTGCTACAATAGTTTTATTATTAGCCTGAACAGTTTTATCTCCTAAACCAACATTTGAAACTAAAGAATTATAAGTTACAGATCCTGCACCAGTAGTATTAACTGTGTATTCACCAGTAGTTTTAACAGTACAGTTAGTTACAGTTGCATTACCATAAGCAATTTTAACACCGGTAGTTTCAGCAATGATAGAGTCACCGCATTTGCTTGCATTACCTATATTATTACCATTAGTGATAATATCATTTTTATTTAGGGTTACAGTACTTGCACTAGATGCAACACCTGTAGTAAAGTTACCAACAAGAGTTATTTCGTTTCCAATTAAAGTTTCATTATTTCCACTTACATAAATACCATAAATGTAACTGGAGTTACCTACAACATTATTGTTGTTGTATGTAATGTTATTGGCCTTGTCACCCCAATTACTTGAGTAAATACCATATGCAACAACTGGAGATTCAACAAACACTTCATTGTCTTTTAAAATACCATTTGAATTGTCATATATTTGAATACCATCAGCATAATAGTTATCAGAATCAGAGTAAAAAGCATTTGATGCTATTGTAAAGTTTTTACCACTAATAGTAATACCGTAAACATAGGTATGACCTTTGGTACTTATATTGTTGTTTTCTATAATTGCATTATTTCCACCTTCAATGTATAAATTATGAATAGTATCATGAGCTCCACTAGCATTGTTATATTCAATAGCAATATTGTTTGAAGCTATATTTAAATTAGCAGATCCTTCAACATAAATACCTGCAGACATTACAGTAGCAGCCCAAGTAGGAGGCATATAATTTACAGGAACTGAAGGGATTTCAGCAAAAATATAATTATTTAAAATATTCACATTATCAGAATCAATTATTCTAATAATATTATTAATGCCATTGCCATTAGTTTTACCGGAATAAACAATAGTGTTGTTGTTAATAGTTAAATTAACTGCATTTTCAGCATTAATTACAAAACTGTTTTTATCAAAAGCACTATTAACTGAAAATATGTTGGCATTTATATTTGCATTAGCTCCTCTTACATCAATTGCTGATTCAACACCACTAGTGTTAGTTAAAACAATGGCAAAATTAGAAACAGAAATATTATCTGCTTTAATTACAAGAGAAATATCCTTTAAAATAGCTTTTTCACCAATTAAATTGATTTTTTTATCAATAGTAAGGGTACTTAAATTAAGTCCACTGAAATTACCTGCAAATATTAAATCAGAAAAGGTAATATCATTATTTAAAACACCATCTTTCCCAAAGTAAGTGAAAAAGGTATCATTTGTAACAGTGTTACCAGTTACAGTGAAAGTAGTGTTAATAGTTTTATTAGCATATTTTTTATCACCAAAGTAAACTACAGTAGCATTAGTATTTCCTGTAGCTAAATTTGGTATAGCAATAGTAGTTTTACCACTAACAAGTTTTCCATTGTAAGTTTTATTGCCAATAGTTATATTTACATCACCAGTTGCATCTTCAGGTAAAGTTATAACTGCAGAAACATTATTTCCATAGAATACAGCAGGTGCATCTATAGTCATGTTATACACAGAAATTTTATTTACATTAAATACAAATGGGGTGGAATTAGTTCCATTATAACTTGCAATTACACTATGTTTACCAATTTCTAAGTTTGTAAAAATTACACTTGCACTACCATTAGCAATAACTCCAGATTGATTGATTTTATTATCTAAACTGAATTTAATATTACCAGTAGTAGTATTTGGAATTATTTTAGCTTCGACAGTTGCATTTTCACCATAAGTAATATCTTTAGCTGTAACATCTATAGATATATCATTAGTTGCTTCACTTACAACTGCATTATCATCATAAGATGATAATACACTAACATCATCAGTTGTGTTATCAGCAGCAGAAACTGCTGAAAGTGAAAGAGCAACTATAGCAACAAGAAGAAAAACAAGTATCTTTTTATTCATAATTAATCTCTCCATTATATATAAGAATATTCTTAGCATCCATATTATGCCATTTATCCAACTATATGAATGCATGTAATATATATTTGCTCTAATACAATATAATCCTTTTGAAGATAAAAACAAATAATATCGCCTATACTTCAATATAACAGCATTATTAAAGTTAAAAAGAAAAAAAAGTAAAGAAGAATTTAAAATCTTCTTTTTTTAAGCAATTGTAATATTGTTTCCAATTTGGTATTCGTTCCAGATAGATGTGATGATATATTTACCTGGGTTTAAGCGTATATTCAAGTTAGCTATGCCGTTTTCATCTGTTGTTTTATGGTAGAATACACCGTTTACGTTAAATGATATGTTCTGCTTAGCTAATGCTTTGCCTTGACCGTCTAATGTTTGTGCAGTGAAGTTGCTGCCGTCTAAGTATTTCATATCAAGATCTTTAGTAATTAAAGTTGGCAATACTGTAATGTTGTTAGATACCCAGCAGCCTTCATATTCAGCTGTTACGATGTAAGTGCCTGGGCGTAACTTAATACCTAAGCTAACGATACCATTGTCATCAGATACTCTGTGGTAAAAGACTCCGTTGATGTTGAAGGTTACTTCCTGACCAGCTGCTACTTTACCGTCTTTACCAATTACTTTAAGAGTATAGCTGGATTCATTTAAGTAGTATTTAATCAAATCAGAGTTATCAACAAGTAATGATTTGACAGTTACTTTATTTGAGTTTTCCTCACCGGTAACAAGATTATAATTGGTTATAATGTATTCCTTAGGAAGCAGTTGGATGTTTAAAGTAGCTATACCTTCACCATTGGTAGATTTAGTATAGAAAACACCGTTAATGTTAAACTTAACAGTAGCGTTAACTAAAGCCTTACCGTTGCTGTCTAAGAATAGTGCAGAATACTGAGTTGCATTTCTAAACATTTTAACAATATCATAGCCAATAACAGTAGATTTAATTGTTACTGTTGAGCTAACTGTTGTGCTATTGTAAGTAGCTGATGCATTATAAACTCCGGCTTTTAAATTAATGCCCATTGAAGCAACACCACTCTTATTAGTGTATTTAGTATAATTCACACCATTGACAGTAAAAACAATTGATGCGTTAATAATTGGATTTCCTTGACCATCAATTAAAGTAGCTATAAGCTTGTCTGTTCCTCCCTGGAATTTAATAAGTTCATTAATACTTAACTTAAATTCTACAGGAATTACTGTTATGTTTCTAATCAAAGTAGCAGAAGCATATTTATCATCACCACTATAATTAATTTCAACACTATGATTTCCACTAGTTAAATTATTAATAACCACTTTAGCACTACCATTGTTTACAGCAACACTTTCTTTTTTACCATCTACACTAACAATTACATTTCCAGTAGCATCTTCAGGTAAAACAATACTTACACTTAAATCATTGCCACTAACATTTGTATCAGCTTTAATATCAGATGAATATTTATTTATTTTAAAAGTTGTATTAGCTGATGCAGAACCATATAAATCATTACCATCATATTTAGCTATAACATCATATGTTCCACTACTTAAATTAGCTATAGATAAAATAGCTTTATTGTCTTTTATTAAAACAGGATATTCCTTATTATTAACAATAAATATTATTTCTCCAGTTACACCATCAGTAACTTCCGCTTTAATAGTTACATCAGATCCAACATAAACATCTTCAGAAGTTAAATTTATAACAGACGGGAATTTGTTAACTGTTAAATTGTTTAGTGTTTTTGACGGAGCATAATATCCGCTACCTTCAAAGACTACTTCAATCAAATGAGTTCCAACACCTAAACTAGCTATTGGTATTGAAACATTACCAAATTCATCAGTAACTTCCTTCCAAACTTTATCTCCACATTTAATTATAATATTCATTCCAGACAATTCTTTTCCATGAATATCAGTTAATGAGATTGTATAATTCTCATTTATAAATAATTCATCATCTTTAACTACAATTACTGTTGGGAATGCATCAGGAGTGTTATTATAAACTTTATTTAATTGTGAAGCATTAACAGATTTATCTCCAAGGAATTTGCCAGATACCAAATAATTGCCCGTAACTGTATTTACCTGAGTATTGCGTTTATCAATCATTACTGTATAATCACCATTAGCAATTATTGTATTGTTATAAGCTTCTAATTTAGAGTATTTTACACTGTTTTTATCTCCAGTAACTATAATTCCAGTATTTGCTCCTCCAAGAACATCACCACCAGTAATAGGTCCAATTCCACTTCCTAAAGATTTAATTGTATTATTAAATACTTTAAGATTTTTAGAAGAAGACATTATACCCATTGTAATATTACCTTTTGAGATTATTGTATTTCCAGTGACCTTTTCATCATTTCCCATAAGCTCCATAGCATAAGCTGTATGAGCATTAGCTAATATTGTATTGTTTATATAATCAACATTAACCGCCCCATTTATTGCTTGTGAATATATTCCATAAACAACATCTAAAGCTTCAACACTAACAGAATTATTAAATAATTTACCTGTGATAGGGCCGTCTACTTCAATAGCATTTGCATAGTAATAATCACATTTTGAAGTGATGATATTGTCTGCAACATTTATGTTTAAACATCCGACAACATTATAATCACTGTCCATTACACTTACAAATTTTAAAGCATAGGTATAATTATGTCCTGTTACATCAATTATATTTGATTTGACAACAGGATTTTTAGAAGCTCTTATTAAAATTCCTTCAATAGTATCAAACATTCCGCCGAAAGTAGTATATGCATTTGTAACTCTATTATTTATGACTTTAACATTATCACTATTGTCTATAAAGACTGCTGCACTGTAAGTTATAGCTGCATAAGTAATTTTATCGTAATCAATTGCAAGAGAAGGCATTTTAGCATTGATAGTGTTATTTTCAATTACAGCACCTTTACAATCATCAATATGAACTGGATGATTAAGAGTTTTGCCTTTACTTTGACCAGAATATATGATTGTGTTATTAACTAACTGTAAATTACTTACTCCATTTGCATAAATAGCCATTGCATCAGATGTACCAACATCATTAAAATTAATTAATGAATTTTTAACAATAACCTTATCTACATTTGTTATATAAATACCATAATTCTGTTTATTTATATTTATTGTAAAGTTATCAACAGATATGCCATTACCGATTAACTCTAAAAAGATATTATCTAAAGTAGTTGAATTAGTGCCTTTAAGCTTAATAGCTCTGTCAATAGTAATTGTATTTACTCCAAGGCCACTAAATAAACCTGAAAATATTAATTCATTTGCATCAATACTTTCTTTAAGCATACCATCATTATCAAAGAAGTTGAAAAATGTTGAATTTGTTACAATTAAAGAAGTTGAAATGACTTTAAGGACTGCTTTATCCATACTCTGATTATAAACACCATTAACATCTCCATATTTTGCAACTATATTATAACTGCCTTCTGCATAATTATTTGATAGAACTAAAGTAGCTACACCATTTTTAACATCAGCACTACCTACCAGTTTATCATTAATATAAAACTCAACAGCACCCATAGGAATATTATTTCCAATTGTATCTTTTATGACAGCAGTTAAATTTATATTTCTACCTAAATTAACAGTAGTATCATTTATATTAACTGTTGTGTTTGTTTTAGCTGAATATAAGTAAACAGATTGACTATCTATAGTAGCTGAAATAATAGTTACTTTTTCAGGGATTGTGTACTCAACATTATACTGATTACTGAATGTTTCTGTAGGTGTTACAATTGTTACAGGACGTGCAAATTCTAATGCTTTATCTAATTTGGATCCGTCATTTAAAGTATCTAAAGCTACAATTAATAAAACTTTATTTCCTTGAGTAATGGGAGTATCATTAGTAAATGTCATTACAATCCATTTTGAAACAATTTCACCATTGACAAATGCAGACGGATTGTTATTAGTTCCCCACCAATTATTATCTGCTGTTATTTTGGTAATGACATAGCTACTAACTCCTTTGTATATAGCTGTGTTTCCATTATTGATTAAAGCAGAGTATGATATATCTAAAGTTGAACCTCTGATATAGATTGCTCCAGCTACATTATCTTTATTGTCTTCAAATACTGAATCAGAAATATCTAATTTACCCATTCTTTCAGTGTTTCCACCAATAAAACATATTGCTCCCCCACCATAATTTTCAGGTGAATTTGCAGTGTTATTGATGAATTTGGAATTTGTAATTTTTATTCCATCAATAAGCTGAAGGGCATGAATAGCTCCACCAGCAAAGTTTTTAGAAACTGAATTTGAAATAAATGAACAATTATCGATTAATATTTGTCCTCCAACAGCTTGAGCATAAATAGCTCCACCTGCATGATTATTCTCTCCTGAAGCTTCATTATCTTTAAATACAACATTTTGGAATTTGATATTGTAATTGTAATCATTGAATTTATCAATAAATATAGCTCCACCAATTGTTGCTTTGTTATTAGCTATTGTAGCATTAATTACTGTTAAATTACCTGCATTATAAATAGCTCCTCCATTCTTACTTGACTTTGAATTGGATAATGTAGTATTGATTAATGTTAAGTCACCAGCATTTCCAATTAAAGCTCCGCTTTCACTTAAAGTTCTTCCATTTGTAAAGTTAATATTTTTAATTATTACTTTTCCTTCAAGAATATATAAAACACGCTCAACATCTGCACCGCTAAGGGTTACACTGCCTTCACCAGCAATATTGTAATTTCCATCGATTTTTACATTTCTGACAATATAAGTTCCATTAAGAATTATAATATTACCATTTTTATTAATAGACAATGCCTTTTCAAGAGAAGCTACAGGAGAATCTATAGATCCGTCATTTGTATCTTTACCATCGGTAGAAACATAAGTTGTTCCATTATAATAATTTGCATTTAAATCTATAGTAATTGTCTGATTATCAAATTTAACAACAATAATATTTGCTGTTTGAGTTAAAACACTGTATTTTGAAACAGCCATTCCATTAGAAATAATTGCTTTATTTTTAGTTAAATAACCGGTTGTTGTATCAAAATTAACAACTAAACCATCAAATATATGATTATTTAAAACAGTTCCATTTTTACCGTCTTTTGTAACATAGTAATTTAAATTAGCTTCAATGTCAAATTGGTCGTAAAGAACAGGAATTCCCCTGTCATCATAAGTTACCTGTAAAATAATCCAGTTATCAATATTAACTCCATCGCCGGCAATATCTGCAGGATTTTTATTAGAACCCCACCAGTTAGTATTTGCAGTTATATAAATACCGCTAGATTTAGTTCCATGCTGAATAACAGAATTGTCTCCATTATTAAAAATAGCACAGTTATTTATATCTAATGTAATGTTTGAATTATCTGAAGAAGATTTATCATTATAAACTGCACCATTAGTATTATTATAAATTCTTGAATTGATTATAATTAAACTAGTACTAACACTGGATAAATCCTGATTTATAACAGCTGCTTTAGTACCAGTATTATTAGCTATTGTAGTGTTATCAATTGTAATTTTACTTCCATAATTCTGAATTGCACTTGGATAATTAATTGCTTTGTTAAAACGAATGAAAGAGTTGGTAATGTTTACAGTGGATGTTCTTGCATAAATAACTGCATTATTAGCAGTATTATTGTAGAAGTTACAGTTATCTACAATTATATTTGCATTTTCACCATAAAATGCTCCTCCCCATTTAGCAGTGTTATTGAAGAATTTTGAATTTTTGATTATTAAATCAGAATTATATGACTGAATTGTTCCGTCACTAAGAGCATTATTTGAGTAAATTTCACAATTTTCAATAGTTACTTTTGATGAAGCAGTATTGTAAATAGCTGATCCTCCTTTATTCCATCCGGATTTAGCTGTGTTATTGTTATGATGTAATTTAGAATTAGTAATTACAATAGTTCCTTTGTTAGTATTGTAAATAGCCCCACCATTTCCTGCTATATTTTCATATAAATTAACAGAATCCAAATAAAGATTAGCTCCATTATTGTAAATAGCCCCACCATCTTTAGCATTAACTGCATTTTTAACATTTAAATTTTTTAAATAAACTGTATTTCCGGAATTAATAGTGAAAACTACTCCTGAAGCATTACCGTCAACAACAACATTTCCTTCACCAGTTATATTTACATTTTTATTTACAATAACATTGTTTTCAACATAGTTTCCCTGAAGAAGAACTATTTTACCAGTATTTGCAAGTTCAATTGCTTTAGCTATTGTTTTAACCGGACTTAATTTAGATCCTTCATTAGAGTCATCACCATCTGGAGATACATAAATAGTATCTAAATCTTTAGTTACAATTGTAATATTTGTTTTTTGATTATTCAATGTTGCCCAGACAATGTTTTCTCCACTTTTAACTACATAATCTATTTTAGCCAGTCCATTTTTAATAGGTACCACTTTTTTAGTTCCATCCTGGAATTCAAAAGTAACATTTCCATAATCTGGAAGTTTATCATTTAATATATGTATATTTCCGTCAACATCAGTATATTTGGTTAAACCAGCTGCAACTGTAATTGTGTTTCCAGGTTTTATATTAGTTGAAGGAGTATAATCCATATCTAAAATAGCCCATTTATTAACTGGATTTTTTGTATCTTTAACTAATGTAGTAAAATCAGGATTATCACTTCCCCACCAGTTATAATCATAAAGGCTTGTTCCTCTTGAACCGCCATTTACAATAGTATTTCCATAGTAATCTGTATTATTTACAAAAACAGAATGAGTTACATTAATATAAGAGTTAACTTGCTGAATAACACCAATTGCTCCATTAATACCTTTATTATTTGCAAAAACACAATTTGTAATGTTAAATAATACATCTGTTGTAATACCAACACGTATAACTACACCGTATTTATCAGATGTTGGTGTAAACATTCCTTTTGCATCTAAAGTATTGTTAATAAAACTGCAGTTGTTAATTCTAAAATCTGCTCCAATAGTACTTACTCCAATAATTCCACCAGTATTAGCAGTAGAATAAAAATTTTCAAAAGTACAGTTTTCAATTAGTGTAGGGAACTTATTTCTAGAAAATGACAAAATAGAATTACCATATTTACCATTAATAAATTTGGAATTTGTAACAGTTGTTGTTCTAGAATCTTCATCAGCATTAACAACACAACCTAAACTATTGAAGAAACTGGAATTATCAATCAATAAATCTCCATTATTATAAAATACTAATTTATTATTAATAAAAGTAGAATTTATTACATTTAATTTGTTTTTATTGTTAAAAGCTGCACTATCAATCATATCTCCTTTACAATTTACAATATTGATATTTTTAAGAGTTAATTCCCCTTCATTTGTAATGAATGTAGAATATGAGCTTAAACCTGTTAAATTAACATTTCCTTCACCTTCAATTGTAACAATTTTAGAAGAAGGAATAGAAATAGAACTATATGAATATGCTCCATCAAGCATTATAATATTTCCGCTATTTGGAACAACATTTAAAGCATGAGTTAAACTAGCTAATGCTTTGTCTTTTGTTGAACCATCATTTGAATCACTACCAGTTTTAGAAACATAAACAGTTCCTGAAGTTGGTGATTCCAAACTAGAATCAGTATCACCAGCAGCAATTTCCTGAGAAGAATCAATACTACTTAATTGATAAGTAGTCGAATTATCACTCTCCTCAACTTCTATTGCACTTACCATGTTAATACTAAAGATTATTAATATTAACAGGACCAGTATAAAAATCCCCTTTGATTTGTTCAATTTTATCACTTTTCAATTAATTAGTTAATAAAGTAAAAAATACTTTAACATTAATTAATTATATTTTATTTACTAATAATCATTTCTAATTGAATTGAATTATAGCAATGAAATTTAAGGACAATCCAAAATTAAAAAAAAGAATTATCTAAATAAGTATTTATTTGGATTTAAAAAATCATCTAAAAAAGTTACGAAACTTTCATTACTTAAATCCAAATCATCTAATGAAAGGAGTTCATAGCTGGTAATTATATTATCCAAAAGATTTTTACCTACTTTTATTAAGGAAATATTTTCATAACTTAAAACATAATTAATAAAATCAGAAGCTGTTACAAATTCCCTTGAGATTTTAGAAACAACAAAATCATCTAAAATATAGCAGTTTTCAATTCCATGCTTGTCAATAAAGTTTTGTGAGCCTCTTTTAACAAAAACCTTCGGACCATAATGGATTTTTGTATTATTTAATCTGGACACAGTCATCTCAAAAAGCAAAACAGCTGTATTTTCCTCATCACTCCAGTAATCAGATTGGTAAACAGGAAAATCTTCATCATTTAATTTCTCAGCTAAAGACTCGGTTGTTTTTCTAAGCTGAGGATGAAGGGTATCCAAAGGAATGTCAGGAATATTAAATTTAACAGCTATTACATCACTGCCTCTTTTTTGAAATTCTTCTAAAATTTCATCTTTAGCAAATTTATTAGCTACCGGGTAAAAATACTCTTTTTTATTGTTGCTGGCTAAATAATTTCTTGCAGATTGGATAAATTCAGCCATTTTATCTAATCTTAATGCAGCCCCAACATTACGGTTCATATCAGTGGGATCTATTACGATTAACGGGTCATTAAACAAAGCTGCAGTACCATAACCTTCCAAATCAACAGTATGACCATATCTCCATTTTGAAGCTTCCTTTAAAGTGTTTTCAAAGGTCCCATATTTTAAAATCAGCAGTTCACACAGATAACCTGCAAAGCCCCCTACTTTAAATTCAGAGCCATATGTTCCTGTCATGTCCATGAATCTTTTTAAAAGAAGAACTTCTTCATTCTGGTCTTGTTCTAAATGAGATTTAATATATTTGGTATGTAAAATTGTCCTGTCAACTGCAGATTTCAGCTGGCTTCCGTCTTCAATTTTATAGCATGGAACAAAATCCACTTCAAAACCATTAATCTGACTAGTTACATATGGGTGAGATGCATAATGTTCACTGGCATCTCCATTAAAATAATCGCTGCATTTATATCCCAAATATAAACCTATTTTTTTAAGCTGTGCAACATCCACATCTAAAGGAAAGGAAATAAAGATATCAATATCTGATTTTCCGCTTAAATAAGTTTTCTTAGCTACAGAACCTACAAGTGAAGCACTAGCAGTGATGCCTTCATCTTTGCAGACTTCATTTAAATAACTGATTAATTTATCTGAAGTCTTAAGAATTTCTCTGCTTTCCTCTTTTGAAGGTTTAATCTCATTTAAAATCTGTTTATAATCCATTAAATCACAAATCGTAAGTTTTTAAATTTTCATAAATCGGACCTGAAGGCTTTAAAGTGCTTTTCTTAAAAGCAATGTTTGAAATATTCATTTCCCCAATTTCAACATTTTCAAACTCTTCAATAATATCTCTAACCTGATTTTTTCCTTTAGCTGATTTCATACGGCCAATAGTAAGATGTGTTGAGAATTTTTTATCCTTATCAAAACCTATAGCTGCGAATTCATTATCTAGCTTGTCATGTAACTGGACTAAAAGTTCGTCACTTTCAACTCCAATCCAGATAACCTTTATATGATTATTATTCGGAAAAGCTCCGCAGCCACTTATTTTAATATTAAATGGTTCAAAATCATCAGCCACTTTTTCAATTTTTTTAGAAATTAAATCTATACCTTCAGTATCTATATCTCCAAAGAATTTTAAAGTAAAATGCAAATTATTTAAATCAACAAATTTAATATTTGCATCAATCTTTTTAAATTCTTTTATGATTTTATTTACTTTAGGTTTAAAATCATCATCTAAATCAATAGCTAAAAAAGATCTGATTTGAGACATTAAAACACCTTACTGTTCAATTATTGTTTCATCAATAGCTATACCAAAATGTCTGGCATTTGATTCAACATATACTTTAACTTTATCCCCTATTTTGATATCAGCTACGGATAGAGGATTATTATCAGCATCAACTATTCTAATTGTTTCTGCATTCTGAAGAAGTGTTCTGATTGTTTTGCCTTCATATTCTGCTTCAATCAATATTAAAGGCCTTCTTTCAATTTTACTTCTTCCGACATATGCAGTTCTTGTTTCACCTTCTGTATTGACAATTAAAACTTCGTCTCCTGCAACAAGTTCTGAGAGGTATCTTGTTTTATTTCCCGGAACCATTACATATGCCTGAACAGGACCTGCATTTACTCTGAATGGTCTTGATGCTACATATTCACTTTCAAGTGACTCGCTATGTACTAAAAATAATGATTTGGAATATGATCCGATTAACATACCTTCTCCAGGTTTCATCATGTCAGTAGTGTCAACACATACTCTGTCACCTGAACCTAATGGTTTAACATTAGTAACAGTAGCTACTTTCAAATCATATTTTATTTTAGAAGCGTCTACAACTAACTGTGCTATTTTTTTAATCTGATTAAAATCATTTGCTTCAAATATTACTCCATCAGTACCATGTTCCAATGTTTCAATAGCCAATTTAGCTCCGTCTTCATCGGCTACTGCAGCTATTATTTTTACATCTGCTTTCTGCAGGTCTGCAATAATATTTTCCAATGGAATAACTGTCCAGTCAGTACTTATTAAAATAATGTAATCAGCAACAGAACCTAAACTGACAGCTAATTGCTCATGATTTTTATCTGTGATTTCTACATAAGCACAAACAGTTTTGCCTTCTCTTTTAGCTTTTTTTGCTTCCTGTAAATCTTGTGATTGGTTTAAATCTTCACTAAGGATTAAAGATCCGTCACCTTCACCATTTATTCCAACAAGATAAATATCTGCATCATCACTGTTAGCTACTATTTTTACATTTCCTAACTTTTGGATTTTATCATAATCATCTAAATCCAAGACATAGCTGATGCCTGATTCCAATGCAGTTGTAATCATTTCTTTTTTATCATCCCATGGCTTGTTTGGAGTCATTATCCAAGCGAATTTATTTTCCACAAAATCACCTTATTTCAAGAATTTTAAAGCTTCATTTACTTCTAAATCATTATGCACTACTTCTGAAATAGCTTTAGTTATTTTACCTGGGTTTTCAGCCTGGAAAAGGTTACGTCCAAATGCTACTCCAGCTCCACCAACTTCAATAGAATCTTTTACCATCTGCAATAATTCTTCGTCAGTATCCACTTTTGGACCTCCAGCTATTACTACAGGCACTAATGCTCCTTCAACTACTTCTTTAAATGAATCAGGATCCCCTGTATAATTGGTTTTTACAATATCCACACCAAGTTCTGAACCTACACGTGCAGCATGTTTAACTAACTCCACATCATGTTCATTTTCTACCTTTTGACCTCTCGGGTACATCATAGCTAAAAGAGGAATTCCCCAGTAACTGCAGGTTTCAGAGATTTCCCCTAATTCCTGCAACATTTCACTTTCTGTTTCACTGCCTAAGTTAACATGTACAGATACTGCATCTGCTCCTAACTGAATAGCTTTTTCAACAGAAGTAACAATTACTTTATTATTTGGATTTGGTGCTAAGGAAGTACTTGCAGACAAATGCACAATAAGACCTATATCTTTACCGTATCCTCTGTGGCCCTGTTCTACAATACCTTTATGCATAAGTATTGCATCTGCCCCACCTTGTGAAATGCTTTCAACAGTTTTATCTATATCTATAATACCCTTCATTGGGCCATTAGAAACTCCATGGTCCATTGGAGCTATTACAGTTCTACCGGTATGTCTGTTAATGATTCTTTCTAAACGAATCTTTTTACCAATCATCATATTTAATACCTCATTTATAACTATGAGTAATATTATCTTTAATGCACTATATAAACATTAATACATCATATAAAAAAAGCTAATTTTAGGTTAAAAATATAAAAAACATTAGTTAAAAAAAGTTAAAAAAGTATCAAATTAATGATACTTTCTATTTATTCTCTTTTAAATGATACACCAATAATAGAGAATAATGCTAATATAAGAATAGCTACTGGAATACCGGTTTTTGCTAAATCAGATGAAGAAGTAGTAGCTTGACTATCATTAAATACTACATCATCAGCACCATCACCAGTAACATGAACACTATTTGAATCAGGAGTATTCACAACTGTATCTTTTGAATTATCATCATTATCTACAGTAGTGTTTGTTGAATTATCTCCAGTGTCTACTGTAGTATTGGTTGTATTTGTATTGTTAACAGTTGTATTAGTTGAATTTGTAGTGTTAACAGTAGTATTTGTAGTATTAGTACCATTTACAGTAGTATTAGTTGAATTTGTAGTGTTAACAGTTACATTTGAGGAATTGGTAGTGTTAACAGTTACATTTGAGGAATTTGTAATATTTACAGTGACATTACTTTGATTTGTAATATTTACTGTACCATTAGTTCCATTAGTAACATTTAAAGTACCATTAGTAGTTACATTTGTTGTATTTCCAGTTGTTATATTAGTGGAATTTACATTATCAGTACTGTTTGATGAATTAGTAGTATTATTTACAGTACTTGCATTTTTATCAGTTACAACAGATTCATTTCCATGATCTGGAATAACTGGAGTATTATTATCATTATCGCTTATAATTGCATCATTTACAGCATCAATATCAACTGCACCTACAGTACTTAATGAAAGTAAAGCTACAATTAAAGCAGTTATTAAATATTTCATATTCATTTTTTAAAATCTCCTAAAAATTAAAATACACATAAAGTATACATGATTTATATTAGTCAAAATAATATATAAAGATTATGGTTAATTTATTTTAAAATTATCAAAGTGTAATCAGATAAATCTTTAAAAAATTTTTATACAAACACCCCATTAACAATATAAATAGCATATAATATCCAAACTAATATTTTAAAAGAAATAAAGCAAAATAAATGAAAAAATATTCAAAGTTAAACACAATATAAATAAAAGTTAAAAATAATATATGCAACTATGAAGATGATATTAATTCATTCAATGAAGATTACAATTTCTACAAAGCCAAAAAAATAAAAAGAAATCCAAATTAATGAATTTCCTTTAATTTACATAATCTATTCCACAAATTCTTTTAAACGCACATTTATTACAATGTTGATCTTTTTGACGAGGATATTTATTTTCATCAATATTCTTTGCCACAGTATCCATTTCTTGCATAATCTCATTAATCTTATCATAATCCACAGGAATGCCCACTAATTTCCTTGATTTAATTGCATAAACTTTTAGTTCACTAATTTCTTTATTTTTCCATTCCTCTAATGATTTTAAAACACCAACATAAACATACAACTGTTTTTTATGCCATTTCATATATTTAGCTTCAGAACTAGTATATTTATAATCCAATAAACCAATTTTACCATCATCAGTTTCATATATTAAATCAATAGCTCCGGTTATACCATAATCTTTATTTTTTACATTAAATTGAACTTCAGAATCAATTACTTTTATTTTATTTCCAAATGTATGATAATAATGAATAACATTATCAACAATATCATCTAATTTATCTGTTTTTAATTTCTGTTTTCTATCATAAGCAATGTTGGGATTTGTGTAGAACAAGTTTTCAACAATGTTTTTAACCTCATCATCACCCAAATATTCACCAGTAGCTTTTATGCGTTTATTAATTACTTCTAAAGCTTTATGAATTACTTTACCATAAGTAATTTGAGTTTTATCAGAAATTTTAAAATGAAAATGATTTAATAATTTGTTTCTAAACGGACATTGAAGATATGATTTTAAAGAAGTGAAACTTAACTCTAATAATTCCTCTTCAAAATCTGGTTTTTTACAAACGGTTTTTGGAATTTCAATTTCTTTTGCTTGAAGAGACATAGCATAATTCTTATTTATAAGTAAATCTTCAACTAAAGAAGAACCTTTATAAGTAATTTCATTTTCTTTATCTGATGGAGGAACAAGTGAAGATAAAACTAAAATGTCTTGAGCTCTTGTCATTGCAACATAAATTATCCTATTTTCTTCTTCTTCATGAATTAAAACTTCTTCTGACTCATTTTCAAAATCTTTATATTTTAAAAACTCATATGGAGTAAAAAAAGCAGGTTTTCCATGAATATAACCATTATCAGGATTTGGACTTATAAATTTAGATGGGAATTTTTTATCAGAAAATGAAGCTACAATAACAACTGGAAACTCCAATCCTTTAGCTTTATGAACAGTCATTAATTGAACACCATTAGGATCCACATTTGAAGATCCATAATCCTCAATATTAGTATATAAAAACCAAAAAGCACCACGAATAGCTTTATTATAATACATTTGCTCATAATTATATAATGTATTTGATATAAAAGCTAAATTACTAATTTCATCTTGATTATTAGGATTATTGATGAAATCTGCATTAAAATAATCATTTATCTCTAATAATCGCATATAAATTTCCAAAATAGTTAATTTGTTTTTATATTCAATATCTTCAGATAAAATATTTTCACGAATTTCAAATAATTTATCAAAAAAAGCCAAATCATCTTTATTCTTAATTCCCCACTTTTCTAAGTTTTGAACATTTAAATAAGGAAAACTGACTTTATTTACAATATCTTTTAATATTTCTTGACCATTTTCAAATTCAGGTTTATTATATTTTTTAAATACTCCACCAAAACTTCTAACTCTACTTTTTTTACCAGTGACTTCAATACTCACATCTTTTTCAGCTGCAACAACATCATTTTCATACTGTTCCTGAATATTAAAAAGAATTTCTTTTGTTTCATCAGACAAATTACAGAGCTTCATTTTAAAATCAGTGTCAGTAAATGCCTTTAAGTTAAGCCATTTCTTTTCCCAGGAGTTCATTATATGATGATCTTTATCTTCTGAAATAACATAATAAATCAATGTTAAAATAGATTTAATTTCATCTTTATCCAGTAAATCTTTATTTCCTTTAATAGCATAAGGAATATTATTTTCATTAAGTAAATTCATTAATGGTTTAATACAATTACCATTACTAGTAACAGACCTTGTTAAAACAGCTATTTCATTATAATTATCAATTTTACCAGTTTCTTTTAAATATTTAATAAATTCGCAGATATTTTCTGCTTCATTATCTTTATCTTCATTAGAAATATAATAAATCGGGAAATCAATGTCCCTATTACCTTTTAAATCCTTTTCAGAATGAACATCTCTTTGAGGTTTAATAAGTGCTTCAGACACATCAATTATCTGATTAGTTGAACGATAATTTGTATTTAAACTTATTCTTTTAACATCATATTCATTAGATAACTGTTCAAAGTAATTGTCATAAGAACCTCTAAAACCATAAATACTTTGATCAATATCTCCTACAAAAGTAGCACTATCACAATTTTTCATTAAAATTTTAAAAATTTCCATTTGAATAGGATCAGTATCCTGGAATTCATCAATTAAAATATTTTTAAAAACAGAATCTGGATTTTCTCTAAGATATTCCAGTGCTTTTAGTTGCATATGACCAAAATCAATAACATTTTCTTTTTCCATTAATTCTTTATAAATTGGATAAGATTTAGCTACTTGTAAATACAAGGCATTGTAATAAGATTGTTTAAATTCCTTATTTTCCTTAACTTCCATTTTAGGAAATTTACCTTCATTTTCTTCCATATATTGTTCTACAAAATCAATGTAATCTTGACTAATTGGATAATTATCTTGAATATATTTTATAAGATTTTGTGAATCAACACCAAAAGTACAATATTCCTCATATTTATTAATAATGTTTTTAGCATCCCTTTTAGAAGCATAAGCTATTCCAGTGAATCCTAACTCTTCAAGATGTTTTCTAACAAACATATTAATTTTTTCACCTAAATCATCACCAATAATACTTAAATTAACATACCCTGCTTTTTCTAAAATTTTAGCACAAAAACCATGAATAGTAGATATCTGCATTTTTTGAACATCTAATTCTGATATATTATCTGTTTCTTCACTTAATCTTGTTTTTAATTCATTAGCTGCTTTTTTTGTAAAAGTAATAACAAGTAAACTTTCAGGATCAATACCTTTATTATTTAAAAGATATTTTACCCTTTCAATTAAAACTGTAGTTTTACCAGAACCTGGGCCTGCTTCAATTAAAAGAGGTTTTTTACCATCATACATAACAGCTGCTTCTTGATCTTCATTTAATTTTTTAGGTTTTATTTTTTGTTTTTTAGGTTTAGATGGAACAAATTTAGGTTGATTTTCAATTAAAATTTCTTCAGGAGGATTGTAAATTTCACTAATTTCTATATTATGAGTTTTTGCAAATTCTTTAATTGCTAAATCAATATGCTTTTTTAAATCACTTTTAGGAACATAATCCTTAATAATTAAATTTTCAAGCTCTTTATTACTTTTATCCGATGTTTGCTCGTTAATACTATTTAATTTAGATTCAAAATCTTTTCTCATTAATTCATTTTCCTCATTAATAATTAACATCATTTTTTCTAAATTAAGTTTATCCTCATCTGATTCTTTTTTTAAATTTTCAATTTCATTAGAAACTATCTTATAAATTTCATCTTTTGGAGCATAATTATCTGTAACAAACTTGCTTAAATCAGCATTAGAATATTCCATTGTTAAATTGTCAATTTTATCTTCAAGATTTTTTCTTGAAGAATCATATTTTTTTGAAAGATTAAGTAGTTCTTTTTTAAAATTAGCTTTATCTTCACTAGATTGTATCATAGCCAAATTCACAGCATCATTAACTATTTTACCGACATCTTCTTTAGAATAATAATTATCTGCAATAAAATTTACCAATTCTTCTTTATTATTTTCAGAATAATTGATTTTAAGATCATTAAATTTAGATTCAAAACCTCTTTTTAATTCTTCGTTTTCTTTTGAAAGATTAAGTATTTTATTTTCAAGACTAGCTTTATCTTCACTAGATTGTATCATAGCCAAATTCACAGCATCATTAACTATTTTACCGACATCCTCCTTAAGAATATAATTATCTTCAACAAGATTAACTACCTCTTCTTTTTTACGATTTATTTGTTCCATCTTAAATTCTAACATATTCAACAATTTATTTTCAAATTTTTCTATGTCTTCTTTAGATACTTGACTTTCTTTTTCAATCTGGGTTAAAATATTTGTATCAAAATCAGAATTATGAATAATTTCATTATTATAATCCTCCATAAACCATACAGATATATTAAATATAACTTTTAAAAAAGCTAATGCCACTCTTTCATTTGACGAAGAATCACTATGTCTATCATCATTACGGTATTTTCTTGCTTTTTGAAGCAATTTCTCTGATTTGGAATCAATGACTTTCTTATTTTTTAAATCAATTATTTTTTCAACATATGTTTCTTTAGGATGAATTCTGGCATTTTCAAGTAATATATTTAAAATTCTTTCAAAAAATTTAGAACCTGAATTAATAGCTCCATTAGGGTCTTGTTTAACTTTTTTTTCCATGTCATGAGCCCAATCAAATAAATCAGGATAGTCTTCTTTTAAAAATTCAAAATTTGTTGGCATACTGCACCTATAAATAACCTATTTAAAAAATCAAGTAAAAATTTACTTATTAATCAATAAATATACTTTTGTTAATAAATTATTTATAATTAGCTATTTTTTCCTTAAAGAAGGTGTCCATAATTCAAATTCTTTAATTTGAGGAGGAATTCCTTCATCAATGTAAGATTCCAGATGGCCTTCATGAGATTTAAAATCCTTGCAGCTTACACTAGCTGAATTACAAAAATCAACTAATCCTTTATTTCTAATTATTGAATGAACTGGTTTGAATGTTGATGACCAAATGTAAAATACTTTAAAAACAGTGTCAGGATGATATCCTCCACCTAAATCAACAGATAAAACATCACACTTTTGAGTTAACCTAAAAGCTTCCAGAAGAATCTCATGGCGTCTTACATCACCAGATATAAATGTTAAATTGGAATAATCATCAGCAAGTTTTTCCATTTTCCCTACAGCTTCAGGACTATTATCAATAGCTATTATTTTTACATTGTCAAATTTATCCAAAATTAGTTTTGTAGTGTTTCCTACATGACATCCCAACTCAATAATGGTATTTCCGTCATCAGCTATATTAAATAGCTCTTTTCTATATTCCTTTATATTATAGCTAATGTTTATCATATTTTATACCAATATTATCCAGTTCATATATATTTAAGCCTTCAATATCCATGTTTTTAAAAACATCTCTATTAGATGCAAAGGCAAATACAGTATTTCCAAGCATTGCCATTGAAGAACCTAAAATATCATCCAAAGAATTAAAATAATCAATAAGTTCACTTACTTCATCAGACATCAGATTTGTCTTTTCTGAAAATTCAAAAGAAAAGTCTAAAAAATTCCCAATTGACGGATTTTCTACAAATCTGTTTTTTAACTCCAAACCTGCATCTGAAATTATTTTTTTATATTCTGGATTCTGAATAACAGATGCAGTGTCAATTTCACCAAATGTTTTAGTAGCTATTATGATTTCTTCATCAGGAAAAGATTTTATTTCACCAATCCCCGGAGCTCCAGCCTTTGTTCTTAAAACTATGCCTTTACCCATTTGAGCTATTACATCACCTAACCCGGAACCTAAATTAATTTCTGCCCTGTGAGCTATCTGACCGCATTCCTCTAAAGTATATCCTAAACTGAAAAATTCATTTAAAGCAATAGCCAGACCTAATGCAGATGCAGCTGATGTTCCAAATCCCGCTCCAATTGGAAGCTGAATATCCTGAGTGATTTTAACCGGTTTTTCAATCTTTAAAATCTTCAAAACTTCATTAATAACTGTATAATCTCCCTGATTAACTTCAATTTCCAAAGTATCACAAGAAGAAATATCTGTTAAAACACCTCTGTTTACTAAAAAACCAGCTCCACAGGACCCATTTTTTAAAGGATTTGCATTATTTTCAATGCTAAAAAAACCGGTAATGTGACCCGGAACAAAAACTGAAATATCCATACTATAAAATTACTTTTTAATATTATTTAAATCTCATTACCTGTTAAAAAATTTATAATATTAAGATGTTTAACTCCCATATAAGACATATCAAAATCATCTAATGAAAGAACATATTTTGGATAATTGTCATTTACCTTTAAAAGTGGATCAAATTCTCTTTTATGAATTTCTTCATTAGCTAGAATATAAGTTACCTGAATATAAATTTTTTCAGAACCTTTTCTGCAAATAAAATCAATTTCTTTAGTATTGTATTTACCAATATTAACTTCATATCCTCTTCTAAGTAACTCAAAATAAACAATATTTTCTAAAGACTGACCTATATCCAAATCTTTTTTTAAAATAGATTCTCTAAAACCTAAATCCACAACATAATATTTCTCCAAATGATTTAATATTTTTTTACCAATTAAATCCTCTCTTTTCACCTTATATATCAAACAAGCCTCTTCAAGATAAGAAATATAATTATAAACAGTATTTACAGAAACATTTATCCTATCTTTTTTAAGATATTTAACAATACTATTAGCTGAAACCAACTGACCTATATTTGATACTAAAAAATGAGTTAATCTAATTAACAAATCAACATTTTTAATATCAAACCTTTTTACAATATCATTAAATACAATTGAATCAAATAAGTCCTTTAAATATTGGATTTTATTATTCAATTCAAATGATGCTGGAAATCCCCCAAATGTTAAATATTCCATGAATAATTCTTTTTCGGACAAATTAGAATCTTTGTTGTATTCCAAATATTCAACAAATGAAAAAGGAAATATTTTAATATTAATATAACGTCCTGTCAAATATGTTGCAAATTCACCACTTAATAATTTAGAATTTGATCCTGTAACATAAACATCAAAATTATCTAATGAAAAATATGCATTTACAAGTCTTTGCCAACCTTCAATTCTTTGAATTTCATCAAAAAACAAGTAATATTTATCTGTTTTATTAGATTTGCTTTTTATATATTCATTTAAGTCATTTATTGTTGAATAACTAAGAAAGTCTGGTGATTCTAAATCAATGAAAATAATATTTTCCTCTTTTATTCCATTATTTTTTAAATGATTAACAACCTGTTGTAACAATACAGATTTGCCAGAACGCCTAACTCCTGTTAAAATCTTAATAATATCCTTATCAATTAAATCAATTATTTGATTTAAATAATGTTCTCTTTTAATCATATTTTACCACCATTTCTAATAAAAAAAATATTACCTATAGAAAAAATATTTAATTAAATGAAATTTTTTCTTTGTACTGAAAAAATTATTAAAAAATTTCTTTTTTTTCATTAGACAATATAAATTTTATAATTAAAAGTAGTATTTTAAAATATTTAAAATTATTTAAATTATAAAAAAATATTACATAAAACAGCAATAAATAAAAAAAAACTTTAAAAAAAATTATAAATTATCATTAATCCAACATTTGACTTTGTCTTTTGAACCTAAAACATCACTGCCCTTAATTTCAAGACCATTTCTAATATCTGCACCTTTACATAGCTTTTTTAATTGTTTTTTAGATTTTCCAAAACCGGAACCCTCATGAGTAACAAAAGGTTTTACAACTTTACCTTTAAAATCCAATTTATCTAACTGAGATTCAAAAACAATCGGCATTTTTCCCCACCAAATGGGAAATCCTATATAAACCCCTTCGTAATCCCCAACATCTTCAAGGGTTTCCTTTAATACTCTGCCATTTTTCTCATTTTTAGTTACTTCAGTACATTCCATATAATCTTCAGGATAGGGAATTTCCGGTTCTACCTTAAAAACATCCCCATTAGTTATCTCTTTAATATAATCTGCAACTACTTCAGTGTTTCCTTTTTCAACTACTTTCAAATCACCTTCATAATAATTTTCACCTGCACGTGAAAAATATAAAATCAAATCTCCAGACATAAATATCTCCTTATTATCTAAATATAATTTATATAAAAAACCGTTATTAAGTATATTCCATTTTAAAAAAAATAATGGGCAATATTTATTTATTATATTTGATATAACTCAATAATATAACAATTATACTGGGGAGAAAAACTTTGAATAAAAGAATAGATTTACATATGCACAGTTTATTTAGTGACGGAGAATTATTGCCTTCAGAATTGGCCCGAAGAGCTGCTAATTTAAATCACGAAGTTATAGCTATTACCGACCATGTTGATTACTCCAATGTTGAGCAGATACCTCAAATACAAAAAGCTATTGACGATATTAATGCCAATTGGAACATCAAGGTTGTTTTAGGTGCTGAAGTAACTCATGTACCTACAGAATCTATTGACGGAGTAGCTAAAAAAGCAAAAGATTTAGGTGCACAAATTGTTGTTGTTCATGGTGAAACATTAAATGAACCTGTAATTGAAGGAACCAATTATGCGGCAGTCAACAGTGAATATGTAGACATTCTAGGCCATCCCGGTTTGATTACCTATGAAGAAGCTCAAATTGCAAAAGAAAATGGAATCTATCTGGAAATAAGTGCAAGAAGTGGCCATTGTCTTGGAAACGGTCATGTAGCCAACATAGCCAGTGAAGTAGGTAATAAATTACTTGTAAATACAGATACCCATTCACCGGATAATCTAATTACCTTTGAAAAATCTTATGAAATAGCTCTTGGGGCAGGATTAAGTAAAAAAGAAGCTATGGCTGCTATTGTTGATAATCCTCGGGAATTACTTAAATCTAAAGGGATTTTATGAAAGCATCAAAATTACTTAATGAAATAAGAGAAAACCTAAAGGATTATCCAATTGATTATCTGAAAAACAAGGTAACTGATGATAGATACAAAGATCCCCTTACCAAATCACTGGCCAAATATAATTCTGGAGTTTATGATGAAATCTATGAAAAAGAGCTTGAAAATGATTTCAAAATAAACGATGGAGTCGTTCAAAAAATAAAAGGAGACATTAACTTTTATTTTGACAAATATGCTCCAAACGACAATGAAACTAAAGAATTTACAAAATACATTTCACTGTATCTGGCACTAATAGTTAAAAAACCTCTGCATCCTTATGGAAATGACCCTAAAAAGGATGAGGTTTACATGAAAAATAACAGCTATTACTGTAAAGGAAGAGCAAAATTTATAAAAGACCAGAAATCTCTCTGCAGATATTGCATTTGCAAAAATCCGCCATTTGCATTTATGTTTTAAAAAAATAGCATAAGTGAAAAAAATCACTTATTCAAAACTTTATACTGCAATATTAAGTCATCACCTAATTTAAATGAATCAAAAAGCTCCAGTCTTACCCCTTCATCCATTGTGTCAAATCCTTCACCGTCAAATAATGTATGTGAATCCTTACCCCCAACAACAAAAGGAGCGACACAAATTCTTATTTCATCAATTAAACCCTCTTTAATCATTGAAAAGTTTAGAGTTGAACCACCCTCAAGCATCAGTGTTTTAATACCGCTTTCATAAAGATAATTCATTAAATCTTTTAGGTCAACTCTTTTATCCCCGCTGAAAAAGAAGTCAATTCCCCTTTTAGTAAAATTGGCATATCTGTCACTTACAATAAATTCAAGTTTATAGTCATTAGCTCCCGCTATTATGGTTTTTGCATCCTTATTTGTTATGCGTGCAGCTATTGGAGTTCTGCATTTGCTGTCTACCACCACACGAACAGGATTGTCTTCAGGATTTGCATCTATTTTATGAACCGTTAATCTGGGATTATCTGCAATAACCGTATTGATCCCAACCATTATTCCATCAACTTCACGTCTAAGTTCATGAACTCTTTTCAAATCTTTTTCACCTGAAATATTGGAACTGCCAGTTTTAGTGGCTATTTTTCCGTCCAGTGTCATAGCTGCATTTAAAATAACATACGGTTTCATTCAAATCATCCTAACTGATAAAAGAATTCCTTAATCTGCATGAAATTAGCCAATGTCTGGTTTTGAAGCACATCAGGCATTACTATTGCAACAATTATACCGATTAATCCGCAAACAATTCCAATAGCCCAAATTATTTTAACTGCCTGCTTTTCAGGAATCGGTTTTCGCAGTACAAGCCTGATTAAAGATTTGAATCCGACTTCAGGCCTTACCAGATTTCCATTTTCATCTACCTGAGTCGGTTTGAACTGTTGCCTTTCCATAACTCCTGCACTGTAAAATTTAAGGGCTGCATCAATAATGTTAGGCAAAAGCACAATCAAAGCAATTAATTTTACACGACCTATAAAAGCTATTGAAACAATTGTTGCCCCTATAATTAAAGTTCCAGTATCTCCAGGGAAAATCTTTGCAGGATATTTGTTAAAGTACAGGAAAGCTATTAAAGCTCCAAGCATACTCATACTGATAATTGTAACATCATATTTTCCCAAAATAATACAGGATATTGTTAAAGAGGTAAGTGCAATTATTCCAAGCCCTGATTCAATTCCATTTAAACCTGCCAGCATATTGGTTAAATTGGATCCGATTGAAATAGCTATCGGAATACAAATAAGATATACAATTCCAACATTTGGAGGTGCTGCCCATATTAAAGGAATACCTGCCAAAAACAATAGGAACAGCTTTTCTTTTGATGAAAGCACAAGCAAATCATCAGCAATACCTATAATCCCTACAAGAAGAATTACAATTAAAACAATGCATAACGGAAATGTAAGAATGTCATGCATACATATTCCTGAAAAAATACCTATTATAAATCCAAATAGGATACCAAATCCACCCATTTCAGCCACAATCGGCTTCCATGATTTATGCAGGTCCTTACCTACAATATCTGCCTTTTCTAATTTTCTAATAATTCTAGGCATTGATAATCTTGTTACTAAAAAAGATAAAATACCACAAATTATTGCTATTGCGTACAACGGAAGTTGTGGGAATAACATCATAATAATCACTTTATAAATATTTTTATCACTTATAGAATAATAAATTTATGATAAAACTAGCTAAAGTTCACTATTCCAACTAAATCTATTTAAAATAAATCATATACATTTCCCAAAATAATTTAACATCACTATTTCCATATTACAATTATAATATTTATTTACCTTTAAAATTTTATATTAAGACCTAAAAATTGTTATTTTTAAAAACTAACTATTTTAAATACTAGATAGTTCATAATACGGGATATAACTAATAAAAATAAGAGGTGAAAAAATGGTTCATCAAAGTGAAGATCAATTATTCAAGTATGCTACAAAAGAAGATGGGTTTGGATTATTGAAACTTCTTAAAGAATCAAATGCAAATATAAAAGAAATAGACTTTAAATCCGAAAATTTAACATATAATCCTACAGAATTAGTAGAATTAGGTCCTAAAATATACAAAACAGACATGATACTGGAATTAGATCATTTAATTGTATTAACTGAATTCCAGTCAACAATTGTAAAAACAATAGATGAAAAACGATACAGGTTATACACTGCCCTTGTAGATTATGCAAAAAGAAACAATAAACCACTAATACTAATAGTCATCAGTACTGCTGAGAAAACAAAAATAAAACAGTACAAAATAAATAAAGACTGTGTTTTTACAATTCCAATAGTATCACTAAAAGACTTTGATGGTGATAAAATTATAAATAATATAGAAAATAAAATAAAAAATAATCAAAAAATAACCCGACATGAAATGCTAAATTTAGCTTTAGCTCCATTTATGAGCTCAAAAAAACCATTAGACAAACAAATAGAAAAAACCGTGAAAACACTAGATGAAGTAAGAAAATCAATGAAATGCAGCAGTGATTTTGTATTTGGAATAGAATTATTAATAGTGGAAAAATTCATCAAAAATGAAAGACAGCACAAAAAATTAACAAACATACTGAGGGATACCATGAAAATAATAGATGAATGGAGACAAGAAGACTACGAAAACGGAAAACAAGAAGGAAAAGAAGAAGAAAAAATAAATACCGCAAAAAATATGCTAAAAGAAAATTACACCATAAAACAAATAGCAACAATAACTCAATTAAACATTGAATCAATTAAACAAATAAAAGCAGAATTTGGAAAATAAAATAAAAAACTTTTAAAACCAAAAAATAACACAACAAAACTAATTTAAAAGGAGATCTTATTCTCCTAAAACTTTTTTTAATAACTAAAAAAAACCTATTAGTAATACTTTACCAAATTTACACCAGAAAATATTCGTTCACCAGACTTTCGCAGAATATTATTAAATCAACAATTTTTCTTTAAATAAATCTATTAATTCGTTTAAATTTTTATATACTGATTTATATCTATAAACATTGTAATATTCTTTGTACTCATCAGTATTTATGCAATTTCAGAAAGACATAAATGTTTTTCAATTTTATTATTAAATTTCTCTATGAATTACTATATCTCATCATATTCATCGCGAAAAAAATTCAGACTCTCAAAATAATTTTATATACTTATGAATCACTTAATCAAAATCATCACTGTCATCAAAGTCATTCCCCCAATCCAGACTATCTGATAAGTCAGATCCACATTCATCACATATTGCTCTTGATGAATCATTCAGATGGCCACAAACATTACATGTAATCATCATAATACCTCCATTAAATTAGTTTAAAAACTATTTCAGGATATTTATCTATTAAAATAACTGTGAACTAATCAATTAAATAACCTTTCATTTCCCCATAATTATCAAAATATAAAATAATCATAACTGATATTTATAATATTATATATGGAAGAACAAGTTTATATTTATTAAGTTATTGTTGTCCTATTGATTTTAAGATAATTTAAACATTATTTATCTTCATCAAGTCCTTTCCGATTATTAAAAAATAAAATAGCTATTTATTATTTAAAATATAATAAACTGTTCTAAGAGGAATATCTAATTTTGAAGCTATATCCTTTGGTTTTAAACCTTCTTCTTTTAAAGATTTGACTTCCTCATGATCATGTTTTTTAGAATAATTACTGAATTTAATTCCCTGTTTATTTTTTCTAAGGAGATAATAAACTTTATTTTGAGAAATATCCAATAAACCTGCAATCTCCTTTGCCTTTTTACCTTTTTTAACTAAATCCAATACATCTTTTTCCAATGATGAGTATTTAGATTTAGCTCCCCAGTTATACTTTTTAGAAACAGTAATATCAAGCTGGTCCAAAGCATCAATATAATTCTTGGAAATCCTATTAAAAATACTGGGACAACAGGTAATCTCTTCCAGATTGGGATATTCTTCAATTAAATCCAAAATAGTTGAAGAAGTTAATCCTTTTGTTATATGTACAGAAGTAACATCCTCATCCATAAACATCACTTCTTAATTAAATCTAAAAATTTCTTGGATTTTGCACTTTTCGGTTTTCTGATATGATTAATATTTTTAAGTTCCTTTTTAATTTTAGAATCATTAATATTTAATACATTTCCAATAGTTTCTATTTCTATATTACCATGTTCATGTATTAAACCAGCACCTAAAGCAGGATAGTTAAATAAAATATTTGAGTTTTTGGACTGTTTTTCAAACTTGAATTTTTCATATAAAATAAGATCCATATCTGGAATTGAAATTATTTTTAAGTCTGTAAACTCATTTAAAACCTTGATAACCTTTTTAAAAGTAGTCTGGAACACTTTACGTTGTTGACGATCAAGTTCTGCTCTAATATATGGAAATGGACCATTGCTAATCTTACGGTTATTGTGTGATGTTGTTAAGTAATATCTGAAAATATCCCACATCATTAAAGTAGGAGCCATATTTTCAAATATGGTTTTTTCAATATTTTCCCTTATTTTTAAATCTCTTTTTAAAGAACGGTTGTAATTACCGAATTTATCAATGAAATGAAGCTTTTCAAATTCTTCTGTAATCTTTGACTGTCTCCAGGATTCTAACTCTCCAATATCATATTCTTCGATAAATCCTGGAATTTCATTTTCATATTTATATCTGATAGCATCATATTTATTAATTCTTTTAAAATCAGACAGTTTCCTTTTTAAAATAGAATCTTTAATGCTGGAAATAATGTCTTCACTATATTTAACATAACTGATAGCCAGTGCATTTCTGACATATTTATCATCAATAATAGCAGGTTTGGTTCTGTGGAATCTTAAAACTTCAATTCTGACATCTTTTCCGTATCTGTTTCTAACCTCTTCCTCATAATTACTGATATATTCTGAATCCAGAGTTACATTCTTACGAATCCAACGTCCATTTTCATCTCTAAAACGGATAACTAAAGAAATAGTTTTTACAAGACCTTTACGTTCTTGTTTAAGAATATTTAATACTTTTTTAAATGAATTTCTTCCATAACCTGACAATTCACTCATCAACACCAAATAATTGCCGGACAAAGGCAAATATGGAATAATTTCCAATCTGTAGGTTGCATCCTTATTTATTTTAAAAGAGAAGTTTTCATGACCGCAGCTGCATTTTTCACCTTTAAGTCTGAACTCGCTGAGGGAATATTTTTTATAACATGAATCACATTTAAGATAACCGCATTGTTCCAAATGTCCAATTGCAATTTTATGAGCATCAATAGCTGATTTTACTCTGTCCAGAACATTTTTTTTAGCATTAGCTTTCATTCTAAACATCTGATTATGTCTACTGTTTTCACTCATTTCCTCAAGTGAAACTTCAGCTATTGCTTTTGTACCATATTTATTTAAGGATGTAAAAGGAGTGGTGTATCCCTGTGCATCCATACTCTCTTTTAATTCCTGTAAACTGTTTAATCTGTCATCTAGTTTATAGTATAATCTTTTGAAATTTTCAAACTCTTCAATATTATCCAATCTAATACTGTCATTTGAAATCTCTTTGAGATATTTTTCAGCCTTTGCAACTAGAGCAGATTCTTCCATTAAAATCACTGAATTAAATTAAGATTATTGTATTCTTTCACCGACTTCACATTCGTCTGGAGATAATAATGCTGCACTTTCTCCAGTTGCAAGAATCATTCCTTCAGATAAGGTTCCGAATAATTTTGCAGGTTGCAAGTTAACAACAACAGCCACTTTTCTGTCAATTAATTCTTCAGGAGCATACTGTTTTGCAAGACCTGCTACAATTTGTCTTGTTTCATCTCCAATATCCACCTGTAATTTTAATAATTTATCGGATTTTTCTATTTTTTCAGCTTCTTTTACCTGTCCAATTTTAATAACTACTTTGTCAAAATCATCAATACTAATTAAATCACTCATATTTTCATCCTCACTTTCTTTTAAGTTTTTCTGCAATTCTTCTTTTTGCTTGTTAATTACATCATCTTCAATTTTTGTAAATAACGGTTTAGCTTTATTTATTTTGTGTCCTTCAGCTAATGGGACTTTAGCATCTTTCCACTCATCAGGAGTGGTCAGATTAATAATTTTAGCTATAGCATCAGCTTTATTTGGAATATAAGGTTTAAGTACATAAGCCAATGTTTTAGCTAGTTGATTTGATAAATATAAACAGTTGGCTGCTTTTTGCATATCTTCTTTAACAGCTTTCCATGGTTCCTGATCATTGAAATATTTATTACCAATTTTAGCTACCCTATAAATCTCAAGCAAACCGTCTCTAAATTCAAAATCTGAAATATATTCTCCAACAGTATCAGGAAGTTTTTCAATGATTTCTTTGAATTTGTTATCTTCTGCAGAGGGATTTTTATATTCAGGTATTTCACCGTCAAAGAATTTATGGGTAAATGTAAAAGTTCTATGTAAAAAGTTACCTATAACATCTGCCAATTCATCATTGTTTCTTCTCTGGAAATCATCCCATGAGAAATCAGTATCTTTGTTTAAAGGTGCATTTATAGTTAAGTAATATCTAAGTAAATCAGGGTCAAATTTATCAACAAAATCTGCTATCCAAACAACCCAATTTTTACTGGTGGACATTTTTTCTCCTTCCAAAGATAAAAATTCTCCAGCATATATGTTATCAGGCAATTTACATCCGTATGCCTTAAGAAGACCTGGCCAAAAGATGGAATGATGGTAAATAATATCCTTACCAATGAAATGGATTGCAGTATCATTCCAATAATCTTCCCATTTAATGCCAGTTTCCCTTGACCATTGTGCAGCTGATGAGATATAACCCAAAAATGCTTCAACCCAAACATAAAGTACTTTGCCTTTAGCTTCATCAAGAGGTAAAGGTATTCCCCAATCCATATCTCTTGTTAAAACCCAGTCATTTAATCCTTCTTTAAGCCAATTTTTAGCATAATTTCTAACATTGGCAGGAAGATTTTCATTATTATCAATATAATCTTTCAAATCATCTTCAAACTCGCTTAACTTAAAGAAGTACTGATAAGTATCCTTAATAACAGGAGTGGAACCGCAGGTTAAACATTTAGGTTCATCAAGTTCAGTAGGTTCCAAAGCCCTTCCGCATTTTTCACAATGGTCACCGCGTGCTTCAGATCCGCAAACAGGACATATACCTTCAACATAACGGTCAGGTAAAAACTTATTACACTTTTCACAGTACAGCTGCTGAATATCCTTTTTATAAATTAACCCCTTATTATATAATTCTAAAAAGAAATTCTGAGCAATTTCATAATGTAAATCATCAGTGGTTCTTGTAAAGTTATCCAGGGAAATATTCATTGACTCTACATCACGAACAATCATGTCATGATATCTTTTAGCAATTTCAATCGGTTTTTTGTTTTCTTTATCCGCTTTAACAGCAATTGGAGTACCGTGTTCATCAGTAGCACAAACTAACAGAACATCATTATCAATCATACGATTATATCTTGCATAAATATCAGCAGGCAAGTAAGTAGAACGAATATGACCTAAATGACAGGGTCCATTTGCATAAGGAAGCGCACATGAAATAAAAATTTTAGACATTAATTTTTCTCCTAACTTTTTTAAGCATTAATAATTATGTCATTCATATAATATAAAATTAATATATGCGAAGTTAATTAAGAAATATTTTAAAACAAAATGATTTAAAAGATAATTTAAATCCAAATATTGAATTTCCAAATTAGCTATTTTAAAATAAATTCAAATATCCCAAAATCGTTAAAAATGAAAATAGAAAAATGATAAATAACCTCAGGTCAGATATTAAAAATCAGTTATATCTGTTTAACAGTATCATTTTCTTTATTTTTTAAGCGTATCATCCAGAATAGCTACAGCTTTAGATTTGGCATATTTATCTGTTTTTTTAACACCAATCATTTTAGAAAATCCCGGAAAATCCAAATCGGCCTCATCACTAAACCAGACTTTTCTTAAAAAGTACCATGAATGACCTTCATCATCTACAAAACACCATTGATTCATAGTTTTGGGATTGATGTTTTTGAGATATTTAGTTAAAGCTTTTTTATTTGACATATAATCAAAAAACGGACATATTTTCATGGTTTTGGATAAATCCTTAAATTTGTCCCTAACTTTATCTTTATTGAATTTCCATATTCCGCTATCAGTAATTTGACCAAATCCATCATTTACATTAAAAATGGAACTGAAATATTCTTCAACATACTTACATGGGAATTCAGCAGGATTTGAATCTCCGTATCTGCAACAGTAATCCCTAGACAATCCGTTATTTTCTTTTTCCAGAGCACATGAAAATACGTCACAGACCTCATCAAGGATTACTTCTTCCCCGTCAAGCTTAATTAAGATATTTTCATTATTTAAATTGTCTATTTCATTTTTCAGATGTTCAAAATCATTAATCATTAATTTATCTGATTTAAAGTTCTCTTTACCATTTTCATCCAGGTTAAATAACTCCAGTTTAATTTTATTTTCTTTAAATCTGTTTACAAATCTGGACAATGAGTTATTGGATTTATTGAAAGCAAATATTTCAACATTAAAGCCTAAATTCAATAAAAAATCAATCCATAGCACTTCCAAATCATCAAAGTGTTTTTTAGATTCATTCCACATGAAAACAAAAAGTATATCTTCCCCATTGAAAGCTAAAAACGGATTAAAAGAGTTGAAACTTTCCTTATTTAAATTCATTCTGTTGATAATTGACAGCAGTTGGTCTTTGGAAAATTTGGAAAATATGGAGTTTACCACATCCATTGCAGAAAACTTTACCTTGATACCGTGTTTTTCCAATTCCTTATCAATGAATTTAAAAAACTTATTACCGAAATATCTCTCGAACATGATAAAATAATCATACCTTTTTCTTTCATCATAATGGGCTTTAAGATATTTGAAACCGTGGGAATGCAGAAAAGATTTTCTAACCTTTTTATTTTGTTTATCGAAAAAGACTTCCATAAAATTTTCAAACAGGCTCAACTCTTTTACATTTATCATATTGAACAAAGCATGCTCATTAAGATTTGATTGAACAGTGATTATCTTAGAAAATGTGTCAATTCTTTCGGAAATATCTTTTATATCACATGACAGAGGAATCTTATCTTCATAAAACTGAGAAGGAATATTCTTAAAATCACTTTTGGAAAATTCGCTGCCAGTTATATCCTCCCAAAAAATACAATCAAATAGACTTTTCCAAAAAGAACTATTTAAAAAAGTATAATAACCAGAATAAGTATAATAATCAGTTAAAACCTGAACATCATTTTTAATGTCGCCATCAACATCATAAGCCTCATAAACTTCATTATAATCACATTCAAATGATTGAAATGTTATATTTCCTTTACATACCATGTATACTACCCTTAAAAATCTTAATTATTATTTTAATAAACCGTAATATTAACAGTTTTCTATTAAAAAAGCAAAAATGACCTTAAAAATAAGATAATTTTTTAAAACATGAAATAAAATATAAAAAACATGGTTGAAGTTTCATTTATTAATCCATTGTCCAATGAAGGAAGACAAATTGTTAAAGAGTACGGAGACTTAAATAAACTCTTTGATGAAGATGAAACACTTGTAAATGAAATAATGCATACTGCAAATCAGAAAATATCCGACGATTCCTTAATTCCTAAATCCTATAAAGATTTAGCTATAAAAAGAATACAATGGGCAATTGAGAAAAAAAATAATAAAAATTACACTCAAAGTGAATTTGAATACCTGTTAAATAGCAGTTTATACAGACAGGATGTTGTAACATTCCACATCCTATGTCAGGCTATAGCTATTCAGTTTAATGTAACTTCAAGAGAAACCCGACTTTTTATTGAATCCCAGGGAAAAATAATTGAAGAAAGACTGGCTAAAATTCCGCCAGGAAGCAGAAGCGAAATCATTGACGACATCTTAAGAGACATCAAAACCGACGGATTCATTAAATGGAAAGCCCTGAAAGATGTAATAGCCTCTAAAAGATTATCATTAACTGATTTGTTAATCAATAATGGGAATATTATTTTAGAAGAAGATGAATTTTTGGAAGAGTATTCTGATGAGTTTACAGATAGAAACCCTGACAGAATGTATAATATACTGGTCGGAAATAATATTAAAGAACTGATTCTTTCCAGACTTATTATGCAAAAAACAGAAGAATACATTAAAAGAATCAAAGAAATGTCATCCAGAATTGAACTCCACCCTGCCATTACTGAAATCGGAGAGGAACTAAAAGAGTTCATTCCTGAAGAAATCAGCAAATACAATACTTTCTATGCAGGCAGCGGAGGTATTTACGGTACAGTTAAAGGTGGAAAATTACTTAGAGAAGCATTTCCACCATGTATTAGAAATACCATTGAAGGAGTCTCATCCGGTGGACGTAACGACGCTATTGTACTATTATTAACTTCATTTGCATCATATGCAAGACTATATCCGAGAATCTTTGCAAGTGATGAAAGTGTTAAAGTATCAGATATGGATCCCGATTTATCAATAACAGAAAATGAAATCCTGCCTCTGATTTATGAAGCCGCAGATAACTGTTCACCACCGTTATTTGATGACCAGCCTCAAGAAAAAATCAATATCATATCAAAGTTGGGTTTTGGTATGCACAGTGAAGTTGACATCAATCATGAAGGAGAAACCAAATGGTATACTCCAATGAGCTGTGAAAAAATTAAAATTCATTTACCCCAGTTATGTAAACCTGACAGCTCATGTAAAGGAATTAATAACCCCCTATCATGTTACGGACGTAAAAAATATCAAATTGATAATAAAAAAGATTAAAAATCATTATCCATCTGTTTAAACGGATTATAATCATCCATAATAACATCATAATATTTATTTAAAATCTTTGATTCCCATTGATTGTAGTTGCTCTGTTCATTTTTTTCAAATTTATAAGCTAAAAGACCAATTTTACGTTCATTTTCATCAATACCCTTTTTTTGACAAAAATCAGAAACAATATCCGGAGTGTATTCACAGACTTCATCATCTTTAAATTCCAGGTATTCCTCATACTCCTGAGGTGAAAAAAGCTCTTCAACTTCAATCGGGTCTTCTTCCCAATCAATTGAATACAATTCTATATAAACAGTGTCAACAAGAGGTAACTGATTTAATTCTATCCCTAAACCATATATTTTCCCATTTTCAAGGTTTAAAATAGTATGTCCTGTTCTTTGGCAAGGATACCATTCTTTATAAGCATGTTTAACAATATCTTCAGGGGTTAAAGTAGATAAAACTGTTTTTAAGTGTTCAACACCAATTACTTCTCTTACTTCTTCATTCATAATATGAATTATAGTTAAATTTATTATATAATACTGTGCATTTGCACACCATAACTATTATTAAATACTTTAAAATAATAATCATAATATATCTGATTATTATGTTTTCTAAAGCTACACTTAAAGAAAGAAGGCAGTATTACCGTGAGGAATGGTCCACTAAAGACATGCCTGACTTTATTCTTAAAGATTTAAAGAAAAGGGAATTCGGTTTTGACCATAATGGAAAGGGACCAAATGACCGGTATAAAGTATTTAGAGGAAGCGAGTCCTTAAAGAAATTTTTAAGATATAAAGCTCCTTTTGCAGCTTATATCTCTGTAGCTTTTTATAATAATCCAAGAAGACGAGAAGATTGGCAGAAAGCAGAATATATTTTTGATGTTGATGCTAAAGATATTCCAATTAGAAGTTGCCAGTGCGACGGTGTGTGTGAAGTTTGTTTAGGACAGGCTTTAGAAATTGTTAATTCATTAATTGATACACTGCAGGATGATTTAGGCTTAAATAATATTCACTTAGTTTACTCAGGAAGAGGATATCATATCAGAATTCTTGATGAAGAAATGATGACCTCTGGAAGTGAATTAAGATCAGAAGTTTTAAAATATGTGGCAGGTGCAGAAGTTCCAAAATCCAACTTTTTCAATCCAGACATATCAAATAAAAGCTTTAATTTTGAGCATTTCAGCATTCCTGTCGGATACTCCAAAATTTTTACTGATAAATTAAAATATAATATTCAACATTTAGTAGGAAATGAAGAATTAGATGAAATTAATCCTAAGCTAATGAAGGACATCATAAAATATAGGCATCATCTGGATAATGACAACTGGGGATATTTTAAAAGAGATATCGGTCCTAGAAGATATAAAAATTTAACAGAAGCTATGGCAAGAGTTAATTTGTCCACTATTGATGCTAAAGTATCTATCGATTTAAAAAGAATATTAAGGCTTCCGTCATCACTTCACTCCAAAGTAAGTATGAAATGTATGGAAGTTAAAAACAGAGAAACATTTGACCCTCTGCAGGAAGCTGTTCCCAAATTTGTTGAAGAAAGAGGAGAGTAAGTTTTATGGACAATGTGTTAAAAGATATTTTTCGTAAAAATCCGTATTTTAAGGAAATGAATGAAAATAGTTTTATACCGCAATACAGCGAACTGATAATTAATGGAGTAGTACTTCATAAAGTAAATTGGATTACATTTATAGACAAAGAGCTTTTATTTATGAATGAAGATGCTCAAAATATCCCAATCAGTTCAATTAACTTAGAAAACCTTAATTCCATAATGATTCACACCAATGAAGGAATAAAAGAAGTTTTATAGTTTTTCTTTTATTTCATCATTAACTTTAGCTATGCTGTTATCTGCATCTATAATATTCCAGTCGTAAGTAACTTTTTTTGATTTGATTCTGGCTTTTTCAAGCTCTTCCATATTTTCAAACATTTCAGTTTCTTCGCTACGATTATCAATTCTTTTTAAAGATTCTTCAGGACTTACATCCAGGAAAAACATATACTCTGATGTTGGAAGAACAAATGAAACAAATTTATAAATAATTATATTAATAACATTTGGAAGATAAACAACAGACATAATATATCTTGAAAAGATTAAAACATCAATATTATCATTATTATAATATTTTCTAATTGATCTGATTGCATCCAATCCAAAATAAACAGTAGCTTTTAAATGGTTAATTTTACCAGTTTTTAAAAGTGCCTCTTTTGATTTTATACCATATTTATTATCCATAGACGGATGTGAACGTACAACAACATTTTTTCCCTGTTTTTCATACATTTCAGCAAGCAGTTTAACCTGTGTGTCTTTTCCGGAACCATCCAAACCATCTATAACAATGAACTTGTCCATTAAATCACACCATCAAAATATAATACAAAATCGCACTGACAGATGAAACACTTAAATTATCCAGACCTCTTGGAGTAACGGCTTCACAAACAGTAGCTATTAAACTTATAAATGCTACAAATGCAAAATTATACTGTGGAATATCATATCCAATTGCACCGTAAACTAAAAATACCATACTGCACATTACACAAACCATTATGAACATGGTAAGTGAACCTTCAACGGATTTTACATCACCGGTTAAGTTAAAATGATGTCTTCCATATTTTTGACCTATTAAAGACGCAAATCCATCTCCGTAAACCATAGCTCCAACAGCTACTCCCACTATCCACAGTTTATCAGGAAGTAAAAATATTAAAAGTGTCCATATTCCGGCATAGTAAACTAAACCTAAAGCATGCCCAGCATCTGTAACTCCACTCTTAATTTTGATTGGAGAGTATTTAGTCAATAAAAATGCAGCTATTGTAATTGGAAGTGTTAAAAACCACACCATAGCATAAGGGTCATTGAAAAACGGCATTACGAAAATACAGTTTCCCACCATAATATGAACAAAACGGCGGGAAAAAGACGGCAGGTCTTTTAAAAACTTCTCTGAAACAACAAAAATTGCGATAACATAAATATACACTAAAACTAATAAACCTATATCTGCCATATTCATGTTATCATCTTTAAAACTTTATTTTGATACTATTTTCACATCAGAACTTTTAGATTCAATCGGATAAAATTCTGTGTATTTTGAATTCCTCTCAATAGGGTTTCTACCTAAATCTCTAACCATATTACTTAAAGTATCAATAGATGCCTCAACTCCATCAGGTGCTCCTGAAGCTTCAGACAATTCATCTCCACCTAAAGTTCCACCCAAATCATTTGCACCAGCTGTTAAAGATACCTGTGCAAATCTGAAACCCATTTTTACCCAGGATACTTGGATATTTGGAATCAAATCCTTAAGCATTAATCTAGCTACTGCATATAATTTTAAATCCTCAGTACCTGTAGCTCCCAAGTTTTGCTGACCTTCTAAAAAAATTGGAGAATACTCATGCATAAATGTCATCGGAATAAATTCTGTAAAACCGTGAGTTTCCTGCTGAATTTTTCTGATAATATCAATGTGTTCTACACGTTCTTCAGGAGTTTCCACATGCCCGTACATAATAGTAGCTGAGCCTGGAATTCCAACTTCATGAGCTGTTTTTACAATATCAATCCATTCCTGTGTTGTTACCTTTTCCGGACAGATTATCTCTCTGGATCTGTCAGTCAATATTTCTGCAGCAGTTCCAGGCAATGTATCTAAACCCGCACTTTTAAGCCTTTCAAATGCATCTTCAACACTTATGCCTGATACAACACTGGCATCTTTAATCATAGTTGGTGAAAAACCATGAATCATAATATTGGGAAATTCCCCTTTTAACAATTGAAGCAAATGTTCATAATATTCAACATCTGCATCAGGTAAAACTCCCCCCATGACACAAAACTCATGAGCTCCTTTGTCAACAGCCCCCTGAGCTTTTTTTAAAATAGCTTCATCATCTAAAATATATGCTTCAGGGTCATCTGCATCCTTACCAAATGCACAAAAACCACATCTTACAGTACAAATATTTGTGAAGTTAATATTACAATTATTAATAAATGTAACGTTGTTTCCAGCAATTTCTTGCCTGAGATAATCAGCAGTTGCAAGTAAGGGATACAAGTCAGACCCTTTAATATTTATTAAATAGTTTGCATCTTCAGCAGAAATTGGTTCATCAAGAGATTTAGTTAAAATTTTTTCTGTTTTAGAAGATATAGGTAGTTTATCAAACATAAAATAATATAATAATTTAATTAAATAAATATCTTTCCATATAATTGAATCACTGCAAAGTTAACAAAATGAAAACATAGTAAATTCATTCAATATTTTATCCAAAATAATTATATAATTGAACAATACAACATTATATATTAAAAACTATGAAGAGGACAAAAATGGATAGTACTGAAGCTATTTATAATGGATTAAAAGATGCTGAAATTGATTTTGTTGTTAGTGTCCCTTGTGTTAACTTAAGTAAACTGTTAGAAATGGTTGACGAAGACGAAGAAATTATGCATATTCCAGTTACAAGAGAAGAAGAAGGAATAGGCATTTGTGCAGGAGCATATATGGGCGGTCGCAAGCCTGCAATATTAATGCAAAATTCAGGACTTGGAAACTCCATCAATGCACTTAAATCATTAATGGAATTATATAAGTTCCCATTAGTAATAATAATAAGTCATAGGGGAACTGAAGGTGAAACTATCTGTGGACAAATTCCAATGGGAGAATCCACACCAAGACTGTTAAACGCTATGGATTTCCATTTCTTTGAACCGACTAATTCTGAAACCGCATATGAAGATGTTAAAAATGCATGGAAATTATCTGTTGAAGAAGGTAAACCCGTATCTGTATTATTAGAAATTAAATATTGGTGATTTGATGAAAAGAAGAGATGCAATTGCAAAAATAATGAGTGCAATCGATGATGAACTGGTATTGTGCAATATAGGATTTCCTTCAAGAGAATTATACGACATAGATGATAGAAATGAAAACTTTTACATGATCGGTTCTATGGGACTTGTTTCCTCAATAGGCCTCGGTCTTGCACTGGCTAAACCTAATAAAAAAATTGTCATTATAGACGGTGACGGATCATTTTTAATGAACTTAGGATCAGTAATCACCACTTTTGCTCAAAACCCATCTAATTTAACATGGATTGTTATCAATAACGAAGCATACGGTTCAACAGGAAATCAGGAAACCTATGCAAAAAACTTAAACCTAAAAGAAATGGCTAAAAGTGTAGGTATTAAAAACTGTTACAATTACGAAGAAATAGACTTAAATGAAATAATAAACAACAATGAGTGTAACTTTATCTGTTTCAATACAGAACCTGGAAACTCACCAGCACCAATTATCGATTTAACACCAATAGAAATTAAAAAAAGGTTTATAAAAAGTATATAAATTAAATGAATCTATTCAGACTCATTTAATTCCTTAATTTTCTTATCAAAATCATTTAACTTATTTGCCAATCCTGAATAATACGGGATGTAAACTTTTGAAAATGTTATCCTGTCAGGATTTTGATTAACTTCCCTAATCCTTTCTTTGACTTTTTCTATTTTCCTTTCAACTTCATCATACATCAAATCTCCAGGGAATTCACCAATAAATATTCCATCAGCACCATTTTCAAGAGCATGTTTAATGTGGCGAGGCCTTACACGATTTACAGAAAGCACCCTAATGATATGGATGGATTCAGGATAAGACAATCTGTTAACTCCAATATTATCTGCTGCAGTATAACCAATATTATCAAGGAAAACTAAAATCATACGTTCTCCAGGTTCTTTTTTAGCCAATACTCCATCAATTGTAGCTTTTATCTTTTCATCAATATTACCGTTAACTGTAATAGCAAACTGCTTACATCCAACTAAACATTTTCCACAACCTGTACAGCTCATCGGGTCAATGTAGATTTCATCATCCTGAATACTCATTGATTTGAATTTACAACGTTCAACACATTCACCGCAAACAATACATTTTTCTTCATCAATTTCTGCAATGAATGGTTCAATTTCTATTCCGCCATAATTATATTCAGATACTTTGGAAGCAGCTGCAGTAGCCTGCATAATTGATTCTGTAATATCTTTCGGATCCTGTGCTGTTCCACAAACAAAAGTTCCCTGAATATCAGTGGTTACAGGTTTGATTTTTGGATGTGCCTCTTTAATGAATTCATCTTCAGTAGTTCCAACATTTAAGATTTCTGCAATTTCCTTGGTACCTTCAGAAGGTTCCATAGCTGTAGATAATACAACCATATCTGCTTCAATTTCTGAAAATTCTCTTTTAAGAGTGTCTTCAACACGAACAATAAAGTTACCATTTCTTTTAACAACTTCACCAGGTCTTCCACGTATGAATCTTACTCCATTAGCCTGTGTGTGTTTATAATACTTTTCATACATACTAGGAGTTCTCATATCAGTATAACAGATAACAACATCTGTTTCAGGGTGTTTGTGTTTTATAATGTTTGCATTTTTTAAAGCAACACTGCAGCATACTTTGGAACAGTACAAATGTCCGTCGGGTTTTTCATCTCTTGATCCAACACACTGTATCATAACTACCCTTTTTGGAATTTCTCCGTTTGATTTTACCAGTTTACCTTTAGTCGGACCGTTTACTCCTGTAATACGGCCCAGTTCACTTTGAGTTATAACATCATCATATCTGGAATATCCGTATTCCGGTCTTAAATCAGGATCAAAGAGTTTATGTCCTGTAGCTATAATAATAGAACCTACAGAAATCGGAATCTTTTCTGGTTTTACTTTAAAACGGATAGCATTCATACTACATTGTCTTTTACAGTCCCCACACCTGTCACAATGTTCCATATCCACAACATATGCTTCAGGATAAGACTGACCAAAAGGACGATAAATAGCTTTTCTGTTAGATAGTCCGTCATTCCAATCATCGGGAACTTCCACTTCACAGACTTCCGCACACTTACCGCAGGCTATACATTTTTCAGTATCTACATACCTTGGAGATTTTTCAACAATTAGATTATAGGTTCCTGCCCTTCTTTCTGATTCAATGACTTTTGCATTAGTTATAATCTCAATATTTTCATTCCAAACAACTTCATTCAATATTGGATTCAGTAAACACATTCCACACTCTTCAGCTATTTTTACAGGAGAGAAAACTTTTCCTATTTTAGCCATATGTCCGCCGATAGATGGGGAACTTTCTATAATAGTTACTTTAGTTCCCTGTTTAGCTAGTGACAATGCAGCATTCATACCTGCTATTCCACCACCAATTACTGCCACTTCATTTGGTGTTTGACAGTATATCGGATTAACAGCATCTGATTTTTTTACTTTTTCTATTGAAGCATTAATAAGAGTTATGGCTTTTTTGGTTGCCCCATCTTTATCATTATGAACCCATGAACACTGTTCACGAATATTTGCCATATCCATCAAATAAGGATTTAATGGCTGAACATAATCCTGAAAAGTTTTTTCATGACTTATTGGAGAACATGCCGCAATTACAACACGGTCCAAATGATGATCAAAAATTGCATCCCTAATGATTTTTCTTCCATTTAAAGAACATAAATTTACAAATTGCTCTACAACTTCCACATTCAGTGAATCCTTAACTTTTTGAATATCAACAGTATCAGAGATATTTCCACCGCATTCACAGATGAAAACTCCCACTTTTAAATCTTCAGGCATTAGTCAACCTCCCTTAAATCATTAATGACTGAATCTATTGGTACAGTATGTGCTTTTGCACCGATTACTTCATCAAAGTCACCACCCATTGCAATAGCTACAAATTGAGCTACATTTAAATGAATGGTGTTAAATTCTTCACCACATTTTTTAGATATTAAATTCTGATATCTGTCAAATTGAACATGACAGTTAGGACATAAATGAACTAGAATTTCCACCCCGTCCTCTTTAATAGAGTATAATTTATCTTCAGTTACCTCCATAGACATATCTTTATTAGAGTATCTTTGTCTAAATCCGCTTCCACAGGTTTGGCGTTTATGGTCATACCAGCCAACCGTTTTACATCCGCAGGCTTCTATTATATCATCAATGATATTGGGGTCTCTGACTCCCCCTATTGTATCATCATAATGAACTTTACAGTAATGACATCCGTGATGAGTAGCTATTTTATAGCCGCTTAAGTCATATTTAATGTTTTTAGAGATTTCATCACGTTTATTGTATAAAATATCCACTACATGAAAAATATTTTCAGATGAATCAACATCTCCAGATTCATATTTCAAATAAGACAATTCTGATTTATCAAAAACTTCATTTACTTTATCTCGAACATCATCCTTTTTATTTAAAATATTTGCTACCTTTTTATTAATTGCATAACATGTTGCACACATCATTACCAAATTTGGCCTGTTCAAATTACTGGCTACTTTAAAGTTACGTGCTCCAATAGCTGTTGTTGTAAACTGATCAAAAACATCAGAGTAATGTCCAAGACCTGTACAGCAGGTTTGCTTATCTGAAATATCATAATCAATACCAATTTTATCAAAAACAAACTTAGTGGATGATTCAATACCCGGATATTCCACACTTACAAGACAACTTTTAAACAAAAGAATATTTTCATCAGGAACTTGCTTCATCATTACCCTCCTTTGACTGTCTTATTTTATCCATTCTGTCTTTAAAACCAGTATTGGTTAAAATTAAAGAGACTTCATCAATAACTTCCTGAGGAGGTGAAACCGGACCTAAACCCAATTCTTCCCTGATTTCACTCAAGTGCTGTCTAAATTCCCACCATCCGTCTACATCTTCACTAATTTCCTCATAAAAATTAGATGGGATTGCACCGATAGCTGCATTAAAGTAGCTATCTGCAAAGCCTAAATAATCATATAGCTGCTCATATGCAATTCCTTTTGATATGGCGAACTGTTTAATAATCTGATTAACTTCACAAACACTGTTTCCAACAGGACATGTACTATGACATGTATAGCAATAAAAACAGTTCCATAAGTCTTCATCTTCAAGGAGTGTTTCATCTCCTTCAAAGACCCTCTCCATTATTTCACGAGGATTATAATTGGAATGACGTGCTGCAGGACATGTTGAAGTACACATTCCGCACTGAACACATTTTAAGACACCATCATATTTTGAACTTTTAATATCTTCTTTTATAGCCTCGGCAAAATCAAGAGGTGTTTCACTGATTTTCTGAGTATGCATATCAATAACCTCAATTATAATTTAAATTCATGATTTTTAATCATTTTCTTTAATTTTAAAGATAATTTATTAGCTCTTAAGGCATCGGACTGCCTGCATATAATTGGAATATTATGTTTTTTACCGCCTATTTCCAGGTCAACATTGCCTGCATCCATTGTAAAGCTATTGTTTTTACAGTAATGCACACACATTCCGCAACCAAAACATTTAGATAAATCCAGTCTTTTATTTTTAAATGCATTTGTTGGACATACATCCTCAACTGTACAACTATCACAGCCGCAGTTATCTGAAACATATTTTGGCCTTAATTCATGATTATCCCACATTGCACCATAATCAGTTTGTGTCAGTGGCAAATGACGGCCTTTAATATCAGCTACAGTTAATGGAATGTCACTATTTTTAATTAATAAATTATTATATATTTCTTCATTTAAAACAGGAATTGGAATAGCCAATGTATCGTAGACTTCTCCGCCTTCACCGGTTTTAAATCCGCCAACATAATTTGCTTCCATATCTTTAAGATTTCCTGAAACCATTAAATTTGGTTTTTCAGGTGAACTTCTTGTTCCTTCCCCTAAAACAATAGCTTCAGCACCGTTTAATAAAACTTTAGTTCCGTTTCCAATTATTAAATTATTCGGATCATTTTGAAGAGGGTTTAAATCCCCACATCCTGAAAATGTCAGACCTTTTAAGTTTCCTTCCAGAGGAATAGCTGAAAATATTGATGAAACCTGTTCTGCAGATGGATTTACAAATGCTGTATAATTTTTAAATGCCATACGTGTTCCAATCATTTGTGCTCTTGTAATTTCGCCAATGTTTGTTGTTGATTCAATAATGTCTCCATTGATTGCTTCAACTTTAACGTCAATATCTTTTCCTTCAAGAATGTCTTTTAATAGGAATCCTCCACCATATGATGAGTCTTCTACTGATTTAGAGGTTCCATGAAGAATTAAATCTACAGAACCCAACCATTCATTAGGACATGGGCCAATATTAGCTGGAACACCATTTAAATATATATTTTTTGCCCTCATAAACACTCCTGGCTCTGATACTGTAAAGTTAAAGATAGCTGCAGTACCGCTCATAACTCCACAGGTTCCTGCAGTTACTACATCCACTTCTTCAAAGCTTGGAGCATTGTCTTCTTTTATAAGCTTTTTAAACTCTTCTGCTGTATATATTTTGGCTTCATTATTTTCAATCTTCTTATTAATTTGGCCAATTGTTCTCTCTTTCAAATTAAATACCTTCTTTTAAACTTTCTTACGGTTTAAATTTTTCCTACAGTATCTCCCCTTAAACCTCTTCTTAAGGTTTCAAGGGAAGTGATATCGTCAGTTGATACATTACCTAAATTAACATCATTTCCAAGTTTTAAAATGAAAAATACTTGCTGGTCTTTGTTTGGAGCTTCCCAAAGGATTTTATTTCCATCGAAATTATCTAAAATATAATCTATTTCATCTTCTTTTGCATTTCCTGCCTTGTCATAAATTCCAATGTTTTTTCCACCTTCTCTTGCTTCCACAATGATTAATGATGAACCTGCTTCCAATTCATTTTGCATATACTCTATTCTTTCATCTAAAGACAATTCTTTATCCAGTCCTGGATCTTTTTTACCTACTTCGGACAATACTTCGAATCCGTCTTTTTTAGCTGATTCTATGCATTCTAATTTTTTGTCATGAGATATTGTTGTTGATCCGTCAGATACTTCAATAGCTTCAAAACCTAAGTCATGAGCTTCCTGGAAGAATTCTTCTAATTTATCATTCATATATGCCAGTTCAAAGAGAGTTCCACCAGTATACGGAGTTATGTTGTGTGATTTATACATGGCAACTTTATCTTTGATTATATCCTGTTCATGTACAATTGATGTTCCCCATCCAAATTTTAAGTAATCTACATAATCTCCGGAAATATTCATTAAACTTTCAGCAGTTTCCAGTCCTAGACCTTTGTCCAGAACCATTGTTATACCTTTTTGTCTTGGTTTTTCTTCCCTTTCTTTAAGTAAAAAATTAAAAGATTTCAATTATATCACATCTGTTATAATTTCTATTTATTAGCTTAATTAGTATATTAACTTATATACTTTTTAATTTATCGTCACTTTCAAAAACTTGTGTGATTTGAATTTTCACTAGTTTTTGAGTCACGAATTTTTTTCGTTCTATTTTTTCTTTATTTTTAATTTAAAAGCAGTAAAATTAATATATTAAGTGGAGCTAATATATTAATATGTCTAGTATCAAAATAAAAGCTCCATATGAATTTATGGAGTCAAAACAATTTAAACTTTTCGATTTTGTTCCTGAGTTTTCTGAATTCCGTCAATTTGATGATCTTTCTCGATTTGGTTGCGAAAATATTGAGAATAATCTTATCAGATTGGAAAAAAGAGGTAAAATACATTTTGAGAATAGAGTTGCAATTTGTCCATCTTGTAAATCACATAATGCTGTTAAAAATGGTACTTATGAACGTAAACTTATTTTTTTAAGAATTGGAGAACAAATTTGCACTATTCAAAAATATAAGTGCATAAAATGCGGTAAAGTCTTTTATACTGATTTATTATCTCTTGTTTATTCAAATTCAAATATTACATTGCCTGTTATTGAATGTATTGAGAATTTATATCAAATTTATGGAGCAGGGCTCCATAAAATACGATTTGATTTAAAACAACAACATAACATTGAAATCTCACATCAAAGCATTGAAAACATCTTATTGAACTCTAATTATCAATTTAACTATGATAATTGGACTTATTCTGGATATTACTTATTTGATAGTCTTTGGGTTAAAATTAATGGTGAATGGAACTATATTTTAGCCTTATTCGACGTTAAATTGAATACTCTCGTTTCCGTTAAATTGGTCGAATCAGAAGATTCTAAGACCATTTATCAATTTTTAAACGAATCTCTAAGAAATCAGAAAAAAATATCAATAGGCACAGACTTAAAACACGAATATCGTGAAGCCATCGATAAATTAAAAGTAAAACACCATTTCTGCAAATTTCACGTGAAACAAGCAGTAAACAAAAGATTTAAAGATTACTTTGACAAAAATCCATTATCTGAAGACGAAAAAGACATATTAAATTGTTTAAAACAGGACATTTATAAAATATTGGATGCAAAAGACTTAAATACTGCTAAAGAACTTAGAAACGAATTAATAAACAAAAAATATACAAAAAACAAGTTCACAAACAAAATTCTTTGGAAATTCATCATTCCTTACTTCAAAAAATTAACGACACACCTGGAAAACACGAACATCCCATCAACAAACAATAAAATCGAAAATATCTTCCAAAAAGTATTCCCAAAACACATAAAAAGAACAATGAAAATAGAACAAGGACTTCTAGCCAGATTCATGCTAAAACTAAATTATTGGAATTTAAACAATGAAAAAGAAAAAAATCACACAAGTTTTTGAAAGAGCCAATTTATCCACTAACAATAGTTATAAAAGAAGATAATTAAATAATAATAACATTATGGAATTCCAACATATTGATTTAAATCAGACCCATATCAGACTAACAACAGACTTGAAAAATAACAATTTGGAAAAATACATATTAAATCTAAGAAAAGAACTGGAACATTATATAACTAAAAATAAAGATTTTCAATTATCTCTGGAGCCTGTTAATCATGATGAAGAGGATTTGAGTGAAATAATAAAAAGAATGTATACAGCTTCCAGTTACTGTGATGTAGGTCCGATGGCTTGTGTTGCAGGATGCATATCTGAAATGTCTCTTGATTACCTAATTTCCAAAAAATCCGAATATTCCATTATTGAAAACGGAGGAGACATAGCTATTGTAAACAATAAAAAAGCAGTATGCGGAATTTACTCAAACAATCCCATATTAGGAAATAAAATCGGGTTTGAATTAAAAGCAAGAAAAACACCGTTGGGAATCTGTACATCTTCAGGTAAAATAGGCCATTCAATAAGCTTCGGTTATGCAGACAGCGTTACAGTGCTGAGTAAAAAAGCATCAGTAGCTGACGGGCTTGCTACCAAAATAGCCAATGAAGCTGTTGGGCAAAACAGTGAATATAAAGTATCAAATGCTCTTGAAGCTAGTGAAAACTATAAAGACCTGTTTGAGGGAGTTTTAATCATTTCCCAGGATAATGTTGGAAGCATTGGAAAACTTCCAAAAATTGTTGAAACTGAAGAATTTAATGTTAAGATGTGAAATATATGAACCTCGGAATTATTGGATATGGAAATATTGGAGAACTTCTCAGCCAAAATATAATCAGTCATGATTTTTGTAATTTAAATAAACTCTACATTGCAAATAGAACACTATCTAAAATAAATCACTTAAAAGACATTGACCCGCGCATATCAATTACAGATGATAACATAGAAGTTGCAAAAAACTGTGAAAAAATAATAATATCAGTAAAAACTCCCGATTTGGCAAATGTTTTAGACCCGCTAAAACCACATATAACTAAAAATACACAAATCATACATACCTGTGCAGGAACAGACTTGGAATTTAAAGACTGTGGTTTAAGCTGCGTTATTCCAACAATATCTTCTACATATGATGAAGACAATCCTAAAAAAGGTGTTTCCATTATTATGCATGATGAAAATGTTTCTGGCGAAAATAGAGAATTTGTCGAAAAGCTATTTTCAAAATTCAGCCAGATAAAAGTTGTTGACAGTCCCATGGATTTGGAGATAGCTACAATAGCTGCCAGCTGCATGCCTGCATTTATAGCTCTTGGTTTAGATCTTTTTGCTGGCGAACTTGAAGAGAAATGCAATCTTTCAAAAGAAGAAACCTTTAAAATACTTGCAGAAACATTAAACAGTACGGCATACATATTAAAAGAAGATATTTACTCACCTGATGAACTGATTAATAAAGTTGCAACTAAAAACGGAATAACTCAAAAAGGATTAGATGTTTTAGACAAAGACCTGCCAGATATTTATAAAAGGTTAATATCTAAACTTCTGTAACCAATGCAATATTTAAATAAGATTAAAAATAATAATATTAATTAATATTAATAATTAAAACTAATTATTTATTTCATTTAAATAATTTACTTAAACTCTTAATTATAGATACTAGGTCAGATACACATGTACAAAGATGAAATGATACAATTACATCAATTTTTAGTTTATATTTTAAAATATTTAGCAGAAAACGATCAGATAAAAAACGATTGCAGTGAATACATATCACTTAAAATAAGCCCACACCACATCCACAAAACAAAAGCAGAACACAAACATGCTATTTTTGTTCTTTGTAAAATAATTGCACAGGTAATAAACGAAAAAGATGAAAATTCAATACCTGACAATGTGTGCAATTCATTAACCGACCTTGTTGAAAGGTCTCAAAACTATATAAAAATGGCTTAAATATTAGCCCATTTTCTTCTTTTTTATAAATTCAAATATTTTTAATACTATTACTTATCATAAATACTAATTGATTAAATTCTAATTGTGATTAATATGAAAAGTATTAGTAAAATGCTCTGTTTAGTTGACGGAGAACATTACCTTCCAGTCACCCAGGAATCAATCGATGTTTTAAATAATTTAGAACATATCGACATAGTAGCTGCTGTTTTCATTGGAGGAACTGAAAAACTAAGAGATGACTCTGAAGAATCATATTCCAAGGTTTTAGGCGTTCCTGTACAGTTTGCAAAAAATGAAGACATTCCATATGACATTATTGTAGAAATGATTAACAGATATGATGTAGATACTGTGATGGATTTAAGTGATGAACCTATCCTGGATTATCCTAAACGATTTAAAATAGCCTGTAAAACACTTGCACAAGGCGTAAGCTATCAGGGTCCTGATTTTAAATTTGATCCAGTTACACAATATGAAATAATGGAAAAACCTTCAATAAAAATAATTGGAACTGGAAAAAGAATAGGAAAAACTGCTGTTTCAGGATTTGTATCCAGACTAATTGATAAAAACGGATATGAACCATGTGTAATAGCTATGGGAAGAGGCGGACCTCAAGAACCGGAAATAGTTCATGGAGAACAGCTTGAAATAACACCTGAATTTTTATTAGAACAGTCTGAAAAAGGAGTTCATGCAGCAAGTGACCATTGGGAAGATGCTCTAATGAGCAGAATCTTAACAATAGGCTGCAGACGTTGCGGAGGTGGAATGGCAGGTGAAGTCTTTTTAACCAATATGAAAAAAGGAGCAAAACTAGCTAATCAGGTAGATTCCAAATTTGCCATATTTGAAGGTAGCGGAGCTGCAATTCCTCCAATTAAAACAAATAAAAATATTGTACTTATTGGTGCAAATCAACCATTGAATAATATTATAGACTATTTCGGACCTTACAGGATTGGTCTTGGTGATTTAATTATTTTGACAATGTGCGAAGAACCAATGTGCAATGAAGAAAAAAGAGAATACATTGAAAAATTCATAAAAGAGATAAATCCAAAAGCAAAAATAATTTCAACAGTATTCAGACCAAAACCATTAGCCGACATTTCCGGTAAAAAAGTGCTGTTTGCTACAACTGCTCCAAAAAGTATTGAACATGAATTAGTTGACTATCTGGAAACCAATTATAACTGTGAAATCGTTGGAACAACACCTCACCTATCCAATAGGCCTCTTTTGAAAAAGGACATAGAAAAATATATGGATGAAGCAGATATAATGCTCACTGAACTTAAAGCTGCTGCTGTTGATGTAGCTACTAAAGACTCAATAAAAGCTGGTTTGGATGTAGTATACTGTGACAATATACCTGTCCCAATAAATTATAAATATCCTGATTTATCCAAATCCGTTTTAGAAATAGTTGACGAAGCTATTGAAGATTTCAATAAAGATTAATTTCTTTATTTTTTACTTTTTTTACAACAAAATTTATAACCTCTTTAATACAATATATTAATACTAAAATAATTGAGGAAATGAAATGAAAAAAGATAAGAAGAAACTTATCGTCATGCTGTTAATAATTGTTGTTATCCTACTTTTAACACTAATAACATTAATGACTAATTTTGGAAAGGAATCCAGTGAAATAAATATTATAAGCAAGGATACTTTAAAAAATGGAGACACAATTTCAATTACACTAAAAGATTCAAATGGAAATCCCATAGCTGATCAAAAAGTAGATATAATAATTGAAAATGAAAAGAATCAACAAGTAACAACTGATGAAATGGGCAATGGTGTGCTGCAACTTAACAGAATCAGTGACGGACAATACACTGTAAAAGTCATTTACAACGGGAACGACAAATATTCCAAAAGTGAAACTACACAATCATTAACAATATCTGACCAAGCCACATCATTAAGTAATAATGAAAGTAGTTCCAGCGATAAAACTGAAAGCATAATGAGTGAAGACGGATATTCGTATAAAACTGGATATGGACCTGATTATGATTGTTTAGGAGTTAGTCGTGAAGAAGCAGCTGCTAAAGGATGGCACTATATTCCAGGTATGGATGATGAAGGAAATGATATGGGAGCATATGTTCCATATGATTATAATGCAGGATGTTACCATACATAAAAATTTAAGATTTAAAAAAAAAATAAAGCTCAGGAATTAGAATAATCCTGAGTCTTTTAATGCTTGTTCAAATTTATTAGCTACATTATCAAATTTTTCTTTAATGATAATTGTTACAAGCAATGATGCAATAATCATAGCTATCATTGCATAAACACCAGTGAAAAATGTTGGCCAATAAACACCAAGTAATGCATTTCTAAGTAAACCTATAGCATAAGTCATTGGTAAATATGGATTTAATGCTTGGAAAAAGTCATTCATCACATATACAGGATAAATACCATTTGTTGTAGATATTTGAAGTACCAACATAATAATAGCCAATGCTTTACCACCATTACCGAACAGAGATAATAATGAATAAATCAATACCATGAATGCAATGGTTATTAAATAAACACAGCCGATGAACAGTCCGGGATCAGAAACCTCAATTCCTAACCAGAATGCACCAATTAGGGTTACTGTTGATTGCAATAATCCTATTACTAAGAACAATCCCATTCTACCGAAGTAAAGTTCTAATGGTTTGTATAATGATTCACCTAAGTATCTTGCTTTAATCAATGCAACTGAAATTACACATCCAACCCATATTGAAAGTACAATGTAAAATGGAGATACTTCTGAACCGTAATTATCTACAGGATTTATTTTTTCTTTTGTAACTTCAGTTGGAGAGTAGAAATAGTTATCTACACCACTTGAATTCATGTAGGATAATTGTGATAAGCTTGATTGAGGTGTTGTTTGACCCATTACTGATAATTGGTTAAATGCTACACCGTTTACAGTTTGAATAACCTCATCATTTATTTTACTTTGTATCTGATTTACTGCATTGTTACTCATTCTTGAAGCAACAGGGTTTGTTTTCTCATTGATTAAATATGTTAATTGTGCTTGTTTTGGGTTTTGATCATTGATTGATAATAAATTTGAGGAGAAATTCTCAGGTATTATTATAGCTGCATAATACGTTCCATTTTCCACCCCGTCCCGGGCATCATCCTCGTCTACAAAATCCCATGCAAAATCATCATTGTCTTCCAATTTATCAATTACCTTATCTCCAAAGTTATATGAAGCATTGTTATATGTTGCGTTTTGGTCATTGTTTACTACTGCAAAATCCAAATTATCTGTATTTCCATAAGGATCCCAACATGCATCAATATTTAAAAGTGCATATAAGGAAGGTAAAATAATAATTGCTATTATTGTAATAACAACAGCCGGATTTTTAAAGATTGCTTTTGAATCTTTTTTCATTATATGAAATATTTTATCTATTGACATTAGTTCCACCGTTTTAGTTAGTTATACCGTTAATAAATATATCTAAAAAATCATCAAGATACTTATTAGTATCATCATTGGAAACTTTTGATTCGAATTTCCAGAATATTATCCCTTCAACAATTACACTAAAGACAGTTAATGCAGCTGCGGAAGGATTGATTTTACGTATTTTTCCTTTATCAATCTGTTCTTGAAAAATATTGGTTAGATTTTTAAGAACTTCATCTGAAAATTTTGAAAATATTTTTTCCTCTTCAGGATTGGACATCAGCTCGTCTAAAGCTATTTTAATAATATCCAGATTGTTATCTAAAAAATTAACAAGTTTCCCCCATATATGCTTTAATAATGATTCCAAATCTGTATCTTCGTAATTAATGAAAATATCACTTATTTTCTCCAGGAAATAATCTGAATAATAAATCTTAGCTATTTTTAAAAGATTATCTTTAGATTTAAACTTTCTAAAAACAGTAACTTCACTAACTTCAGCTTTTTTAGCTATTTTTTTAGTTGTTGTGCCGTTCATTCCTTCTTTATCTAAAAGGAATATTGTTGCATCAACAATTTTCTGTTCTGTTTTATCTAGTTCAATTTCCATAATGTAAGTAAGTACTTACTTACATATAAATGTTTAGTTTTTTCTTATTAAAAAATAGCTATAAATAACATTACAATAAATAATTAAAATTAATGATAACTATAGCTGTTGGAGTTGGAGAAAATAAAAACATCTTAGAGGCTTGTGATATTTTTAAAACACAAAAACCAAATGTCAATATTGAATTAATCGAAAATGACAAAAAACTTGCCAAAAGCATTTCAGACAAAAATATAGATGCAACAATACGGGGTTCACTAGCTGCATCCAATGTTTTAAAACAACTAAAAGAAAGTTATCCCAAAATATCAAGAGCAACATATATCCATGGGAAAGGTCATGAATTTATAATAAGCTCCGTCGGCATTGACGAAGGAAACACCCTAAAAGAAAAGCTCAATATAGCTGTTCACTGCATAGATTTTATGAAAAAACTTAAAAAAACTCCGAAAATAGCTACACTTTCATATGCAAGACCCGGAGATTACGGCAGAAGCGAAGAAATCAACCAGTCACTGGATGATGCCAAAAAGCTCACCCAATTAATTGAAAAGCATACAAATCAGAAAATTGAAAACAGCTGCGTATTAATTGACCAGGCTATAAAAAACAAATGCAACATATTAATAGCTCCAAACGGAATTGTAGGAAATACTATTTTTAGAACACTTGTTTTATTAAACTCATGGCCAAGCTTTGGAGCAATAACCTTCGGCATTGATGACATATACATCGACACCAGCCGTGACCAAAGTAGAGAAGGTTATTTGCGCAGTTTAGAATTGGCATATAAATTGGCCAAACTTTAAAAGCATCAAATAATATATATTTATTAATAGAGAATCATTTACTTCAGGTAGTTATTATGGGTGAAAATTTTATTTATAAAATATATGAATGGTATATTTCCAGAAATTTAGAAACCTCAAAAATGCCCAAACATGTAGCAATTATCATGGACGGCAACAGACGCTATTCTAAGATTCAGGGAAATATGGATGTTGTAAAAGGACATGAAATTGGAGTAGACACTCTGGAAAAAGTTTTAGACTGGACAATAGAACTTGGAATTGAAATAGTAACAGCATATGCATTCTCAACAGAAAACTTTAACAGACCGGAACACGAAGTGGAAGGACTGATGAATTTATTCTTCAAAAACTTTAAAAGACTGGTTGATCATGAAAAAATCCATAAAAACGAAGTAAAAGTCAAAGTAGTGGGAAGAATCGATTTATTGCCTGACAATGTAAAAGAAGCTATTAACGATGCAGAAGAAGCAACTAAAAACTATAACAAAAGACAACTTAATTTAGCTATCGGATATGACGGCCGTTTAGAAATCGTAGATTCAGTTAAAAAAATCATCAGAGATATTGAAAAAGGATTAATAACAGTTGACGATGTTGATGAAGATTTAATAAGTAAAAACCTTTATACTGCAGGATTGGACGACCCCAATTTAATTATCAGAACAAGCGGAGAAGAAAGATTAAGCGGATTCCTACTCTGGCAATCATCATACTCTGAATTATACTTCTGTGAAAGTTTATGGCCAGAACTTAGAAAAGTAGATTTCTTAAGAGCCATCAGATCATACCAAGAAAGAGAACGTAGATTTGGAGTATAAAAAATATGATAGATACACACTGCCACATAGATTTTGAAGACTATAACAACGATAGAACAGACGTAATTAAAAGAGCAAAAGAAAAGCTGGATGCAGTAATTAACTCCGGAACAAATCTTGAAGGAAATCAGACTGTTTTAAATTTATCAAAAGAAAATGAAGGATTTATTTATCCGACTTTCGGATTCCACCCTGTAACTTCACAGGAATGTACCGCTGAAGAACTGCACGAAGCTCAAAAACATTTAATTGACAATATCAATGATATTGTAGCTATTGGTGAAGTGGGAATGGACTTTTTTTACGTAAAAGACAAATCCCTAAGGGCAAGACAAAAAGAAATATTCACCAGCTTTATTGAAATAGCCAATGATTATAAAGTTCCTTTGCTTATGCATGTTCGCGACTGCGAGAAAAAAGCATTGAATCTCATCAATGAATACGAAGACCTGCCATATGCAGTATTTCACTGCTTTAGCGGAAGCCTAAAAACAGCTAAAAGAATAATGGAGCATGACAACTATTACATGAGCTTTTCCACAATGCTTTGCTACTCACAAAGACATCAGGAACTAATAAAAGACATTCCATTGGATCATGTTCTGACTGAAACAGACAGTCCCTATTTAGCCATGACAAAAGAAGAAAGAAATGAACCTGCAAATGTTGTTAAGGCCTGTGAAAAAATAGCTGAAATTAAAGAAATGGATTTGAACACTGTTGATGAAATAACAACCAACAATGCGAAAAGAGTATTTAACATCTAATCTTTTAACAAGAGATTTAGATTCAATACACTAAATCCTTTATCTACTTCTGTATAAATAACCAATGTAAATTTATCCAAATCTTTTAAAAGAGCATCCAATTTTTCAAAAGGAATATCAACAGCATTTAAATAAACATTAAAATCTTTTTGAGCGAATCTTACCGGTTTTCTGCAAAACAATTTAAATTCATAAAGATACAATTCAATTCTGTCTCCCAAATCTTCAGGATTTCCGTTTCCGTTTAACAGAAAGTCAATAATGTCTTCCTGCAGAATCTTACCTTCATTATCCATATCTATCTGAAGACTTTCCATTTCCTTCAGCTCATTTAAAAGCTCATCTTTTTCATTCTGACTATACATAAAGATTAATTATTTTTAATAATATTTAAACCCATACTACATTAGCTGTTGTAAAGACATAATTATTGGAAAATACCGGATTGTACAGTTTATTTGTAGAATCTGCTGTATTAAAACTCATAGCTACTGATTTTCTCAAATTATAATTAATCCTATCTCCGATTGAATCCAGTTCTTTTTTATTATAATCAACACTTGCTTTTGCATAGACTTTAAACTGTATTTTTTGCTTTCCATAATTTTCATCTATTCCTGATGAATTATAACTAACATTCACAATACTTACACTGCAGGGGTGTTTTAAGCCTTCCCTGTCATCATATTCATTAAATGTTTCCTTCGGATATATTGCACTTGATGATGATGCAACACCTTCATCAGCACCTGATTTTGCAGCTGCCATTGCTATGTTAAGTTCATTTTCATTAGCTATCATGAATATTGAAATCATTAAAACAACTATTAAAGACCCAACCAGCAACATATATTCTCCGCTGAGCTGGCCTTTTTCATCATTCATATTATCACAATCTCCCCATCTCGATTTTCGATTAAATAACTCCGTCCACCGTACAACTCATAATTTCTATTAATATCTGCCGGCAAAATAGACACTTCACCTTTTTTATTTGAGTATTCAATTGTTAATTTGCTTTTTTCAACTGTAATCTTATATGCATACTCTTTTTGAGGCAGCAAAACTTTTTTGGAAAACCCTTCACCATTTGAGTTAACCTGATTTATACAGTTAGCCAGATTATCCAAAATCAACCTGTGGCTGAAACTTGATTCGATATTTTTATCTGATTCCAAATTTGACTGTACATAAAAGAGTATTGATGCAACTATCAATAATATTATAAAAATAGAAAAAATGGCTTCTAGTGATATAACTCCTTTTTTATCCATATTTTTTAATTATCCTGATAATTAATAAACTTTGTTTAAATTAAAGTGAAATATTGATGTTAAATTCTTTTTTACTTTCATAATTATTAAATAGAAGTTAAATCAAAAAATTGTATTATGAAAGGTAAAGTAATCTTTATTGGAGCAGGTCCCGGTGACCCGGATTTAGTAACTGTCAAAGGAAGAAATGTTATTGAAAAAGCAGATGTTATTGTTTATGCAGGATCTTTAGTTAATAAAGAAGTTTTAAATCCAAGAAAAGAAGATTGTGTTGTTTACAACAGCGCTGTATTGAATTTAGAGGAAACAACTGAAATTTGCCGCGAAGCAACTTCCAAAGGACAGTTAGTAGCTAGAGTCCATACTGGAGACCCTTCCATTTATGGAGCTATCGGTGAGCAAATCAGAGAGTTGCAAAAATATGATATTGAATATGATATTATTCCGGGAGTAAGTTCATTATTTGGTACAGCCAGCGTACTTGAAACAGAATTGACATTACCTGAAATTTCACAAACAGTTATTATTACACGTCCCGAAGGCAGGACTCCCAAACCACGTAGTGAAAGCATTTCCAGCTTATCCAAACACCAGGCAACTATGTGTATCTTTTTGGGAATTGGTATGATTGATAAAGTTGTTGATGAATTGCTGGTCGGATATAGTGAGGATACTCCTATAGCAGTTGTAAAAAAAGCAACTTGGGATGACCAGGAAATAATTAGAGGAACCTTAAAGAATATTGCACAAAAAGTAAAAGATGCTAATATAACAAAGACTGCAATGATTGTAGTTGGAGATGTGTTAAACCCTGGAGATTTCACACCATCTAAGCTATATGATCCAAACTTTAAACATGAATATAGATAATTTTTAACTATATTCATCTTTTATACTGTTCATTAATTTAAGCTTATTGAAAGCTACATCCTTAGTAGCTCTTCTTAACCCACAGTCAGGGTCTAAAATCATATTATCTTTTCCAAGAATTTCAACACCTTTAGCTATCAGGCCTTCAATTTTTTCTTTTGAATCAACTTCATTTATGGAAGTGTCAAGACAGCCAAAGCCTATTTTTTTATTCCTGATTAAAGATGAGTTTTCTTCTAAAATTTTAATGTTAATGTCGTTTCCTGCAAATTCACAGTCCAAAATATCAATATTGAATTTAATCAAATCTTTGAAAACATTATCCAAATTACCGCAAACATGCATAGCTAATGGAACACTAAGATTTTCACCAATTATATCAATAGCTTTACTGGCTACTTTCAAATCAACCAGACCAGTAGATAAAAACGGTTCATCAACTTGAATATAAACCGGATTAATCTTTTTTTCAATAGCTTCAACTTCATGTTTAAGACTTCTGGCCAAATCCAAAATTGCATCTTCCTTATGTTTATAGAAAGACTCAATTCTTGATGAATAAACAATTGTGGAAGGACCAGTTATGATTCCCTTAATTCCTTTACCTTCAGGAATATTTCCATTAAAATAATCATTCATGACTTTTTTAGCATATTTTAAATCATCAATGGAAATTTCTTTTGTAGGCTGTCTGATTTTAGAAGTGATAACAGTATTATTGTCTTCCAACTGCATTCCCGGAATAAAATTAGTAAAAGTAGAAACCATATCTCCACGAACCTGACCATCAGAAATAATGTCAACTCCAGCATCAAGTTGTGAGATTACAGTTTGTTTTATAGACTCCTTAAAAGGATCATAAGCTCCAAATACATTTAATATTTTATCTTTTGCAGTAGTTGGAGATTTTATTTCAGCAGGAAAACTGCCAACAACAGTAGAAATCATAAACTCATCTATTTGATATTTAATGTTCTTATTTTTTCAATCTCGGCCATGTCAACCGGCAACTCTACAACTGCAGTACCATAACATGGTTTGGTATATGGAATAAGTACAGTTCCTTTTTTTGAATCAACACCAATAGGAATCGGAGTTATACCAATAACACGAGATCCTAAAATTTCTTCTCCAGCATTGACATAAACGATTTCTGGAGCTTTAAATCTGATAAGTCTGGCACAATCTTTAAAGCCTGCCTGTGATGCCAAAATTTCATAATTATCAGACTGCTGAAGATAAGTATCTAAACAAAAAGACATTTTATTATAACTCCTTCAATACTTTATCTAGGTTAACTTTAATTGGATTTGGATTATGAAATGCTCTTACAGAAATAACTTCTGCATCAGTATTTTCACTGACAATTTCAGTATATTCCTTTAACAACTCAGAATCCTTTTCAAATACAAGTGCAATAGATTTGGTTTGTAGAAGCTGATAGAAAGTTACAAAATAGGATGCTGCTGCATCTTTATGTACAAATCCTAACAACAAATCATATTCCCCTTCCTGAACATTAGCTAAGCAGTCGTCCAAGTCAACCATTTCCTGAATATAATATTTTTCCGGATCAGAAACTTTAACTAATTTGGAAGCTGCAGGATTGGCAGCAATTGTCACATCATAACCTTTTTCAGATAATTTATAAGACGCATAAATTGACATAGGTGTTTGTGATGGGGTTTCCGGACATCCCAATAATATTAATGCTTTCATCTCTTTTCAACCTCTTTAAATATTCTTATTAGTTCTTGATTTAAGTGTAACAACATTAGCCAATATCAATGCTCCCAAAAAGATAAATGAAAGCAACGCTAATCCGTTAATAGATCTGTTAAATATAAACATACCGATTAATGCCTGTGCAATAAATGCAGTTAATGCACCTGTCAATAACACTTCCCTACCTAAGTATTTCTTATTATTATTTTCTCTTTTTTCCCTATACATGGTCAATATTTTTAAACCAATTATGATAGTTCCTAAAACAAAAACTATTAAACCGACAAGACCTAAATAACCAAAGTCAAATCCATATCCGAAAATACCTGGAAGCATATAATCGATTGTATCTTTCTGATTTACAAGCACTCCGCAGAACAATGGGAATGGCAAACCAAAGAATATGATTAATTGCATCGGCAGGGTAATATATCCTTCAGCAAATGCTGTTCCTTCAGTACCCCAGAAAGAAGCAGCACCATTATGTCCGATTAGCTGGATGTTATTTAATACCATTTTAATACTGGATGAAGAGTACTGTTCAATTCTTCCTAACCTTAACAATGGAGAGAAAATAGTCATTCCAGTTATTCTAGCTACTATTTCAAGTCCGAAAAAACCTGCAAGAGCTGCTCCGAAAAACATTAAAATCCTTTTAAGTGTAAATACTGATTTTTCTCTGAAAGATTTGGAAATTATGATGTATCCAATAAACAAACCTAATATCCATAATATTAAGAAAGATCTGTGCATTAATCCACCGAAAATGGTAATACCTGCAAGGAACAATAAAACAACTTTTCTAAGAGGTCGTACATCCACTCCCGAACTCTTCATCACCTTCAGCGATGCAAATGCAGAAACAATAGCCATTAAAGCAATTGGCCCAAATGGATGTGTAAATTCATTCTGACTAGATGAAATTATTAGTAAAAGAATATCTGCTCCAAAAAGAAGTGTGAACCCACCAGCTAAAAAGAGAGATAAAAACGTTACAACACTAAGTGACAATGGAATTAAATTAAGACAAAAGACTAATGTAACAAATAACATTGCCCCTACTTCTAAGATTAGTTGTAAATGATTCTGAGCTATTAACATCATAATTTAATCACAATTTTAAATTTTATTTTTTTGAAAATTTATAAATGGACTGACCGGGATTTGAACCCGGGGCCTCCGCCATGCCAAGGCGACGATCTACCATCTGAGCTACCAGCCCATAATAATAAAAACTAAATATAATATATAATATTTAGTTGTTTTTAATATAAAACTATTTACCTTCATTACCCAAATCATAAATATTATCTATGATAATTTGGAATAAATCATCAGTTTTGAAATCAATTTTTTCATGAGGATTAACAATAAAAGCCAAAGCTTTCTGTATAACTTCATCTATATCATTGGATCTAAACATTAAACCCTGATCGATATAATACTGATCTACAGCTAATGTTTTACCTGGATAACATGAAATAACAGGAGTCTGCAATATGGCTGCTTCCCTATTCATAGTTCCCCCTGCTCCAATTACCAAATCCGCTTTTTTCATTAAGCTTGAAGTATCGACAGGAGGCTCTAAAATAGTAACATTATCAATGCCTTCAAAGATTTCTGCCTGTGCTTTGAATCTTGGCAATATCAATATATTAGCATATTCTTTTAATACATCAACAATTGGAGATAAAACTGATTTATGACAATCTGCATCTAAATAAGATGCTAAAGATGGTTCAGGTCTCATCAAAATAGTTTTTGGATATTTCAATTTAAGGTCCAGATCATCAAAAATATTGTCGTTATATTCAAAGCTCTTAAAATGCATCAATTCAGAAGTTCCGTTATATGGAATGATACTGTTAGGGTCTGCTCCAAATTGCATTAATTTCCAGATATCAATTTTATTTGGTGTGATAATTCTGTTACATAACGGGAGAGTTAATTTATTTGCAGCTAATGCATGTTCATTATCCAAAACATACAAACTTGGAATTCCCAAACCAAATGCTATTCTTGGAAGTTCAATAGAATGCTTGCTAAGTGCAACATCCACCTTTTCATCATTAATAACATCTACAAGTTCATAAACACGTGAAGTACTTTCTTTAAGCTTATCATATAAACTTACTCCATGTTTTCCAACAGAAATAAAGTCTATATCATACATATTCATCAGTTTATGAATATCTCCAAAGTCTCTGGCTGTAATTATTAAATCTTCTCCTTCAGATTCCAAATATTTAATGACATCTTTAAAAAACCTTACATGAGGTGCATTTGAAATATCAATCCATATTTTCAATGAAACCACCTTAACTATCTTTTTGTTTATTAATAGCTGAGATGATTTCTGATAAACCTTCACCCTGTTTTAAACTAGCTTTAATAACTTGAACATCTGGATTTAAACGTTTTGCATCATTAACCATCTTATCAGCATCTGCACCAACAGCATCAGCTAAATCCACTTTATTAATAACAACTAAATCAGAAGTTTGGAAAATCAATGGGTGTTTTTCTACAGTATCATCACCTTCAGTAACACTTACAACAACAATTCTCATGTGAGAACCTAAGTCAAAATCAACAGGACAGATTAAATTACCTACATTTTCAATAATAACCATGTCCAAATCGTCTAACGGTAAATCTCCAAGTCCATGACCTACCAAATGAGCATCTAAATGGCATTCTTTACCTGTGTTTAAACCAACTACTGGAGCATTATGTTTTTCTATTCTGCCTGCGTCAAATTTACTAATTACATCTCCTGCAATTACACCTATTTTATCATCAGTATTTTCAATAATGTTTTCAATTAATGTAGTTTTACCGGAACCAATAGCTCCAACAAAATCAACACAGAAAATGTTTTTTTCTTCAAGATTTTCTTTATTTCTATTTGCTAATCTTTTATTAGCATCCATGATATTTTTTTGTACTTCTACATCAGCTACATTATGCATAATCAATTCCTCCTATCTAATCATCATCAGGTTTCTCAATAACAATATTTTTAACAACACAATCTTTTCCGTTTAAAATAGATATTCTTTTATTTCCACATTTCGGACATTCTACAATTGGAGCATAGTGATCTTTATCATCCAGTTCTGCTACTCCTTTAAATCCGCATTCAGGACAATTAATTTCAACAGGTATCTCTTCAATTTTAATATCGGCATCTTCAACTATGGTATTTTCAACTAAAACGCTTAACATGAAACGTAACTGTTCAGGGTTTATCATAGCCAATCTGCCAATTTCAATACCAACTTCAGTAACTTCAGTTGCATTGTTACTTTCTGCAGTATCTATTACTGCATTTATTATTCCTTGAGCCATAGATAATTCATGCATTTTATTTCTCCTACATATTCAGAAAAAAATCTTAATATTATAATTATAGTTAGGATGATTAATAAATATTGTTAATTAATGTGAAAATCAGCAAAATTTATGTTTTAAAAAAAATAAGTTTTATAAAAAAAAATAATGGATAAAAATTAATTTATCCCATATTATAAGCATCGTATGCAGCATATACAGCATATATTAAGTAAATAATATTACCAATGGTACCTAATGCGTAAGCTAAAATAATTGAAATAACAATTGCTGCAACAAACATTATTATACCTTTCTGGGTTTCACCTTGTACTACTTGACCAATACCAGGGAAGAAGAAAGAAATAATAGCTGCTACTATTGGACTAACCATTAATACCCCTCAATAATTCAATTAAAAAATCAATACAAAATATCGTATTATGTTATATAGACTCTTTCAAAAACTTTGTTGATTTTCAAAATCCTTTTTGCGATTGTCATTCCAAATTAGATCTCTGCGATATATTCGTTTTAAAACGCCCCGTTTGGTCTTGAATGTTCGTTTTCTGGATTTTGGCATTGTTTTTTGAAATGCATTTTCAATTTTGTTACTTGTTTTTTCAATTCGTTTATCTTTTAAGTGACGAATGAAGCTTTTATATCGTGGCCTGATTGATTTTTTGATTATTTTATAAATAACTGGATGAAATTCTTCTTTGCGATGAATTAAAGATGTTACTTCTTTTTTGAATTCATCGTAATCATTTAAATCGAATAAATCTTTGATTATTTTCAGTTGTTTGTGACATTCTTGATATTCTTCATCAGAAATGCGATTTTTGTCTTTAAAAGTTTTTAATTGTTTATTTAAACTTTTTTTAGTATGAAAAATACATAATTGATGTTTAAAACCTAGTTTTGGGATAATTGAAGCATATTTTTTATCTAAATCTGTGGTAATTGCAATTTTATTTTTATTTACCGTTGATTCTCTTAAAAACTTCTCAACAGTGTTTTCATCTTCAGTATCGTAAATTGCATCGGCTACGATACAATTTGAAATAGAATCAAGTAATATGTGTCGATATTTCCATTCTCCGTTGATTTTTATCCATTCTACATCGAAGACATAATAACCCGAGCAACGTCCTAAATCAAATTCTAAAATGTTTTCATTAACAAAAAGCCAATTTTCAATTGTTTGATGTAAAACAGTGATTCCAAAGAATTTTTTAAAAGATTTACAAACATTTTTCAAGCTTCCCAAATAATCTGAAATCAAATGTTCAGATTCACTTTTCAATTCATTTGTAAAATTACTGTTTTTATCAACAAGACTTGTTAAATCAGTTTGAAAGGTTTTACTGCATCGTTTACAAATATAACGCTGAACCTTCACTTTAGTTTTACCAATTTCTTTAAATACCAATGTTCTTTTTGTAAAACCATATTTAACAACATGACGAGTTCCACAATGTGGACATCAATCTAAACTCATTTTAAAATAAGGAACATCCTTCTTAAAACTTAAATCAAAAGATTTTAAAACTTTTTGACAGGATTTAAAAATTTTCACAAAACGAGGATCTGAAAGGACTAATCCATCATTTGAATCGCAAAATATATATTGTTTAACATCTAAAATACTATTTGGAGTAAATTTTTTTTGATTTGGCATGATAAAAACTTTTACTCCACCTATTTATTAAATTTAACTATTTTTAAGCAAAATCAAAAATTCACAACTAATTTTCATGAAAAAATTTCAAATCAACAAAGTTTTTGAAAGAGTCGTTATATATTAACATTGAAAATATTTAAAGTTTCCTACTGTATTTCCATTTAATATTCAAAAAAAATGTAATAGGTTAAACGAAGAAAAATAAAATAAATTATTTTAATTCTAACCATAATTCATTAGCATCTTCGTTGGCAGAGTCAATTTTTAGAGCCCTTTTTGTAAACATTTTGGCTCCATTTCTGTCACCCTGTTCATATAATATTCTACCAAATAAAGCCCATGCATCAGCATATTCATCATCAATTTCAACCAGCTCATTTAATGATTCTTTTGAGTTGAAATAATCTCCTTGTGAATATAAATCATAAGCTTCTTCATATAATGTTTCAAGAGTTATATCATTAGTAGAAATCTCTTCAATTTCATTTTCCTCAACTTTTTCAATAGCTGTTTCTTCAGGATTTTGTGAAATCAGATTGCACATATAATTTAAAATATATTCAGTTGCTTTTTTGTGAAGTGGCTTATTATCATTTCCGCATTTCGGAGAATAAATACATGAAGGGCATCCGTCATGACAGCTACAATTTTTAAGCAAATCTCTTGTAGATTTTAACAAATCAACAAATACATCAACAGCTTTTTGTGTTATTCCAATTCCACCTTCATAAGCATCATAAATGAATATTGTAGCTTCCTGAGTGTCTTCATGATAATTTGTAGATAATCCTCCAATGTCAAATCTGTCACACATTACATGAAGCGGAAACAAACCTATTAATGCATGTTCCGCACCGTGAAGTCCACCTTCAAAGACTTCCTCTTCACCTTTATATAAATCTTCAAGATTATTTTTAACTTCACGTGGAACTGTAAACCATAATCCTTTTGTTCTGAATTTTAAAGGTGGCAAATCTAAATTAAACTGTCCGATTACTTTTGAAAAATGCATTTTCTTATATCTGTAATAGTCTTCCTCTACAGTTAATTCACCGAAATGGATTTTTAAATTGCCGTATTTTGTTTTGGATAATTTTTTCTCAATATTGATATGTACCTTATTTAAAACCATGGTATGATAATCTACAGTGTTTTTAGAAACATTTACAAAATGACTGGCTAAATTAACACTGTCTACCTGATATGTTTCACCTTTATTAATTAAAATAGCTCCTTCATGTGCTTCCCTATAAACCTGTGAGCGTTCCATAACCTCTAAAAGTTTACCATTATTCATTACTCTGAATTCATCATTGGATAACTGATCAAGAGAATGTGACATTGCAGGATTGTCATCATATGGGTAAATATAATCTCCACGGGGATTTTGATATAAATCCTTTTTAGAAACCAATTTGCCCAAGACTTCTTTATCCACTCCAAAATAATCCATAGCTTCATCTTTTTTAAGAGTTAATTCTTTAGCGGCACACAATAAATGGGCTTCCTGCAATATATGGTTTGACAAATCAATTATTACATTTTCATGAGGTTTATCAAAAAAGAAATCAGGATTATTCATAAAATACTGATCTAGCTGATTTTCAAAGGCAACCAAAATAGCTAATGATTTCTGATTGCTTCTGCCTGCCCTTCCGCTTTGCTGCCATGTGGAAATCATAGTTCCGGGATATCCTGAAATAATAACTGCATCAAGTGAACCTATATTGATACCTAATTCCAAAGCATTTGTACATGTAACTCCAAGATATTTACGTGATTTCAATCCGTCCTCAATTTCACGTCTTTCATCTGCCTGATAACCTGCCCTATATGCAGTTATTCTGTGGGTCAATTTTTTCTTAATATTATCCATGTCTTTTTTAGCCCACATAGCTATTAATTCAGTTATTTTACGTGAAACAGTAAAACATAATGTTTGAATGTCTTTTAACATCAGGTAAACAAATATATTTTCTGTTTCAATGTGTACAGAAGGTGCCTCTTCACTGTTGTGTTTTTTTCTTCTGTAATTTCTGAATGGATTGTACAATATAAAATCTTTTTCTCCGCTTGGAGATGTATCATTATCCACTAATCTGAACTTCTCACCTGTTAATCTGTTAGCCAGTTCCAATGGATTGGCCAATGTTGCAGAAGATAATATAAACTGAGGATTTGCTCCGTAGAAATTAGCTATTCTTTTTAGTCTTCGAATAAGATAAGCCACATTTGAGCCGAAAATACCCTTATAATAATGGGATTCATCAATGACAATGAATTTCAGATTGCTGTAAAAACGTTTCCACTGGTGATGCCAGGACAGAATAAGATGCAGCTGATAGGGATTTGTTAGAATAATCCTTGATTTTTGACGAATATCATATCTTTTGGATTTTGGAGTATCCCCGTCATATGTATTAGGATTAATTTTAATGTCCAGGGATTTTTCAAGATTTTCCAAAACATGGAGCTGATCGTTTGAGAGAGCCTTTGCAGGGTAAATATATAATGCTGTGGCATCTTCATCTTCAATCATTGTTTCCATAATCGGCAAATTGAAAGCCAATGTTTTACCTGAAGCTGTAGGTGTTGTAATGATTACATTTTCATCATTTTGAATGGCCTCATAAGTTTCTGATTGATGTTTATATAATTTAGCATTTTTTGACTTTAAATAATCAACAATTTTAGGATTTAAATTATCAACTTTTTTATAGCTAGCTTTTCTGGCAGGAATAGTTTCTACATGAGCTATTCTGTCCCTGTACCTCACATCATTTTTAAACATATCAATTGTTGATTTGGTCATAATAATCTTGAAAAAAAGTTATCCATTAATAAATAATATATGAATAAATTAAATATTTAAATTATTCGTGTAAATGATACTTATCAAATGCTCTGTAGAGTATTTTATATAGTTAACATATATAAATAATAAATAATTAACAAAATGAGGACAACAATGATTAGTTACGAAGAATTTGAAGATATTGTTGTAAACACACTGAAAAGGAACATTTCTTCAAATGAAGATCAAAAAAAAGCCATTTCATCTCATGCAAATGAATCTCTTTTCATAGTAGCAGGACCAGGATCCGGAAAAACTACTGTAATTGTACTTAAAATACTTAAATATATTTTTGTTGATGATATTGCTCCAGATGAAATTTTAGCAACTACTTTTACTAGAAAAGCAGCAAATGAACTGCATTCACGTATTTTAAGCTGGGGAGATCAAATTAAAAACTATCTTTTAGACAACATTGTTGAAGATGATCCTGTTAAAGAAATGGAATTAATGGATTTCATTGAAAAAAAGATAGATTTAAACAAAATCAATATTGGAACTACTGACAGTGTAGCTGAAGATTTACTGAGAATTCATAGAGAGCCTGGAACGAATCAGCCATTGGTAATTGAAGATTTCGTTACAAAGTCTGCTATGACAAATATTCTTCTTAAAGACAATATATACTTAAATGAAAATTTAAAGGAATATCTTAAAAGCTTTACACCTAAAGAAAAACTGGAAGAACCTTCAAAAATGGCAGAAATCATTCTAAATATGAAAAACAGAATGTACTATGACCAGGTGAATTTTGATGAAATCTATGATAAATTTGAAGAAGGCAGCGGAGCCAAATTAACTCTCAACTGTATAAAAGATTACGAAGATGAATTGAAAAAAAGAAATATTATAGATTTCCCAATGCTTGAATTTAAATTTCTAAATAAACTTAAAAATCATAAATTGGACATTTTTTTAGACAACATAAAAATCATTTTAATTGATGAATATCAGGACACCAATCTGATTCAGGAAGATATCTATTTTACAATAGCCGAATACGGTCTAAAAAATAACGGCAGCATAACTGTTGTAGGTGACGATGACCAGTCCCTTTATCGTTTTAGAGGAGCTACTGTAGACTTATTTACAAATTTCAAAAAACGTGCACATGACAGGTTGGGAATTAATGTTGAAGAAATTAATTTAAAAACCAACTACAGATCCAGTGAAAATATTATCAATCACTGCAACCATTTTGTAGAACTGGATAAAGAATATCAAAAAGCCAGAGTAGATGAAAAACCTAAAATCATTGCTCCCGATTTTGACAAAGATAAAATGCCCGTTTTAGGAATGTTCAGAAATAACCCTCAAATGTTAGCCAGAGATTTAACCCTGTTAATTAATAATCTCATAAACAATGGAGAAGCCTCTCTAAAAATCAGAAGAATATTGAATAAAGATTATTATGACACATTAAATGGCAATTCCAACTTACAATCCATTAATAAACAAAAACAGAATAATGCTAAAAAAAGCAAAAATTTAGAAAAAATTACATTAAAATTAGATGAAGAATACGGCTCTGCATCAGACATAGCTATTTTATCATATTCTCCTAAAGAAATGAAAGGAAGCAATCCCACATTTAATTTTTACTTAAGGAAAAATCTTAAAAAACTGAAAAAACCTATTGAAGTTTTTAATCCAAAAGGAAGAGACCTGCAGGATGTAAAACAAGTTGAAATATTTTGCGGATTAATTCTAGAATGCATTGATCCTCAAGGAATAATCCAAAAATCCGATAAGCAAATCCAGAATTTAGCTGACAGAAATATGAACCGTTGGAGATACCGGGCAATAGACCACATTAAATCAAAACCTGAACCAAACGAACCTGTTTCATTATCTGAATTTGTGATTTCATGGCAAAACCGCCACCCTAAAAACCGTGACAAATGGCCAGAAAGTGCAAGTTTAATGGAATTAGCATATAAATTGATTACATGGATTGAAGAACTTCAGGATGATGTTGAAGGAATTGTATACTTAGAAGCTATTACAAGGTCAATTAAACAAACGGGATTTTTCAATAAATATTCTGGAAATATTGTATTTACCAATTCAAAAACCGAAAGGGAATCTGTTCTTGAAGCTATATGGAATATTTTCATTCCAATAGCTACCGGAGGGGTTGGAATTGATGAAGATCTTCTTGAAACACTGCCTGATGACAGAATAAACATAATGTCTATTCATCAATCTAAAGGATTGGAGTTTCCTTTAGTAATTGTTGATGTAGGCAGCAGATTTAAAAAGAACACAGTAAATACTCAAAATTTAAGATTTCCGAAACTGGAACCTAAAAACAGAAGCATAGAAGATAGTGTGCGTTGTTTCAGTTCTCTTGGAGAATCAGAAAGAAGTGAAAAGGACAGATCATTTGATGATTTAACAAGACTTTATTTCGTTGCATTTTCCAGAGCTGAAAATGTTTTACTTCTTATTGGATTATTGCCGTCACTTGACGGATATGCAGTTAACAATAACCTTAAACAAATTCCTAATGTTGCCCTTGGCTGGAACAGAGATGAACAATTAGTCGGATTTGATGAAATATATTTAATATGAAAAAGGAGACTTAAAAAATGAAATTATCTTCAAGATCTAAAGCATATATGATTCCGGAATATAGTTTAACTGGAGATTTGCTCTCCTTTTTAACCTGTAATTTACAGTACAGATATCAAAATAAAGGTACTCTTCCTCCGTCAATGCCTATCCAATTATGGTTTGGAGAATTTATACACGGAGTAATGGAAGAAGCTTACCTGCAGTGGGAACTGAATAAAACACCGTTTCCATGGGACTGGAAAAAAGATATCAGACCTATTGAAAATATGATTGATGCAAGGCTGCAGGTAAGAGGGCTTTATCCTCCGAAAGAACATTTCTTTTCAACAAATCATCCAAGTAATGAAAATGTTGATGTCAATGAAAGAGACCATAAAAAATTAGCCAGCGCAAGAGCCGAAAGAGCTATTAATTACTGGGGTCCTCATTTATTCCCGCTGATTGATTCTGCAGAATTGCTGATAAAAGGAATCAGAAATATGCCCCATTACGATAAAAACACTAGCCGTTCCAATTATTATGGAATTAATGGTGTTATTGATGTTTTAAGCTCATTGAAAATTAATGAAACAATTGAAAATACCAGACAAACCACATTGGATTCCTACAGAAATAAAATCATTGAATATTTAAAAAATGACAAAGAGTTCCAGGAACATATAAACAGCATTGATGGTGATGAATACGAAGTAATCATTGATTATAAGGGAATGAGAAGACCTTCAAATCAAAAGGAAGATGATGAAACATGGATTCGCCACAAATGGCAAATTTTAACATATGCCTGGCTTAGACGTCAGCAGGCAGATGCCAAACCAATTGTTGCAGGAATTATTTTCTATTTAAATGAACTTGTTCCGTCAAAAGAAGATCTGATTGTTGTTCAGCAGGATATTCACAATAACCTGACGGACATTCCAAAAGAGGGTGAATTTAAAAAAGATGTTGCATTAATTGAAAACTGGGATGAAGACGCCAAGGTTCCGGAATTAAGTTCAGAATTTAAAACAGCAAGATCAATCAGAATAATTAATATTAACAATGAGGAAATTGAAAAAGCTTTAAATGAATTCGACAATGTTGTGAATAATATTGAATCATCTTTAATTAAAGAAATCAAAGGCTGTAAAATTCAAGACGCATGGAAAGCACAGGGAGATGAAAGAACCTGTGATGCATGTGATTTCAAAACATTCTGTAAAAATAAAAAAACAAAACCAAAAGAATTTACTATTCCTTAAAATAATATATAAATAAGTGATATTATGAGTAGTTTAGAAACCAATCAAGAGTATAGTAAGATACTTGAAGACAATGTTAAATTAACCTGTAAAGCTGTAGCTGTTAAATTATTAGCCAGTGAAGAAGAGCTTCCTGAAGGCTATGATTTAATAGATGAAAAAGTCAGACATTGTGAAATGATTAGAAAAGCATCATATGGAGAAAAATTTTACAGTACCATTGAACAGCAATCCTGTTTAGGCGGAGCTGGAGCTATCGGTCTTAGAGATATGCCTCCTAAATTAGCTAGTGGAGAAAAATATTTTGAATTAGGAAGATTTAAAGATTTAAAAACAGCAAAAGCAGCTACTGAAAAACTTTCAATAATCAAAGAAAGATACTGGGGAATTGTTTATTCACCTTTAGATGAAGCTACTTTTAAACCTGATGTAGTTTTAATAATTACAGAACCTGTTGGTGGAATGAAATTAGCTCAAACTATTGTTTATTCTTCCGGAGATAAAGTAAGACCTAATTTTGCAGGTATCCAATCCCTTTGTGGTGACGCTTTAGCTAATCCATTTATAACTGGAGGAGTTAATTTTACTTTAGGCTGTGACGGTTCCAGAAATGCTGCCGATATTAAAGATAATGAAATGACCATTGGAATTAGTGGTGAAAAATTAGAAGAAGTTATTTCAAACCTACAAGCTATCTAATAACTTTAAATAATCATCATAATGATTTATATTTAATAATTCCAGCTCATTTTTTTCTTTTATTCCATAAAAAGTGTAACCATCACCAAATATTTTTCTTAAAATCGGATTTAAATTATCGTTTTCATTTTCTAAATATTTTATCATATTATCCTTAAATACTACAAAAGGCATTCCCAATCCTTCAGCAGTGTCTAGCAAACCTGTTTTTCTACGTCTTAAAACAGCTATTGTTTTTTCAGGATTATCTGAATTTTTACAAACATTAATCATTTCATTAAATGTTTCACTTGATACTGTCGGCTGGTCTCCAGTTATGCAAAGTGCAAAATCAGAACTGATATTTTTTAAACCATTTAAAAGAGATACTGATAAACCTACATCAACAGGATTATTTTCTATAAACTTTACAGAATCTTTATAATTATCAAAAACAACCTCTTTTATTTCATCACTGTAATGACCTAATACAACAATACATTCATCTACATTTGAGGATAATGCATTATCAATAGTTGTCTCTAAAACACTTTTATTTTGAAACGGAAGAACAAGTTTGTTTTTTACTGAAATATTTCGGGAAATCTGATCCTTTCTCATACGGGAATTTTTACCTGCAGCGGTAATAATAGCTGAAACTGTCATAATAAACACTAAAAAAAAAGTAAAGTAAAAGATAAATAATTATCTTCAACTTGGAATGAATCTTTCTATCTTACCATAAATTGCCATGCCTGTACCTGAACCTTCAGTCCACATTACTATTTTGACTGGATAATCATGATTATTTGTAACTTTAATATCTTCAGAAGGATTAAATCCAAATAATACTGCATCATTATCTCCACACATACCTACCGGCAATCCAAATCCTTCAGCAAGAACAGCTGCTCTTAATACTCTAGCTGGTGGACATACACCATGAGAAGCACTGCCTCCAGGAGCATTACTATCAGAAGCAGAACCAAAATCAATATATGCTTTTCCATTTCCACTTGAATTTGGTGGAATTACTGTATTATTCCATGCATCTACAAAAGATCTTGCATTAAATTCTCTTACTCCGTCTCCATATTCAGGGTGAGAACCTAAAGAAGTAGAATAAACTTCACCATCTTCTTCTGTAACATTACCCATATACAATACAATAGGAGTGCCGTCAGGATATGCTGCCACATAATCGGACACATTATCACCAAATATGATGGACACATTACCCGCACTTATATTGTTTCTTCCGTCAGAAAAGTTAACAATTCCGCGTTCCAGTGTGAAGTTAGATTTGTCGGAATCATAATTATACCAATTTTGAATAGTTGTAGTATTGTAATACTTGCCTCCAAAATCAGTATTTTTAATTTCTGAAGTAGGAATTGATTCAACAACAGTACCATTTTCCACAACATCAACACCATCAGATGTTTTGGTTAAAATCTTATAAGGTGCACTGTAACCCCATACATAAGTATGCGGAGCTTTAACAGCTAATTGATTACCTTCATAAGTCAAATAACCAGGACCTTCAAATCCCTGTGCCTTACCATAAGAATCTATACCTTCAGTGGATATTGTAGTAAAGTCAAATGGAACAGTTCCAGTTGTTAAAGTTATTAGTATACCCTGCAAATCAAGACTTTTAATCTGATGAGCCATAAAAGGCAAATTACCTAACAAAGGTAATTGAATTGATTGATTTTCACCTAAAATGGAATCCCCTTCAAACATAGACTGACCAATAGGCAAATTATAATCCTTTGCAAAAGATTCACCAGTGTATGCAGTATGATTTACAAAAGAAAATGCGAATAAAAGTAAAGAAATAAAGAATAATGCCAATATTATCTTAATAGATGTACTTCTCCATTCATAACTCATATTATTTAACACCTTCAATAATAATATAACAATAGTATATTTAGTTACTATTATATTTATATATTTTTATTCTAATGAATACAAACTAAAGGTTTTCAGACAAGAGCCTTATTCTTTCTTGAATCTCAATAATAGCTTCCTGACCGTTGCCTCCAATGAAAAGTGCATCTTCATGAGAAAATTCAGCGATAAGAGCAATTATTTCATCTAATGAGTTAGCTACCTCAATTCTACCCTCATAACCAAGTCTGTTTAAACGATAAAGTCCCATATCAACAGTATCATCTAATCCCGGAAACAGAACAATAACTTCAGGATTATATTTAACCGCTTCATCCAAAATACTTAATCTATGTTCTTCATTAGCCCTTGGAGTACCTATAAATAAAGCATAGAAATCATTCTCATTTAAAACTGAAGTTAATGCATCTGAATTATCAGTTTTACCTACAAAAATTGAAGCATTATTAATTTTATAAACATTCATTCTTCCTTCAACTGCTTTAAAATCAGCTAAAGATCCCATGATAATGTCCTTAGGTATTTTAAGCTCAGTAGCTATAGCTGCAACCAAACCAGCATTTAATGCATTGAATCTGCCCCAAACTTGCAATTTTTCATCATATTCAAAGAAAGGAATAGCTTTACTGGCCACTTCTTTAAAATCAGCATTGAAATCCTGATTAAAAGCTGTAAAAGCCGTTTTGCCTTCAAAGAATCTTACCAAAGTATTTTTATAATTGGCTATTGTCTTATGAACATCCATATGATCATTGCCAATATTGGTAAGGCCCACCATATCGAAATCAAAGCAATAATTGCAAAAATCAAGTGTCATATCACAAACTTCAACAAGTAAAATATCATAATCATCATTTGACGCTTCTAAAATTAAATCATAGTAACCTGAAAAGCCTCCACCACCATTTCCGCCAACTAAAACTTTTTTGCCCGCATTTTCCAAAATACTTTTTAACATATGGACACTTGTAGTTTTACCGTTAGTTCCTGTAATGCCAATAGTAAAAATGTCTTTATGTTTAGTTACAACATTGCTTAACAGTTTGCCTTTTTCAAGCAATTTATCTGCAAAAGCTCCTCCGTACATACTGGGACTAATAGCTATTGCATCACATTCTTCAATTGCACTTGAATTTGAAAAACCTAAATCAACAGTTAAATTATCAGAAACAATGGAAACAGTTTCACCACCACTGACCAAATTCATTGAAATCATAGGCAATTCCAAATCTGATAAATCAACATTACTATTTAAATCAGTGGCATAAACCTCCCAACCATGACTTAAAAGAGAATTGACTGCCTTTTTTCCTTCCACACCTAAACCTATAACTGCTGCTTTCATAAAAAAAATACCTTTATATTTTATAACAGTATAAACTATTGTTATTCAAGTATAAATATTATAACATTCATAACTCATTTAAAAGGTGAAATAATGTTTGAAGAGGAAAATGACAATAAAATATATCGTCTTATCATCACTAACGGCTATGACAAAAACAGAGAATATGCAAAATTTACCGAGCAAATATATTCTAAAACTGATTTTTTATGGAAAGAATCCATTTCCGGGTCTTATTCAACAGCCAATAAAGAATTTTTTGAAAAAATAGATGTTATAATCCTCTTAGCAGGTTTGTATAACAATAATAAGGAAAATTTTAATGATTTAATTGAAGCTAGTAAAAACTTTGATATTCCAATAGTTCTTGTAAGACCTCACGGACTTGAAGAAGTTCCTGAAAGTTTAGAAAAAGAAGCATCAACAATTGTAGGATGGAATGCAAACTGTATTGTAGATGCAATAAAAAATGCTGAGGAAATGGGCAGAATCTAAATCCCAACATTAATCACTTAAAAAAAAATAAAAAGTATCTAATTAGATACTTTTGAAATACCATTATTTTTTTCTACTTTAACCAAATTATCTGCAGCATTTTCAAGCTGGCTTTCATGAGTTACAATAATCATTTGCGGTAAAACAGTCATATCTTTTAACAAATTAATTAGCTCATGTCTTCTAAAGCTGTCTAAATGTATTGTAGGCTCGTCTAAAAGAATAGTTTCCAAATCACCTTTTGCCTTAGCCTTAGTAATACCTAATCTTAAAGCAAGAGCAATAGCTATTTTTTCACCACCACTTACCATACTCATTGAAGCTTCACCTTCAGGACCGAATACAGTTACTTCATAGTCCTCATCCAATGTTAAATCAGAATAATTAAAGTTAAATTCATCAAAGAAGTCTTTAGTGTATTTCTGAATTACCGGCCTTGAACGGTTCCTCAATTCTTTTTGTATACCATTTTTAGAATACAATGTTCTGATATGATTTAATAAATCAATATAATCAGTAGTGTTTTTGTATTCCTGCTGGAATTTATAGTTAGTTAATATTTTTTCTGCCAAAACATTAACATTAGCTATTAATTCTTTAGCCTGACCTTTAATTTCTGAAAGCTCACCTGCAAATTCATCATATCTTCTTTCATAGACTTCATAGAAGTAGATTACTTTTTCGTATTTTTCTTTATCATAAACAGAAGCTTCTATTTTATTTTTCAGGATTTCAATCTGATTTAATGAAACACCAATATCATCTTTTTTAGAGATTAATTGAGATTCAAGAGCCTTTTTATTTTGAACAAAACCTTTAAGCTGATTAAATTCTTCTTCTTTATTTTTTAAATCAGTAATACGTGCCTGCAAATCAGCAGTACTCATATCCCCACTTAAATGAGGGTCCTGATCAATAGCTAATTTAATGTTTTTAACATGGACATCAACTTCATTATTAACCTGATTTAACTTATATTGAAGTTCAGTTTTACTGCTTAAAACATCAAGAGCTCCTTTTGATTTTATGTATGCATCATAATCCTCTTTATTTTCTTCACGTCCAACTTTCTCTTTAGAGATATCCAATATAAGTTCGCCTAATTTAGTATTGGTGTACTCTTTAGATTCCAGTCCGTCATCAATTTCATTAAGCCTAACCAGATCTTTTTCTAAATTATCAAATTTGTTTTTATATCCTATGATATCTTTAGATAATTCCTGGAGTCTGTTGTATTTTTCTTCAAAACTATCTTTATTTTTATTTAAAAGACGGATATTTTCCTTATTTTCCTCAATAGATTTTTCATTAATCTTAATTTCATTATTATAAGAATCAATCAATTCATTTTTCTTTTGAGGATTGATATCCGACTGACAGACAGGACATTTATTTTCAACATCTCCCAATTCATCTAAAGGTTTTTGTGCTGTTTCAATAGCCTGTTTAAATTTGACAATTTCCTCATTTTTAGAAATAATCTCAAGACTTAAATCCTTAACTTTATTGGAAACTTCTTCACTAAAGTTGTCAGTAACCTCTTCCAACTGAGTGAAATTATCAACATCTGTCAGAATATCCTGAGACAAACCGTTATCATACAGATTATCCTTAGTTACAGAAAAGAACCTTTCAATTTCATTTCTATTTCCTTCAATTGATTTGAGAAGTTGCTTTTTATCTTTTTCAAGCTGGGTAAGAGTAGCCAATTCTTTTTCCAGATTGATTTTTTGATTGTTTAATTTTTCAATCTGCTCATCAGCTGCTAAAAATTTATTATATCCCTCTTTTTTAGTTGCTAAAAGTTCTTCCTGTGTTGCAATTGAATCCAAATCTTTTTCAATTTTTTGTTTATCAAGCTCTAACTGTTGAATGCTTGTAACAGACTTTTCAAAGTCAAGATACAGGGGCAATTTCTTAACAAATTTTTCCAATCTTGCAATTTGCTCTTCAGCTTTTTTTATTTCATCCAAATTATCTTGAAGTGTTCTTTTATCATTTTCAAGAGACTCCAATCTTTTTTTCTCAGCATCCAAATTGTTATTGAAGTTATCAAAGATTTCCTTTTCCCTTTCCATATTGGTTTTTTCATTTTGCTTTTCAGCTTTCATCTCTTTGACTTCTTCAATTTGTTTTTCTAAATCAAGTCCTTTTTCTTTAAGACTGCCTAACAATGCTTTTTTATGATCATATTCCTCTTTTAATTCTTCAGATGAAAATAACTTACCTTTAAGTTCTGACTGGGTTTTTTCATAGTTGCTGATAATTGGCTGCAAGTTTTTCCATGCTTTTTCAAGGGAATCCAAACCTAATAATTTTCCGATTAACTGCTTTTTCTCAGATGAGGTTTTATCAACTAGTTCTGCAATTTCCCCCTGTCTTATGTATATTGCATTTAAAAACAAATCAGAATCAATATCCAAAATAGATTGGATTTCATTAGCTACCTCTTTATCTCCAGCACATGATGGGATAAATTGGCCTTTAGAAGTAGTTTTTTTAAGAAGTGTTGATTTCAAACCTGATTTGGTTTTTTCACGATGAATTTTATATTCTTTACCATTGGAAACAAATTCCAAATCAACATACATATTTTCATCACTGCCATTTCTTACCAGATCATCAATTTTTTTAGCAGTATGCTGTTTAAATAATGCGAAACTAATAGCTTCTAAAATAGTAGATTTTCCAGCACCATTTTCCCCTACAATAACTGTAATCCCATCACCAAACTTAATAACTTCATGACCATAGGATTTGAAATTGTTTAATGTTAATTTTGTAAAAATCATTGAATAGCCCCACTAAATCTTACCTGACCGTCTTCAGCTTTGTTTTCAGTTATTTCCTCACCGGAATCATCACGTATAATATTGTATTTTTCATTGAAAAACTGCCTAATCAAGTCCTCAGATTCCTCTGTTTTATTTTTTGAAAGCAAATCATATAATTCAACAGCTAAATTATTAACGTCTTCACTGTCATATTCCTTTAATTCATCGATTAAAAGCTCTTTAGGACGTAAAGCATTTTCATCATTAATTATGGCATCAACATCCACTTCCCTATCAAGTACATTGAATGTAGGTCTAATCATTAATGCCAAATCACCAAGTTCCCTATTAATGAATTCATAGATTTCACCTAGGTTTGAATCTATATTGTTAATTTTAAGATTTAAAATAGGCCGTTTATCAAAATCTTTTATTGTATTTTTAATGGAATCTATTTCAGCGCCTAAATTTCTATAATCAATTGTTTTTACAATAAATTCACGGGGAATATCCATAGCAACTCTTTTAACATTCATTTTCGGTCCGTCTAAATCAACTACAATAAAACCTTTACCATTCTTTTTAAGGTCTATTAACTCACTAACATTCCAGGTTTCAGTTGAACCTGGATAAACGAGTTTTCCATTACCAAAATCATCACAGATATAATTATGAATGTGGCCTAATGCATAATAATCAAAATTATCGGGAATATCACCAATTTCCAATTCATACTGTAGATTAAAATATTTGTCAATTCCCTGATGTAAAACAAGAATAGATTTTTCGTGATTTTCTGCTTTTTTAGATAATTCATCTAATTTGCTTTTAAGATTTTTGTTTTGGGAAGCAGGATAAAAAGGCAGTCCTGCAATAAAAACATCATCATGCATATAATTTGTATTAATAGGGCTTATTAACTTTAAACCAAATTTTTTAAATAAAACTTGAGGAGGTATAGCTCCGTTACGGTTTACAATATCATGATTTCCTGCAATTGCATACATTGGTATTCCTGCACCTTTCAGTTTAAGCAAACCTTTTTGAAAAGCTAAAAGAGCACTTGGTGACGGTCTTGCTGAATCAAATAAATCTCCACTATGTATTACAAAATCGACCTTTTCTTCGATTATTTTATCTATAATTTTATCAAATACTTCATAAAAGTCTTTTTCCCGTTCAAGCAATCCGAACTGTCTATAACCTAAATGAGTATCTGCCAAATGTGCAAATTTCATTATATTACCTTTTAAAATTTTTATATAACCAATAAACACTCTAAAATTAAAGCATTTAACAATTAATTATATAGTTAATAATATATTTAATACTATGGTAGCATTAGAAAAGTAATATGGAAAAAGGAATCAATAGTCATAACCTAAATTAAAACTGTCTTCTTCCTGTTTTTTGATTTCTTCAGCTTCATCTTCTTTAAAATTAGCTAATATAGACACAACATCCAAGTCTCCACCATGTCTGCGGCCTTTAAATTCATCAATTTTAACCAGTGTTGGAACATTTGTCATAAGTCCTGTTAAAATAGCTTCACCGACATTTAGAGAAGGTAACTGCTTTACCAAATCTCCAGACAGGCTTTCACTAGCTGACTGTACATGTCTTTGGTCTTCAGGTTCCACCAATCTTAAAATAATCATGTTATTCATCTGGGACAATGCGTCATGGTCCACTGTCTTTGGAGATTGACTTACCAAACATAACCCTAAACCAAATTTACGTCCTTCCCTGGCTACTCTTTGAATCCAGAATTTAGAGTTTGAATCCCTTTTGTTAGGAGCTAAAATATGTGCTTCTTCAAGAATATAAAATACCGGAAAATCAAGTGTTTTATTGCTTGTCTTATGAACTGCGTTTTTCCTATACTGAAGGGAATTTCTCATAATGTGACTTACAAGAACTTCAGCAATTGATTCATCAGCCTGACTTAAATCCAAAACATTAGCTTTGCCTATCTGAATAGTTCCTAAAATATTACCCTTATTTATATTGAAAAGATTATCATATTTTTCCCTTAAATCTTCAACCTTATTCATAACATCCATAATTTTATTTTTCTCGTTGGAGCTGCGTGTTTCATCATTGTACCATCCTTCTAAAATTACAAATATAATTTCTAAAAAGTCTCTGGAGCTAGATCCGCCACTGCTTATAACCTCACGGGCTTCCTTAAATGCTTTTCTGAAGTATCTTTCCTGAATGTGGGCTGAACCTTTAATATTAGCTAAATTTTTAATTTCTGAAAAGGACATATATATTGGATTTATTACAGGTTCAATAACGTTTACTTCACCATTTGTAAATGTGGCATCCACATATTCCCCATGCATATCAAAAACAAAAACAGGAGCATTATATTTTAATAATCCGTCAATTAAAACAGATACTGTATTTGATTTACCTGCTCCAGTCATAGCTAAAATAGCTAAATGCCTGTTCATAATAGAGTTTACATCAACATTAACTTCAACATCACTCTGGTTAACTAATGTTCCTAATTTAAGGGGATTTTTTAAATTAAAGACTTTTTTTAGAATTTCATCATCGGCTTTTGTTATAGGTGTTCCAGGAGGTGCTGGGATTCTTGGCAGCTTTAAATTATCCTCTACATCACCAAGTAAACGAACTTTTCCTTTAACATACAAATCATTTCCGCTGACCTGAGTTATTGTTTCAATGTCATCCACATCATATATTTCACTATTTAATGCTACATTACCTCTAACCAAGTTTTCAATCATTCCCAATACATTTTTTCCATCATATCTAATAGAAACATATTCTCCAACCTGAGGCATTGAATTTGAAATAAAATCTACTTCCAATAATGAAATTTCCCCTATACATCTTCCTATAATCATAAATATCACATCTTTAATTTATAACATTTCCCTGCCGGATTTTTCACGAACTTTAGCTATATTAATAAGCTCTTTTATGTTTTTATCTGAAATAACCACATCATTATGTGCTTTTTTAAGCAGATATGGATATCCATTTGTTGAAAACTTTTTAAGTTTGGTGGCAATTTCCTCAATTTCTGCCATAGAAGCCTCATAAGGCAGTTCCACTTTCAATACATTTTTATAATCAGCTAATCTTAAATAAAAAATTGTAAATTTCAAATCTTTAAAAAATTCATCAAAAACCGGAAAAGTGGTGTTGATGTCTTTTGATACTTTTTTACGAATTACCTTTGAAATACCTTCCTTTTGAGTGTATTTATCAAAAATAGCTATATCCGGCATATTACTATGAAAAATATCATTATTTGAAGAACTTTTAGAAATAGCTATCATTTTTCTGGAATTTTTTAAAATTTCTTTCAAGACCACCAATCTTTCGATAGTTGTTAAATACAAAGTGTAGGGATATTTATGCTCCTGATAAATTTTAAAATATTTATTGAATAACTTTGGAGAATAAACACTTTTATCAGACGGATTTTTAACCATTTCTTCAAAATCATTTAATGTAGCAGATATTAAATCTTTTTTGGCTTTGGCAGATGTTTCAACACCTTTTGGAAACGGATTTTGCAAATCACCATAAATAGATCCGTCAATCAAATAATAATCTACATTATATTCTTCAAGAGAGCTTAAACAGCATTTAAGCTCAAAAATAGACATGTAATTACTTAAAAATTCATCCAAATATGGCAAATACGGAAATCTGTCAATGTCGCTTTGCTCAATTGTTTTAAGCTGTCCGTCAAAAATTAATGATTCTGCAGCTACTGCATAAAAGTTGAATCCTAAAAATTTCTTTTTATTGAAACTGCCATCACCTGCACCTATTGAAAACTCATCATCACTGCTTGTAATGTTTTTTTCGCTCCAGTTATCTGAAACAATGGAATTTCCTTCAAGTTCAGGTATGATTTCCTTAATGGATCCCCTTTTACTGGCTGCTTTAATATACAATGAATTTAACATAATCTCTAATAAAAAATAAGTTAGTTAAATAATAAAAAAATTAGCTAAGAGTATTTGAAAACTATTCTATTGAAGCTTTTCTAATAGCTGCTGTAATTTCTTCAATTTTACCCCTAACATCATTGGTTTCTTCTACAACTGTTCCGGTAACAATTATATCCCCGCCAGCTTTTGCTGCTGTATATGCAGCTTCACCATCACGGATACCTCCACCAACAATAATTACCATATCTTCAGTAGCTTTTTTAGTATATCCTACCATTTCTGGTGGAATCGGTTTATCTGCTCCGGAACCTGCTTCAATGTAGAAAAATCTCATTCCTAAAAGTTCAGCAGACATCGCATAAGCTGCAGGTATTTTTGGTTTGTTTCTAGGTACTAATTTGGCATCTCCCACCCATCCAACAGTTCCTCCAGGCTGAACAACCATATAGCCCATTGGTAAAACTTCAATTCCAGCTTGCCTTACAATTGGTGCAGCTAATGCCTGAGCACCATAAATCCAATAAGGATTGGTAGAATTTAAATAGCTCATAAAGAAAATTGCATCTGCATATTTACTTACACTATTAATATTTCCAGGGAATAAAATAATTGGAACTTCTATATTCTCAGATAATATTTTACAAGTTTCATCAACTTCATCATTATTAACAGTTGACCCTCCAATCATAATTCCGTCAGTTCCACCAAGAATAGCTTCTTCAGCTATTTCTAAAGCTTCCTGTGGTGTTTGTTCATCAGGATCAATTAAAGTAAAATGAATTTTCCTATTTTTTAATATACCTTTAATATGTTCTTCGACCATTTCCATAAAAATCCCTATATAAATATCTTAATACAGTTATTTGTGTAAACAATATTATATTAAATTAATGTTTATAGAACTCTTAAATTTAATGTAAAAACAATGAAAACAGATTAAAAATCAAATTAAAATAATAAAATAGCTTATTAAAAAGTACTGAAATAAATTTTATAAAAAAAGAAATTGAAGTAAAGAGAATAAGATTATCCTCTTGGTTCTTTTGCTTTGAACCTTAAACCTGTGTAACCACATTTTCTACAAGTGGTTGCAGCAGCAGGGTTACGAGCATTACATTTTAAACAGATTTTAACATTAAACATTCTGTTTTCTGCTTCTTCAAATCTTGCCATTGATAACTCCTCCTTATAATCATGAAAAACGTAATTTTAATTAAAGAAAATATGTTATGAAACAAAATAAGAATTTTAATTATCATAACTATTAATAAATTATTTTGTTTTAATAGTATTTAAATGTTTAGTTAAAACCCTTTTTATTTCCGGAATTTATAACTCCCATATAAAATCAAACCTACAACAGCAATAACAAAAATCAAATCATGAATATGGAAATAATCAGTAAGAATAAAGCGATTTTACACCTAAATAAATAATAAAAAGAAAGAATCCAAAAATTATTCTTTAGATTCTAAAAATTCATTTTGAACCCTGACAACATCCTTACTAGTATCAGCTTCACTGTAAGCTTCTAAAAGATCATGATTTAATTCCAAAAATGTATGACCCCATTTAAAACCATCCAAAATATCTTTTGCCTCATCTTTAAAACGGGTGATATATAAAGTAGCTGAAACAGCTTCAACTGTAGATAAAATACATGGCTTTCCGTAATTAACAGGATTGGTGGCTATTAAAAAGGGAAGGGATCTGTGATATTTGGATAAAGAGAAGAATTTTTTAGAACTTGACACTTCGTTCCAGGAACAGTCAAGCCCTACAACTCCCCTTCTGTGAACATATCTGTAATCCTCATATGAAACAGCTTTTTGGGCAAACGGGTTTAACACAACAGCTCCACTAGGTATTTTATTAATATTATATACCAATTTACATTTACCTAATTTTTCCATTTTGATAGAAGTGCACTTCTTTCTATCACATTCATTTGCATGAAAAACTGTAACTTTCATTTAAACACTGCCTTCCAATACAGAAGTATTTCCTGCTTCATATTGACGTATCAAATCAATTTGATGGTTAAATTCATCCTGAGACAAACCGAACTGTTCAGCTACAGATGGAACATCCTTACTTTCTTTTAAACTAATAGTTTTGAGCAACGGTTCTACATAATTAATATATGAATCACCATAAGTGTTTTTAGTAAAGTTAACATCTGAATTATTTCCAAAGATTATATTGATTACATAACCCTGGTTTTCTTTTTGAACTTCACAGATGATAATTCCCATTGTACTTTTAGAGTTAGTAGAATTATTATTATCTCCATTATTGGGAACAGCTTCACCAAAGTAAATATTCCATTCCTGACCGTTGAAAGTTCTTTTTTCAGGACCTTCAATACCCTGGAATTCATAAATTTCCATTAATGCAGATGCATTGTCCATTGTAGTAATATTATATTCTATATCATGAGCCTTATCTTTATAAGAATGAACATACTCCAGAGAATCATTTTCCAAAGAAACATTACCTACAAAACTACCTGCCATAAAAGGAGTAGAAAATGAGGTTGATTCTTTGGATGAATCATCAAAGCTACCAGAAATAAAAATAAAACCTGCAACAACTACAACAGCTAAAATAACAACTGCAGCTATTATTATCATATTCTTTTTTTCCATTATGAAAACTCCATTAATCAAGTTTACTATACTTTAATTATTAATCAACCTGTTTTATATAATTTTACAAAAACTTTTATTATACTAAAAATAAAATAAATAACTGAACAAATAATTTTAAGTTGTTAATTATGAATAAAAAAGCAAAGTACGAATTAATTCTAATCATTCTAATAGGTGTTGTGCTGATAAACACTGCAATTGTTATCAGTCACCCTGAAAAGAAGAGTGATAGTGAAAACTGCTATAATATGACAACTGTTGGAAGTAATGAAAACGGGACTGTTTATAAAATTATAGCCGGGAACAATTCTTCCAATGATACTGTCGGGGTAATCCTTGGAGTTCATCCTAGAGAACATGAAATCCACGAAGAAGTAAATAAAACGATTGCCAATATTACAGGAGAAAACGGAACCAATAACTTAACTAAAAAATTCGTAATTTACTATGTTGTTACAAATGATAATTTAACTTCACGTGACGACACAAGACCTGCAGGTGAAAATCTGGCACATGACTTTATTGTCCCTAATATAAAAGCAGACAATCCATTTGTTGTAATTGATGTTCATGAAATTGATCCGAAGTATGAATATTCCAATTTTATTTACTCAATATCAAACAATAGTGCAAAAACAAATGGATATGCCCAAATAATAGCGGATAATTTAAGTATTGAGAATTTTAACTTTACAGAAGGTACAAGCCCCCATAAAGTTACAGAGCCAATAGCTGCTCAGGGAATAAACACCTTATTAATGGAAACATGTATTACAAATTCCATACAAGAAAAGCATGATACTGCAGAAAAATTAATTTACACACTAGACAATTTGAAAAAGTGATTAATATGGAAAAAGTTCGTGGAATATTAATTGGTAGAATGCAGCCAGTCCATAATGGCCATATTGAAGTCATTAAAAAAACGCTAGAAGAAGTGGATGAAATTGTAATAGGAATCGGCAGTGCTCAAAAAAGTCATGAGTTAAAAGATCCATTTACTGCAGGAGAACGTGTAGTGATGTTAACCCAGGCCCTAATTGAAAATAACATAGACCCTGGTAGCTATTACATCATACCTATGGAAGATATTAATTTCAATGCAATATGGGTTGCTCATGTTAAAATGATGACACCTCCGTTTTCTGTTGTTTATTCCGGAAATTCATTAGTAAAACAGTTGTTTTATGAAGAAGGATTTGAAGTCAGAAATCCGCCCCTTTATGACAGAATGAACCTGTCAGGAACAGAAATTAGAAGAAGAATGCTTGAAGATGAAAACTGGCAGGAACTTGTTCCGCAAGCTACAATAGATGTTATAGAAGAAATAAATGGTGTTGAAAGATTAAAAAATTTAGCTATAAAAGAAATAAGTGAAATTGGAGATTAAAAAATGGTTGTTAGAGTTATTGAAGCAAAAGAAGACAAAGTAACAATGGCTGATTTAATAGCAGACTTGAAAAAGTCCAACAAGGTGGATTATTCCGGAGCTATCTTTACTTTTGAAGGTATTGTCCGTGGAAAGGAAGAAAATATGAACCTTGAAAAGCTCATATTAACTACTCCAGATAAAGAAAAAACCTTAAAAGACATTGAAAATATTATTGAAGATGCAAAAATCAAATTTAATGTTTTTGAAATATCTGTAATACATTATATCGGAGAATTTTACACTGGAGACAGTCTGTTTTTAGTTGCAGTATTAGGTGGACACAGGGGAGAGTCACTTGATGCACTAAGAGAAGTAATTGAAAAAGTAAAATATGATGTTGAGTTTAAAAAAGAAGAAATTTCAGATAATGGAACTAAAACCATATTGGCAGGAGGTTGATTTTCATACCTCTAATTTTTTTTATTAAACTAATAATCCTGTTTTTAGTTATTTACTTAATAGTAAAGAACTTTAAGTTTATTTTTGTTGTTCTGGCACTGATTTTCCTATTTTTCGCACTTCAAACAGTCTTTGGATATGATGCAACAGCTATTTTAACTCAAGTATTTTCATACAATTAAATTCATTTTTTTAAAGTTTTTAAATTTTTATTTATATCAATACTTCAAATAGCGATATGTAAAAAAATATGTAATCGATGCAAAAACCTTTAATATTCCCTAAAACGAAAGATTTATATGCAATTCGATACTGATATATTATTAAAAATATTCTAAGGAGATTTTAAAATGGAAATTAGTGCTAGAAATAAAATGAATGGAAAAATAACTGACATTAAAACTGGTGGAGTTATGGCTAGTGTTAAAATCCAAGTTGAAGAACCTGGTGAAATTACAGCTTTAATTACCAAAGAATCCGTTGAAAAGCTCGGTTTAAAAGAAGGAGATGATGCAACAGCTATCATCAAATCAACTGAAATTATTGTAGGTAAAGAATAATTACCTACTAACTTATTTTTTTTAATCAAAATCCACCACCTACCACCAACGTTATAGAAGAACCTACTATTCCCAATATATTTTATATCAAATATTCGATTGTTTTAAATAAATTAAAATTTAAATTAAAAAATATGAAAATCGAACTAGAATCTATCGGAACTATACATACCGAGTTTAAAGATATTGAAGGTATGCCAATACAACCAACAGGTGCAAAAGGCGTTGAAGGAAAAATAGTACTTGATGAAAAATATGCTGCAGGTTTAAAGGATTTAGAAGATTTCTCCCACATTCATTTGCTTTACTTACTTCATAAAGTTGAAGGATACCTGTTAGAAGTAAAACCTTTTATGGACAACAACACACACGGAGTTTTCGCAACAAGATCTCCAAAAAGACCAAACCGCATAGGTTCTTCTGTAGTAAAATTAGATAAAATCGAGGAAAATACCATATACATCTCAAATATTGATGTTCTAGACGGCACACCATTACTGGACATTAAGCCTTATGTTCCCCAATTATATGAAGATACAATTGACGAGTTAAAAATAGGTTGGTTTGAGAGTAACCATAAAAAGGCTAAATCTCAAAAATCTGATGACAGATTTAAATAATTATTCTTTTCCAAATTCATCTGCAGGAATTAAGTGTTCTTCAAGCTGTAATCTGATATCATCAGGTATTGAAACTGATTTCTGTTCCATGAAATCAAAATGAACAAGAACACATGTTCCTTTAACTTTTAACTGACCGTCCTGCCATGCTTCCTGACCTAACGTAAAGGAACTATTTCCTATTTTTAAAATATGAGTTCTTATTTCAACATCCTGACCTAAAAAAATTTGTTTTAAGTAATCATAATCATTATGAACTAAAATTAATTTCCAGTGTTCATAATCAACTTTTAAATCAGGGGTAAAAATTCTGAACAATTCATTTCTTCCTGTTTCAAACCAATCCCCTAATGTATTATTGTTAATATGCCTTAAACCATCAAGATCTCCAAATTTTGGTGTGACAATAGTTCTAAACATTTTTTCATAATCTCCAAAAAAAATTAAAAAAAAGCTATAATGAATTTATAGCTTCTGTAATTAATTGAATAGTTGATTCAACATCTTTCATACTGCAAACACTTACAGTAGTGTGTATATATCTGGTTGGAACTGATAAAACTCCAGTTGGAATTCCTTCCCTTGTTAAGTGAATAGCTGTACCGTCAGTTGTTCCGCCGTCACTTACTTCAAGCTGGTAATCAATTTCATTTTCATCACCTGCTTTAATAAGCAAGTCTTTAATTGACTGCTGAGTAAGAATTCCGCGTCCACTTGCATCAGCTAAAATTATAGCCGGACCTTTACCCATTACTACTGGTGCCTCTTCAGGTTTAATTCCCGGATGGTCACCAGATAAGGTAACATCTAATGCAATAGCCATGTCTGGATTTAATTTAAATGCAGAAGTTTTTGCTCCTTTAAGACCTACTTCTTCCTGTACAGTACCTACACCGTAAACAGTAGCTCTTGTATTTACTCTTTTTAAAACTTCCATCATTACATAACAGCCAACACGATTATCTAATGCTTTACCCATAATCAAATCGTTTGGATATTCTTCAAACCAAGCTCTGAAACTTATTTTGTCTCCAATACGAATCATTTTTTCTGCATCTTCCTGGTCTTTTGCACCGATATCAATAAACATGTCATCTGCTTTTACAACTTTGTTTCTTTCTTCAGGTTTTGTAACATGAGGTGGTTTTGAGCCAATAACCCCCGGAACATCTTCTCCAATGCTGCTGTGAATAATTACAGACTGATTCATTAACATTTGGTCATTAATTCCACCAATTGTTGAGAATTTGACATATCCTTTTTCATCAATATATCTGACCATCAATCCGATTTCATCCATATGGGAAGCTAACATTACAGTAGGTGCTTTTTTCTCACCTTTTTTAGTAGCTATTACATTACCCATACTGTCTTCTTCAATAGAATCAGCGACATCTTTTAATTCTCTTTTAATAATGTTTGCTATTTTTTCTTCAGATCCAGAAACACCTGGAGTTAAAGATAGCTCTTTCATTAATTCCATCATATCACCATTAAATAAATGTATTTTTTATATTATAAATAGTTTAAAAAATAAGTAAAAACAAGAAGATTTACTTCTTATTTGTTAATGCTTTAAATCCAATTGTTGTAGTACTGTATTTAGTTCCAGCAGCTTTAATAACATCCTGGATTTTAGATGTAAGATAAGATTCAGGTCTCCAAGGCGCATCCTTATCTTCACCGACAACAGAAACTTCATCAACAATATTGTTTTCAAGCAGATATACTAAAATAGCTGATACTACACCACCATCTTGTCCCATAATGGAATCTGCTTTTACAGAGTAAATTTCAAGGTATTCGCCTAATGGCTGTTCATCAATTCCTTCAGGATATATTGCATCACTGATAAATGTTCTAGGACATGCAAAGTAACATGCATGACAGTCTTCTTCACATTCTTTTACTGATACAGGTTTTCTGTTGTTTATCTGAACAGCATCAATCGGACAGACATATTCGCAGGCACCGCATAAAACACATGACCCTACACTGATTACATCATTTTGCAGGTTGTCAAACTGACATTTGCCGCATTCATCATAGAATTCTTCTTCGGATATTTGTCTTTTTGATAAAACAGGTCTTCCAATAGCTTCCCTTTTCTTATAGATTCTTGTATTTTTGCTGATTTTTTGATTAGCTATTTTTTCCAGCAAATCCTGACCTTTTCTGGAAATCGCTTCAGCTTCAATATATCCTTCAGCTATACATGCATCAATTATCTGCTTACCTTTTTGGCTTCTTACAATAACTGTTGAGTGATATTTCGGAGAACCGACAGATCCAACAGAAATGTCTGAAACATCAGAAGTATAATCAGTACAAATATGGCAATTTTTACGAGTAAAAGGTTCGGTTTCAGCTATCGGTATTTTAAATACATTACCATCTATCAGATATGCAACAAATTGTCCTTTTTCTATTCTAAATTCCTTAACTTCAAACAATTCAATATCGCGACTTTTCAAATATCTTTTAAGATATTGGTATGAGAAGTTTTCCATACAAAACAAACCTATTTTAACATCAATAGGAGAACCGCCGGTTTTTTCTTCGTATCTGTTAATTTTTGTAGCTGCTAATATTTGGCAAGGTGTTCCCACCATAGCTGTTTTCTTGTTACTCATATTTTTCACCTCTTATGCTAACATAATCATATTAATATAATATATGTGATGTAATATCATTTAAAGTTTTTTATCAAACTAAACAAATCCCTTTAAAAACAAAATAAAACAAAAATTTGTTTAGATAATCTAATTTATTCCAAATAAAACTATACAAAAATACAATTGCAATAAAAAATATTAAAAAATATTTAAACAACACATTTAAATATACATAATAATTAACTAATAAAACAAAGGTGAGAGTATGAAAACATTTACAAAAATTGCTAAAATCTATTTTAGCCCATCAAGTACAACAAGGAAAATAGTAGATGAAATAGCCAATAAATTTGAAGGCACACAGGAAGAATACGACTTATTAAATGTAGCTGGTGGAAATTCTCCAAAAGAGTTTGATGATGACACATTAGTAATTGTAGGAATGCCTATTTTTGCAGGAAGACTTCCGAAAACAGCCAGTACAAAATTAATGAACTTTAAAGGAGAAAATATCCCTGCAATAGCTGTCGTAAACTACGGAAACATAAATATCGGAGATGCACTCATTGAGTTAAACGACATATTAAAAGAAAACGGATTTACCATCGTAGGAACCGGTGCAACAGTCAGCCAGCACTCAATAGTAACAGATGTTGCAGCAGACAGACCGGATGAAAAAGATTTGGAAAAGCTTAATGAATTTGTAGAAAAATGCAGGGAAAAATTAGATTCTGAAGAATTTGAAGACATTGAAGTTCCGGGCAATAAACCGTACTGCGAATATAAAAAAGTTCAATTAACTCCAATCTGTGACGAATCATTATGTACATACTGCTATGAGTGTGTTTCATCTTGCCCTGAAGAAGCTATTCCTGATATGGACCCTGGACAGACAGATGCTGATCTTTGCAGTGCATGTACTGCCTGCATATATACATGCCCTGAAGATGCAAGATACTTTACCGGAGACTTATTTGAAAGAATGAAAGAAAGATTCCTAACTAACTTCAACCAAAGAAAAGAAAGTGAATTTTATTTATAGAAAATAGCCATGCTATTTTCTTTTTTAAATTCTGTTTTTTGCAACGCTTCTTACATATTCGTTTTCATCACTTGCAGCAACTTCTTTTAAAACTTTCTTATTTGAAATATTTTTAACAGCCGCTTCACGAATTCTCCAGGAAGGTTCATTTTTAATCAATTCAATTAAAGGCTTTTGTGTTTTTACTTTAGAAACAGCTCTTACAGACAGCTCTTCTGAAATATTGGCTTCATAAACTTTAAGTAAAATATCCTCATCATCTATTTTATTCAAAGCTTTTAGAGAAAATTCAGCATCTTCATTTTCTTTAATTATTTCAATTAATACTTTGATATCATCAATATGAGATAAAGTCTCTTTTCTAACTTCTTCCAGTTTGGCATTGTGTAAAATCTGAATAAATGAAGATTCATTCTCAATATGTTCAATAGCTTCATCAGCAGTCTCTTTAAAAGGAGTGTTTATAGCTATTTCAACAAAGCACTCTTCATCAGCCAAACTGGGATTGTTGATTGCATGTTCTCTTACAAACTGGTCTTCATCTTCAAGAGCTACAGCAACCAGTGTTTCCTGAGAAGTAAGTTTTTTAACGGCACTCTGGCGGGCTAAGCGGTCTGCTTCAGTTTTAGCTATTTTAGTTAAAATCTCTTCATTATCAAGTTTTTTAATAGCTTCTGTTCTAACAACAGTATCATTATCCTCCAAAGCTATTTTTTCAAGCAAATCCTCATTATCCAACCTTTTTACCAAGTCCAGACGAATATCTGCAGTTTGAGAAGTAAGTGCAATTTCCTCCAGCAATTCAGGATTTACAATTTTACTTAAAAGAACATTTCTCACTTTTGTATTTTCCTCATTTTTAGCTATTTCAACCAGTTTGGATTCATCATTGATTTTATTTACAGCAGCTATTCGCACACCGTCATCCCTATCTTCAACAGCTACCTTCTGAAGTACATCCTCATTATAAAAGTTGCCTTTATTGACTGCCATTTTTCTAATTTCATTATCCTTAGCCTCAAATGCAATGCTTTCCAGTATTTCCTGAGTGTCAATTTTTTCCAATGCCAATTTTCTGAATTTCCTGTCAACGGCACTGACAGCTATATCCTTTAAGGTTTCTTCATCCTCTATTTTTTCAAAGATTTCAGTTACATGCTGGTTTTTCTTTTGATTAATAACAATTTCAGCTATTGACTTATTGTTTTCACCTAATCTTTCATAAGCGAAGCTTCTGACATCATAAAACTCGGCATTTTCAGCTGCATCCCATAAAAGGTCTTCATCCTGAATTTTATTTGCAGCTATTAATCTTATAGCTCTGTCAGTTACATGTTTAGCTATATCCAATGCTACATACTGATTTGTAATTGAATCTGTAGCCTGTGCTCTTTCATGTCTGTTTTTACTGTTAACAGCTATTTCTCTTAAAACTAACTGGGATTCTTCAATGTCCGGCTGTTTATCAATTGCTTTTCTTTTTCTTTCAACCCTTTTTACCTTTTTATTGGCGTTTTTGTTCTTTTTAAATCTATCAAAAAATCCCATTGTAATTCCTCATTTGATAATTATTATATTTTATAATAAAAATAGTTTATTTTACAAACATATCCTGTAAAAATCATCAGCTTTCATTTACTATATCATACATTTTCATCAAAAAGCTGGCCAGGGAAACAATATCCTGTCTGTTGTGTTCTATAATTGGAACTATCGGCCCTATATTCCTTTCAGTCAAGTATGTTTGATAATATCCCGGAATGTACTGGCCTGGAACGTCATCTTTTCTTTCAATTCCAAAGATTTCTTTTTCAATTGTTTGAAGTTGACAGTTAGGCAGAGTATTTTTCCACAGATTTCTTGCAAAATACAATAAATCAAGATGAGGCAAATCCAGCTGAGGATTCATTCTGTAATAGCTGCACCTATTTTTAATAAAGGGAACATCAAACATTGATCCGTTGAAGGTTACATGAATAGAATCATCATCCAAATGAGACAGATAAGCTTCCAAAACTGCAGGTTCCTCATAAATGTCTCTTAAGAAATATTGTGAAGAGGTTATTTTGTTGTTTTTGATTTCAGCTACACCAATCAGAATAACCGGAACATTTGATAAACCCAATGTTTCGATATCCATAAATTTAAAGTTTTCCGCATCAGGAATACTTGCATACTTTATTAGATTGTCCCTGCACTTTTTGCCGTACTTGTTTTTGTTCAGCAGTCTTAAAACATCCCTAAATGACATCTCATCAATACTGGCCATGAATCTGTCAGCATATGATCCGTATCTGTCATGAGCAGTAAGTGATTCAATGGTGTCGTATCCTGCATTTTTAAGGTTCTGTTCTGTTTTAATGCCTATTTTCGGAAGCAGTTTAAGGTTGTGGTTCATTTGTTGTTTAAAATTATTTTCAGCTAATTTGAAGTTTATTTTTTCACTTTCAGTTATACATAATGTTTCACCTGCATCAGTATCAATTATTTTACTTCCGCTAATATCTGACAGCTTTTTATTTTCATATTTAACCAGAAGATTTTCTTCCAATGCCTTAAAATAAGATGGTGAATTTTTCCTAGCTTTTTCTTTAGCTTTTTCAGAAGGATTATCTGAAGATATTGAATCTGACAATATCGCTTCCAACAAATACCTTTCGTGTTCTTCTCTTTGTGTCATTTACATTAATTTAGTCATTTATTGTATATATTATTAATTAAAGTATAATTGAATTTTAATAAAATATAAATAAGTTTATATAGTAGATTGATACAATATTAAATTGACTACTAATAAACTCAGCAATTATTAGTAGTCAGAGATAGATAAAAAAACAGCCAATTTTAAAATTCATTTCTCTAAAAAACTTGTAAAAACAAACACATTATAAGGCAAGGATAAAACTCTCAAATGCTTGCCTTATAATCCCAAAATACTATTTTTAAAAAAAAAAAATTCTTTAGAAAACTATAATAATATTTTAAAACTAATATTAAAATTAGTCAATATATAAAATATTAAGGTTGCAATAATGAAGCTAAAATTAGGTATAATCTATGGAATTTTAATATGGTTTTTTGTATATCTAATTACAGTAATATTTAGCCCATTGATAACCGACAACATTCCATACATCAATATTGTTGCTCCAATAGCTATTATCACAGTAACTGGTTTTTTTGGAATCCTCTACATCAGAGACATCAATGAAAATGAAGTTATTGAAGGATTTAAAATTGGAACAATATTTATTTTGATGGATGTTATTTGTGATTTTGTATTTTTTGTAATTCGCAAGAAAACAAATATCCTGATTGATGATTATCCAATTCATGTAATTTCTATGATTATATTAACTCTTATTACAACTACCTTACTTGGCTATCTAGCACAAATGGAAATAGATTTAAAATAAAGAGGTTTGAATATGATACCTAAATCACATCCACGTTATGAATCATTAGTTTTAAGAGACAAAATAGTTAAAGCCCAAAAAGAAGGATATTTAGCAGAATCTGCAATGATTGCACACGGCAGAGGAGAAGCATTTGACTACCTTCTTGGTGAAAAAACAACATTTCCTGCTAAAAGAGCAATGTATGCAGCAGTAGCTACCATATTATTATCCGAAAATCCGGTTATATCAGTAAATGGAAATACAACAGCTTTAGCTATTGATGAAGTAATTCAATTTGCAAAAACCGTAAATGCCAAAATAGAAATCAATTTATTTTACAGAACTGATGAAAGAGTAGAAAAAATAACCGAACTCTACAAGAAACATGGATACAGCCAGATACTTGGAACAAAAGACGATGACATCAAATACCTGAAAAGCATTAAAAATGAAAGAGCATCAGCCAGCAAAACAGGTATCTATTCAGCAGACACCGTTCTTGTACCTTTAGAAGATGGAGACAGAGCAGAAATTCTAAGTAAAACAGGCAAAAAAACAATCACAATTGATTTAAATCCTTTATCCAGAACTTCACAAACTTCAGACATTTCAATTGTAGATAATGTTGTACGTGCATTTCCATTTATGACAGAAATTGCTAAAGACCTGAAAACTCAGGACAAACAACTTTTAATAAATATGATAAACGACTTTGACAACAGAAAAAACCTTAAAGAAGCACTGAAACTATTTAAAAATAAATAAAACGAGGAATATAAAATGGAAGTAATGGGAATATCAGGACTACCTGGATCTGGAAAAAGTTTAGTTTCTGAAATTGCAGCTAAGAAAGGAGCAGCAGTTGTAAGTATGGGAGACATAATACGTGAAGAAGCTAAAAAAAGAGGAGAAAGCTCAAAAGAAACTGCAACTAACCTTAGAAAAGAACACGGAAAATATATTGTAGCCAAGCTAACTATTGAAAAAATCAAAAAGATGATTGAAGACAAATTAGCTACAACAATCATCGTAGAAGGAATCAGAAGTCCTTTTGAAGTAAATATGTTTAAAGAAAACTTTGATGATTTTATAATTCTTTCCATTTTTGCAAATCCTGCAATACGCTTTAAAAGATTGCAGCAAAGAAACAGAGAAGATGACTCTGAAAATTACGAAGACTTCCTGAAAAGAGACCAGATGGAATTGGATTTTGGTATTGGAACTGTAATCTCATTATCCGATAAAATCATTATCAATGAAAAGGATTTGGAAAGCTATGAAAAAGAAATAAATGAATTTTTAAAAGAAAACACCACCCTCTAAATTCATTTATCTTCCAATTCTGCTTCTTCAATAATATACAAACCACTATCCAAATGCCATGTTTTTTTATCTTTTAAAATATTGATTCTTTTTTTGAAAATTGGACCGTCAACAGCTAGTGTTTCTGCTTCTCCACCTTCAAAAGCTAAATTAATACCAACTTTTTTGTTGATTTCAACCAGTTCATCAATAGCTTTATCATCGATTTTTCTGCCCAGCCATGATTCATCTAAACCATAAGCAAAAACACCACTTATTATAACTTCAAAACCTAATGAAACAATCTCTTTCATATATTCAAGTTCATCCACATGCCAGTAAGGAGATATGATTTCCAGTCCAACTTCATCACCTAATTTTTCAATCCTTGATTTTTGATAAACTGAATAAAGTGCACCGGTATATATGGCTTCAACACCTAAATCTTTAAGTTTTATAAAAGCCATTTTTAAATCTTCAAGTTCCTCTTCTTTAATGCCCTGAGTCTGTGCAGTAATGATTGGAATATTTAATGCTTCTGCAAGCAAATCAGTTATATGAATATTCGGAACATGAAACATGTAAGATTCATCATTAACAGATTTCATAGAAAGAAGATATTTAACATCTTCTCCTGTTTCTAAAGCATTATATAATGCCATAGTACTGTCTTTTCCTCCAGAAAATAAAACAGCTACCTTCATCAAATACTACCTTTTAACCTTTTTATTAAGGAACTTTTTGAATTTTCTATAACTAACAACAACTGCATCGAAGTAAATTCCAACAACAGAAACCATTACACCAACAACACCTGAAACCAGTATGAATTCGTTGTCAGATATCATAGACTGATTGGTTTGATTAACAACCTTTTGAGTTGGTCCTTCAATATGAGTTGCAACAATTCCTCTTTCCAATAGAGCATCTTCAAATTCACCTAAAGAGGCAGATGATACAACCAATTTAGCATGTATCTGAGCATAAGCAATAGAATCACCATAAACTAATTTATACCAATCAGAAAATGACTGCAATGCAGAACTGGATGTGTAACCCGGTTCTAAAGTAATATTAATTCTGCCTGAAGGTTCAACTGTATAATCTGCATAATGAGAATCAATATTGCCTATTACACTATTAAAATAAGCCAATTCCTTATCATTAAAACTCCATAGGAAAAACGTTACTCCAGTTTCATTAAATGATTTAAAACCATCGATTTTAGATAAATTCTGTTCCAATTCACCTACATCTGTGGCGGAAGACAAATCCAAATATAATGTTTCTTCATTTCCGGGAACATTCTTTTCAAGTTCACCGACAAATGCCGGGACCTCCTCATACAAAGGCTCCAGGAAAAAGGCACCACCAATAGACCCTATAAGAAAAGCTACAACAAGAACAAGTGCTATTTCTTTTTTAGGCATAAATGGCTTTAACATACCTATAGAAAAAACAAATACCATCAATATAATGAATAAAATAACATATACAATAGCAATTAAAATATCCATAAATTCACGCGCCAATTAAATAATATTACTATTTAAGATAACAAGTAATTTAAATAAGTTTTGGATAGATTAATGGATTATTTCCCATTGAAAAAAGAAGAATAGATGAAAATTAATCAATCATAAAATTTCTGATTAACACACTTCCAAATCATTGTATGTTCATCTTCCTGACTTACAAATTCAAATTCCGTTTCAGGAGCAAGAAGAATATCGCAACTCATTTCAGGATCCATCATACCACCTAAATAAACAGTTCTGGTGTCTTTTGGAAGTATTAAAACATTCAAATAAGGAATATTGTCATCAAAATGCATATTTACACTGGCTTTAAGTGGATCTGGAGATGAATAAACACCATCAACAGCTTGTTTTTTCATAAAAGGTTCCAATTCACGATAATAAACCCTAATTTCCTGATTTAAAGGCATGGCTTTTTCAAAAATCCAGTCATTAGGATTATTTCTTACTTCAAACAAGTCAAAAAAGGAATCAAGATCTATGCAAACAGTATCCTTACTTGAGGGATTTATCATAATTTCATCAATTTCTGATGAATCTTCAAGCATATCCTTCAAGTCTTTCATAAAAATAGCTATTACAGAAACTGGAGGATTGTCTTTTTTTAATTCTTCATTGTCTGTAAATAATGGAATGCATTTACATCCATTTTCTTCAATTGTAACAGGTTTAAAACTAAGAGGTTCATTTATTTCATCACTTTGAGTTTTAGAATATATTTCAACCGGAAGTAAAAGCTGTGCATTTTTAAATTCAGATACGAAACTTTCATATTCTTCTTTGCTCATAGATTCAGGTTCGATTTTCATTAATTCTTTAAGTTTAGCATTGTCTAGACTACTCATAAATTAACCTCACACATTACATTATAATTTACTTTTTAGAGATAAATATATTTTCACTATCCTCAGGCCATTCAATAACAAGTGTATTTCTGCCTTTATTTAAATTCAGAACACCACTGACATCATCTGCATCATGATTTACTCTAATCAGCTTAGATGACCCGTCATTGAATTTTACACTGACTGAGAGATGTTTTTTGTAGATATTGACATTAATGCTTTGATCCATCTCCAGATTAACAGTCTGCCTTGCGCCATGACCTTCACCATATACCTGATTGATTCCGCCGGCTATTTTATACATCTGGGATTTGACATTTACAGCATCGGAAACATCTGTTGTTTTATCAATTGCCAGACTGGCTAAAGGCAGAGTGAATATAGTCAGAATAATTAAGGCTATTGCAAATATAAACAAATATTCAACTGCAATTTGACCATTATTTTCTTTAAGCATCCTACATCACCAGAAAGAACTTTTTTATAAACAGCAGCATCAAATCACCATAAATAACAGATATCAAGAATCCTGCAAATATTGCAGGTGCAAACGGAAATCCTATTTTTACTGAAATGCTGTTGGATATGATTTTTTGAGCATTCATAATCTTTAAGAGATACATATCCTGAGCAGTTATTCCTCCGGCACTCTGAGATTTAAAGTAATAATTAAAATCAGGATTATTCTTTGTTTTGTAAACTTTTAGATTGCCATTGATGTCACTGATTAAAACAGCTATTTTTTCATTATTGAAATAATAATCATTGACTATCATTCCTTCTTTTAAATCTTTAATCAGTATCAGTTTATTTAGATTTAACTTTAAAAATAGTGATATGGAATTTATATTTAAAAATGAAAATAATATGTCCTTATTTGAGTTAAACATTGTGTTTTTTAATATCAGATAGCCGGTAAATATTAGCAGAAACGGAAATGCTATTAAAATGCTGTTTATAATTACTGTAAATGAAAACGGGTAAACTGACAGCTGAGGATAAATATTTAAAAAGTCAAGATTTATGCCAAATGGTATAACTGTGGCAATAGCTGTAAGTAATTTTACATCTCCTCCACCCCAAATTTTTAATTTCCAAAATAGGAAAGTTACGATATATGTTACAAACATTGAAATTATTGAGCATAAAATGTATTTAATGTTAGCAGAAAGAACTGACAAAAACAGGTTAGATATCAACCCAAAAATAAGCAGAGATAAATTTAACCTGTTGGATATTATTCCTGTTTTAACATCAAAAATTGCAGCCAAACAACAAAATAAAGATGTAACTATAATTTGAACTAAAAATATAATACTAAAATCCATAATTCTAGTATAAACTAAGAAATATATTAATTAGCTAGAAAATAAGAGTGTAAAATTGTTTTTAAAATAAAAAAAATGAAGAGAATCAGTTTTTAGAATACTCATAAATAGCTTCTAAAAATGATTTGAATAATGGATGTGGCCTATTCGGTCTTGATTTAAATTCCGGATGGAATTGGCAGCCGACAGCCCATGGATGATTTGGCAATTCAACAATTTCCACTAAGAAGTCATCAGGACTAACTCCTGAAATAACTAAACCTTTATCTTCCAGGTCTTTCCTGTAATCATTGTTAAATTCAAATCTGTGTCTGTGACGTTCTGCAATATCTTCCACATTATAAGCCTCATATGTTTTAGTTCCTTTAACAAGCTTACAGTCATAAGAACCTAAACGCATAGTTCCGCCCATGTTTTTAACTTTTTTCTGTTCTTCCATCATGTCAATAACAGGGTGAGGATTTTCGCTGTCAAATTCTGAACTGTTAGCTTCAGGATATCCGTTACGTCTTGCAAACTGAGTTACAATAGAATGCATTCCCAAACAGATACCGAACAACGGAACATTGTGTTCAATAGCATAATCTACAGCATCAAGCTTTCCTTCAAATCCACGTTCTCCAAATCCTCCGGGAATAAGAATACCATGGAGATTGCCCATAACCTCTTCATCCAAATTATCAACATCAGAACTGATGTAGATGATGTTGGCTTTTACCCCAACATTAGCTGCTGCATGCTGCAGGGATTCCCTGATACTGATATATGCATCTTCAAGCTCTACATATTTACCGACAATTCCAATATTTACAACAGGACTTTCAATCTTAAGAGATTCTACAATTTTACGCCAGTCATCAAGTTTTGAGGAATCCGGTTTAATATCCAGTCCTATCCTATTAACTATCAATTCACCAATGTTATTTTCTTCTAAAACCAGTGGCACTTCATAGATAGTACCTGCATCAGGAGTGTTTACAACAGCTTTTTGATCCACATCACAGAAATGAGCTATTTTTCCTTCTAAAGCATCGTCAATTGGTTCCTGAGATCTGCATACAATAACATCAGGGTTAATACCCATACTTCTTAATTCTTTTGTAGAATGTTGTGTCGGTTTGGTTTTGAATTCACCGGCGGCATTTAAGTATGGAATAAATGTAACATGAACAAACATGACATTATCATGGCCTTCTTCATTTCTAAGTTGCCTTAAAGCTTCAAGGAAAGGCTGGCTTTCAATATCTCCAACAGTACCACCCAACTCAATTAGAACAACATCATAATCCTCATTATCAGAGATTAACCTAATCATTTCTTTAATTTCATTGGTAATATGTGGAATAACCTGTACACAAGCTCCCAAGAATTTGCCTTCCCTTTCTTTAGAAATAACAGATTTATAAACTTTACCTGTAGTGATATTGGACAATCCAGGCAATTCAACATCTAAAAATCTTTCATAATGACCTAAATCCAAGTCAGTTTCCATTCCATCATTAGTTACAAAAACTTCACCATGCTGATAAGGGTTTAATGTTCCGGAATCCCAGTTCAAATAAGGATCTATTTTAATAGCCGCTACTTTTAAACCATAAGATCTTAAAATACGACCCATAGATGCAGAAGTAATTCCTTTTCCAATAGAACTAACTACCCCACCAGTTATAATAATATACTTTGTCAGAAAAATCCTCTCCATTTTATAAAAAATAAAATTTATATACTTTATAATTTAGTTGTTCATCTTATATATAATTATGAAAAAATCAGATTAAATTAATTGGTAGCTATACTTGGGTGGTGTAATTGTATAGCTACCCTATTTTTACTTAAAAGAATTTTAGTAATTAGTCACTGGGTTGGGTGGTGGAATGACTAATTACCAAAACAAATTTTTTTAAACAAAAATCAGAAGAGCAAAAACTCTCCCGATAGTAAAATTTATAGCATGTGTTATAAATACTTTACTCTCATAACATAGATTCCAGATCAACTTCCAGCAAGTCCCTGACCTTTTTAAGCTCATCAATGATTTTTATATGCTGAGTGCAGTTCTCCTCACATTCACCACATTCCAAACATGAAGATGCAGGTGCATTTTTCTTGGCTAAATTATCATAGTAGAAATAATGTAAAAACTGGAGTTCAATGGATTGTTTAACATCATTATAAAGAGCAAAGAACTTTGAAATTGGAATATCTTCAGGGCATGCATCCAAACAGTAATCACATCCCGTACATGGAATTGCTATTGAATGTTTAATGATTTCAACTACATCTCCAATAACCTTCAATTCATCTTCAGTCAATGGATTGAAATCTTTCATATAACTTAAATTGTCTTCCAGCTGCTCCAATGAACTTACACCAGACAATACTGTTAAAACACCTTCCAAACTGGCTGCAAACCTAATTCCCCAAGATGCAAGTGACAAATCAGGATTGTAGCTAGTTAATATTTTACCGGCATCTTCCGGAATATTTACAAGTGTTCCTCCTTTTAAAGGTTCCATTACAATAATGTCCTTATTGTATTTTCTGGCTACTTCATAACATTTCCCTGACTGAATTCCCTCATTGTCCCAGTCAAGATAATTTATCTGTAACTGAACAAATTCTATAGAAGGATGCTCACTTAATATTTTATCAAGAGTTTCTGCATCATCATGAAATGAAATTCCGAGATGTCTGATAAAGCCTTCTTCCTTTAATTTTTCTGCAAATTCAAAGCACTTTAACTGCGGAATGATTCCATTGTAGAAGTTGTTTGTAATATTGTGCAGCATGTAATAATCAAAATACTCAACACCGCATCTTTCTTTTTGCTCACTGAATATTTCTTCAAGGTTATGTGAAGGTTTAAGCATGTATACAGGTAATTTATCAGCTATTATTACATCTTCTCTCGGATATCTTTCAGTAACTGCTTTTCTAAGTGCCACTTCACTTAATCCGTCATGGTATCCATATGCAGTATCAAAGTAATTGAATCCGCTTTCAATATATTTATCAACCATTTCAAATATCTGTGGCAGGTCAATATCTTTCGGATCATCACTATTACAGGGTAACCTCATAGATCCAAAACCAAATTTTTTCATATTATCTCCTCTTTTTTATAATGGGAGCCATTCTATAAACTCTTTAATATAATCATTGCAAAACTCCCAGGTATGTTCTCCTGAAGAGCATCTGAACTCCACATCAACATTTCTTGATTTTAAGTAATTATAATAATCTATGTTCTCATCATACAAGAAGTCATTATCTCCAACTGCCATGAAAATCTTTGGAATTTCAATATCATTAGCTATCAAATCATCAATTAAAAATTTGGGGTCCATGTCACTTCCGATTACTTTATTCAAGTCTCCGAAACAGGACTGGGCAAAAGATTTTGAAGACAATAAATCATCTCCTTCACCCCAGTTATGCAAATCATCTGTCAGCAACGCTGCAGAGATTGCTCCAATATATCCGAAAGTGTCATGGTATTTTAATCCGTTTCTAATAGCTCCATATCCTCCCATTGAAAATCCTGCAAGATATGTGTCTTCTTTTTTATGAGATAGTGGGAAAATGTTTCTTGTCATTTCAACAAGTTCACGACCTATAAACTCCCCATAATATTTGTGGGATTCTTTTTGGTCCACATAAAAGCTATTTTCTCCACTTGGCAGGACAACTGCAATATTATGGTCTTCTGCAAATTTTTGAATTGTAGTGTTTGCTAAAAATATATCATCACTGCCGAAAAGCCCATGCAGCAGATACAATGTTTTATATGGCTTTTCTACTATTTCTTCAGTGCCCTGCAAGTAATGTATATTGTCTGCAGGTAAAATTACACTTAATGATGTTCTTCTCTGAAGTGACTTGCACTTAATATCTCCTCTAAACAATACCATAATATCACAAACTGTTGCACATTACAACATAATTTTTAATTTTTTTAATATATAACTGTTGTGTTTAACAACCATTTTATTTCTGTTATTTGCAAATTAAAATTAAATATTCCATTCCGCTTTTCATGCCTTTTATGGCTACAAATGAAAAAAATAATGGAACCAATCAAGCATATTCTTAAAATTTATTATAATAATTAAAAAAAATACAATTATTATAATCCTTCCAGGCCAGTTAATATTTATTTTCTTAAAGAAAAGGACACAGTAATAATAAATAGTCAAAATTACTATAATACTAAGCAAAATCACATTTACAACATCTTTAATCATAGAACACATACACCCAAAATAATATTATCTCAAAATTATATACATGGAATAATAATAGCAATTAAAATAAAAGATATATAAAATAGCCTAGATGGCCAATTATCTTTTTCTACAAGAGGATTAGGATTCCAAATTGTATAATAGTTATAACAATGCCATGATAAAACAAATATTACAAAAAAAATAAAAACAAAAACACATTTAACATTAATATCCATAATCATACCACCAAACATCTAATTATTAGAGTACTGTGACTCCCAAATATCTCTCCAAATATAATCTCCCCCAACACCACAAACAGAACCTAAAGATAAAAAAAATAAAAAAAACAATAATAAACATACACCAAAATCAACATCCCTCATCAAAACCACTAATAAAACAATCTATCAAAATAAAAATATAAACATTACTATTTGAATTTTTATGTAAAAAAAGAAAAATTAGGATTCTGCAACCCTATATAATGTCCATTTATTGCTGAAGTATCTGTAGATGTATAATCCGCCTCTTACAAACCAGTCAATGAACATAGCTACCCATGTTCCAAATACTCCCATATTAAAGTTTATGGCTAAAATGTAAGATAAGCCTATCCTGCAGGTAAACATTACTGTTAAGCTTACCACCATTGCCCATTTTGCATCACCAGCACCTCTAAACAGGTTAGGCAGTGTAAATGCTATTGGCCAAATTAAAATTCCAAGTGTACCGTGCCAGATAATCATCTTGCCAGACAGTGCTGCAGTAGCAGGAGACAAATTATAAAGGCTCAAAATAACCGGCAACAGGGCAAATATTGCTGCATTGACAATAATGTGACATACAACAACAATTAAAATAATCTTTTTATTGTAATATCTTGCCTGTTCATAATCATTTGCTCCAACACATCTTGAAATTACTGCAGTCATTCCCAGATTAATTGCAAAACCAGGCAATACTGAAAATATTCCAATTGCATAACCTACAGAATTAGCTGCAATAGCTACTGTTCCAAAAGTTGAAACCAAACTTAAAACCAGCACACGTCCAAACTGGAACAGTCCGTTTTCAATACCGTATGGAATACCTACATTCAGCACGTTTTTAAGAACTTTCCAATCAAATTTATGTTTTAAAGTTCTTTTAATATGGAGTTTGAAGTTTTCATTTAATGTAAAATGCATTATAGCAGCTGCTGCAATCAGTCTTGAAATTACAGTGGGGACAGCTACTCCTTCAACACCTAAACCCAAATAATAAATACCGAATGCATTACCTACAACATTTAAAATATCGCAGATAACCATTATCTTCATTGGCAGAATTGAATTTCCGCTGGTTCTGTAAATTGCAGCACCTGCATTGTAAATAGCTATAAATGGTATTGAAAAAGCCATAAACAGCAGATATGTATTTGCATAATTCCATACGTCTGCTTCAATCTGGCCAAATAATGTATTAATTAAAAAGGATTTGGCTATTAAAACAACCACCATTAAAAGAGCTGATAAAATTCCTGAAAACCACACAAGCTGATTGCATGCTCCTCTAGCTTTTTCCGGCTTATTGTTTCCTAAGTACTGGCCAGCTATTACCGCTCCTCCAGTAGCCAGTGCAGAAAATCCAAAAATCAGCAGCTGCATCAGAAAATCAACTAATGAAACACCGGAAATTGCTGCTTCACCTAAAGATGCAACCATTACAGAATCAGCAAACCCTACAAAAAATTCCAGTCCCTGCTCAATAAGCAAAGGTAAAAACAGAACGAATAATGCTTTATTGGAAAATAAATAATGTTTTGGGGTTTTAATTAAAGATTCCATATTTAGTACACCATAAAAAAAAATAAAATTATTGTTGCAAATTACAACATAAATTATAAATTTCCAGATATATAACTGTTGCGATTAACAACATTAAAAGAAAATGATTAATGAGATGATTTATCTAAAAATCATCATTAATTAGCCTTGACATTAATTTATATCCTTCTTTTTTATCCAAACTGCCTTTAAGAACACTCTGTTCATCAAAGGATTCACATTCATCGCCTGTTTTATCAGAAGAATATATTATCAAAGGCACATCATCTCTTGTATGGGTTCCAACTGAAACCGGAGTTGGATGATCAGGCAAAATAGCTGCCTTAAAGTCCTGACCTTTTAAACTGTCTAAAACCGGACCTACAATATGCTTGTCAATTTGTTCAATAGCTCTAACTTTTTCAGCTGTGTCTGATGCATGTCCTGCTTCATCAGGAGCTTCAATGTGTACAAACACTACATCATGGTTTTTTAAAGCTTCAATTGCATATTTTCCCTTAGCTTCATAATCTGTGTCAAAGTATCCTGTAGCTCCTGGAACATCAATAATGTCAAAGCCTGCAAAAGCACCTATTCCTTTTAACAAATCAACACCAGTAATTACTGCTGCATCCAATCCGTAAACATCTTTAAAGTTAGGTAAAGTTGGTGTTACCCCCTGACCCCACAGCCATACCATATTTGCCGGTTTTTTACCATTTTCCACTCTTTTTTTATTGACTTCATGATTTTCAAGAACTTCCCCTGATTCCCACATGATTTTCTTAATGAATTTGGGTAATTTTTCATCCCATCTGTCGCCGGAGGTGTTTTCATCCAGATTCTCACCTGCAATATCATGAGGAGGCATAGTCTTCAAATCAGCCAATAGCTTAGCATCTTCAGCACTGTCACAGGAATATACAAACAGATGTCTGTAACTGACTCCTGAATAGAATCTGCCTTTAAAATCATCATATTTTCCATTGAAATAATCATTTAAGCTGTCCATAAGTATTTCAGCTTCTTCAGAAGTAATATGGCCTGCATTAAAATCATCCATATGATTGTCCTTCTGGGTAATGGTATTGCATCTGAAAATTACGTCCTTATCTGTGGTTTCAATACCCATGCTTCCTGCTTCCAGAGGTCCTCTGCCTGTATAATAATCTGCAGGGTTAAATCCGAAAATACTCATATTGGCTACATCAGAACCTGGAGTATATGCATCAGGAACATTATTGGTTAAACCTCCAAAACCCTCTTTTGCCATTTTATCAATATTTGGAGTATCAGCTGCCATAAGTGGAGTCATGCCGTCCAATTCGTCGATTGGATAGTCACTTGAACCGTCAGGAATAAAAATTACATATTTCATACTATCATCAAAAAAAGTAAAAGTAAATTAGTATTTAACTTTTAAAATACTAATCAAATCAGTCAACATCGCAGAAGCAGTTTCAAGAGATCCTGCTCCAAGTCCAATAACACTAACATCACCTGCAAGGTCAGTGCGGACAGTAGCCATATTTAAAGTTCCGCTTAAATCATATGCACTGCCTTTTTTAACTAAACGTGGTGATACCTGCAGTTTGTCTTTAGAAACTTCAGCTATTAATTTAATTAAATAACCTTCTTTTCTGGCTAAATCCATAGCCTGTGAAGTAATATTTGAAATACCTTCAACATCAACATCACTATAAGTGGCATCAATTCCTAAAAGTGAATTAGCTAAAATTACAGTTTTACAAGCTGCATCAATACCTTCAACATCCTGAGTTGGGTCTGTTTCAGCTATTCCCAACTCTTGAGATTCTTTTAAGGTTATATCATAGGAGGAACCTTCGGATGCCATTCTTGATAAAATGTAATTGGTGGTACCGTTCAATATTCCTACAATTGATTTGATTCCACAGGATGAAAGTGTTTCTTTTGTGAAATTAATAATAGGCATTGCTCCACCAACACTGGCTTCATATTTAAATTCAACATTGTTTTTCTCAGCTTCGGATACAACTTCTCTGAATTTTAAAGCTAAATGTCCCTTATTTGATGTTACAACATCTTTTCCAGCTTTAAATGCTTTTAAAGTTAAAGACAGTGCAGGTTCTGCATCAGTTATATTAGTTGGAGTTGCTTCCATCAAACAGTCATATTCCACAGCATCCAACACATCCAAACCTGAAATGGTACTGCCGTATTCAGGATAATTGGATAATTTTCCAAATTCATTTTTAGTGTTTACAAGCAGTTCTTCATCCAATCCGTCAGCACAGATTGCAGAAGATGAAGAATCTGCAGCAGCTACTATTTTTAATTCTACATTAAATCTTTCTTTAATCATGTCTTTTTTTAATGAGATTGCCCTAGCCACACCCTGACCAACTGCACCAAATCCCATTACTATGACTTTACATTCTTTCATACTATCCCTAAACTTCATTAATCATAAGTAAATCTTTTTCTGCAGCTATTTTACCAATCTTATCAAATATAAATTCTTTCATGCCAAAGTCTGTTTCAATATTAATTAAGGCAGAGGATTTGGATTCCCCGTCTAATTTAATATCAAATCCAACTACATAAACACCGTCTAAAGAATTAATTTTATCCATAGTGTCTCTAATGTCATTATCAACAATATGGCCAATTAAAATAGTGCTCACAACTTCCTTTTTAACGACTCCATCCATTGCAATAATTGAAACTCCCAACTCTTTGAACCTTTCAATAACCCTATCAAGGCTATCACGTTCACCTTCAAGAGTAAGCTGAACCGGAATCATTCCTTTTTCATTTTTAGAATCTCTTTTATGGATTACAGTAACCAGGTTTGCACCAAGGCCACTAATCGGATCCAAAACAGAAACAAGCTGTCCAGGAACATCCATAAGTTCTAAAACCAAATCCATTTTCATAAAAAATTCCCCTAATTAACCCAATCTGCTCTTTTAACAACAAGTTTGCCTTCTTTATCAATATGAGCATTCCTTAAAATTTTTTCAGGATGTTTCTCATGAGATTTATCTTCACGAGTAAGATTTAAATTGTCAGTAATATACCAAGTTTCTTCAAGATCTGGAATATTCTCTAAAGTTTTTGAAAACTTGTTTAAAATATTTTCTGCATCTTTTTCAATTTTCATAAATAAATCTCCTATGATTATTTGATAATAATAAAAATAATTTTGTTTTTTAATATTAATAAATGTTTATTAAAACTTGGGCTTTTTGCCAACTTAAAATTACATCGCCAGTTAATCCTGACAACAAACATTTGTTGGAGAAGTCCTTTTTTAAATTTTTGAGTTTTATTAATCAATTCTTCTATAGCAAATATCTTATTATCTATGTTAGAAAGCATGTTGCTTATTTGTTTTTGTTCATCGAATGATGGAAATTCAAATTTCATGTTTTCAAAGCTTTTTTTATTTAATATTGGAGTAGCAGTTATTCCAGCATAGTTTTTCATTTTTTCAGAATTGTAATCTATTAAATAATAAATAAAATCTAAATCAAAACTTTGTGATGGAGTTATAGAATTAATTTGTTGATTAAAATATCCATCTTCTAGAATAATACAATTTTTTCCAATACTGGCTATGCATGTGACTAATACACTATTTTTTTAACAAAGCGTCCTTTTTTAGCACCTTCGTCAGATAATCTTTTCGCTGTGTCAAAAATGTATTTTGAGGATATATCTGATGGAGTTACCCATAAATATTTTTTAGGAGAATAATATTCATTAACTTTAGTTGAAGGAGTGTTTCCAGTATTTATTTCGCCAACATCTTTTAGTTTTATAGTTTTCCACTCCTCTATGTAATCTGTAAATCTTAATTTCTGTGTGAAAATCTGCTGCATTAAATACTTCTTGAAATTCTGGCACATTTGTAGTTTATTATCTAAAATTTCTATTTTTGCATCTAGATTCTTAAGCAATATTCCTATTTTTTTCTGTTCATCATATTTAGGTATTTTGACTTTTTCAATTGAATAATCTTTAAAATATATGTGGGGGATTGTTGACCCTGTTTTATATTTATTTAAATTAATTGTTTGAAGTAAATAGAAAATAAAATGAATATTTAGATTTTCCTTAGGCAAAATATATTGTGATGTATTAACAACAGATGTGTTTTTTTCATGAAAACTGATATTTCCAACACCAGATCCATCTTTAACAATAGAAATATAATCACTATCCATTTCATAAAAATCTATGCATTTTAAAAATCCACTAGCGCCATATAAAGGATAATTGCCAACATTATCATCCAATTGATTAATAGATATGCTAGATGATTTATTATGCAATAAATCTTTTAGTTTGTATGTTTTCCATTCATCATCAAATCCGCTAAATCGCAATTTAAGCCAGGTTTACTATGCCAATGAATTTGAAGCACTGGGAAATAATCTGATAGCTGCAGTTGGAACCTACTTCAGCAGCAGCTGTGGAAAATACGAAATCAGCATTTATGTAAATGATATATTAAAACACACACAAAACGGAACAAGTGCATTTGGCGGTTTTTCAACTGTCAAATTAAATAATTACATTCCAGTTAACAAAGGAGACATTTTCAGAGCTGTAATTAAAGGTGTAAATGTCCCATTATCCATAAATACCAGAGTTCATAATGACGATTTAGCTACTTTAAATATAAATCTGATACCTGGAAAATATATCATAACAGCTATTGAACCGGTAACCGGATTAGATATGGGGTATGGAGTAACTGTCCTTAAATAGAGTTTTAAACTCTATTTTAAATACTCCTCAATATCAGTATCCTTTAAAACTTTTTTTCTTAAAATTTTGTCAATACCCGTGCCGTACTGGGCTGCCTTTTTAGGTCTGTAAGCAATCTGCTTATCCAGTCCCAAATTGAAAGCCGTTTTTCTTAAAATATTTTTGCGCAGCTTATCATCAGAACCTGAAATCTTATATCTGACCGGAATATTGAGGGCAAATTCAACAAGATTCTTATCTAAAAAAGGAAGACGCAGCTCAACGCCATTTGCCATTGAGCATGCATCATCACGTTCCAGATTAACATGATACATATTAGCCATATCATATCTTAATTCATCATCTAAAGTATTTTCCATATAGCTATTCAGATATCTGTTATAGCCCCCAAACAGCTCATCAGCACCCTGACCGGAAATAGCTACCTTAATATTATCTTCAACTATCATTTTAGAAGCAAGATAAACAGTCATTCCCACTCCAATCTTCATCAGATTGTTTTCACCAATTGCCTGAACAACATCTTTAAGACTGTCCTTTACAATACTTTCCGTAATGTCATGAACCTTTAGAGGAAGACCCAAATACTCGGCTACACACTTAGCTGCAACCACATCCTTGGAATCCTTTTTACCGACAGCATACAAAGTAACTTTAAGATTTTTATTTAAAGATATTTCCCGAAGCAGCAAAGCTATCAAAGAGCTGTCAACACCTCCTGAAAATATTACTCCAACTTCATTCAAATCCTCAACCCTTTTTAAAACAGCCAGTTTAAGAAGCTTTTCAAGTTTTCTGTTGTCGGTTTCAAACCTCTTCTGGAAAATATCCGTTTTAGGAGGTATCTCTTCCCAGTTGTAAAGTATATGTCCCGGCTTTAATGTTTTGATATCTCCTTTCAAGCACTGTTTTGAAGAAGCAAAAGCATTATGTGTGTAAAATAAAGGTTTGACACCTAAAGGATCTCTTGAAACAGCCAAGTTAATGCCATCTGTAACAGCATAAGCATAATCCCCATCCAAAAGATTATTGACCTGAGTTACTGCTCTTAAAAGGTCATCCTTATAATAAAAATCAATCAGATTAATTAATAACTCAGAATCAGAATTTATATTGTCATTTTTTGTCAGTTTAGCCAGCAAATTCTTTAGGGAAGAATAATTATAAATCTCACCATTGAAAACCAGAGTCAGAGTGTTTTTAGCTATCGGCTGAGTATGGGAAGTTCTGTTTTCCAAATTATGGACAGCCAGCAGATTATGGCCTAAACCTAAATAATAAGCGTTTTTATCATTGAAATCATTTAAATCAATACCTTTTTGTATTTTACCATCTAAAAATATTCCTGAAGCATCTTTTCCCCTATTTTTTGATGTTTTTAACATAGCTATTAAATCATCAGCTTTGAAATTACCTTGAAGACCAACTATTGAACACATGATTTAATATTAAATTTTGGAGTTTAAAAAAATAATGATAGTACAAAGTAAACATTTGATTATTTCAATTCATAGTGCATTATTTTAACTGATTACATCCAAGTTTTTAAAAGATATTAAGATTTAAATCCTATTATAGTCTTATTTTTAACAGTTGACCTAAGTTTATATAATTGTGCAAATCCAGCATTTCAATCCTATTATAGTCTTATTTTTAACAGATGATGTTTTATTGGAGAATGGATATGCAGTACAATTTCAATCCTATTATAGTCTTATTTTTAACCAGGTTATCATTTTCCATGATTACTTTATCATGTGTAATTTCAATCCTATTATAGTCTTATTTTTAACATTATATGATGCTGTAGACTTAAGATGACTTTCTTGATTTCAATCCTATTATAGTCTTATTTTTAACACTCACAAAAGAAACAGTGATCCTTATATTGCTCAATTTCAATCCTATTATAGTCTTATTTTTAACTTGAATTAGAAATCACAGTTAAAGAAATACCTACATTTCAATCCTATTATAGTCTTATTTTTAACTCCTATTTTGGACAATTTTGTTTTAATACCATCATTTCAATCCTATTATAGTCTTATTTTTAACATCACCATCATACCATTTTCATTTATATGAATATTATTTCAATCCTATTATAGTCTTATTTTTAACCTACAAAAAACCATTCAAGCAATAAACCTGACTAATTTCAATCCTATTATAGTCTTATTTTTAACTATCTAAATCATTCCTTTTATAAATCACTTCACTGATATTTCAATCCTATTATAGTCTTATTTTTAACCTGTGTCGTTTAATAATAAATCATTTACGTAACTAAATTTCAATCCTATTATAGTCTTATTTTTAACCTAATACATCTGACATCATAAAAACACCTTTCATAATTTCAATCCTATTATAGTCTTATTTTTAACGACAGTTAAAACATTTGCCATTACAAATTATATATTATTTCAATCCTATTATAGTCTTATTTTTAACCCATACATTATCATACCAGTAAACCAATTTGGATTTCAATCCTATTATAGTCTTATTTTTAACTTCCACACTATCAAATTTGTTGATTTTTTCCATTCTATTTCAATCCTATTATAGTCTTATTTTTAACAAAAGTATACAAATAATCTGAAAACCATGGGTTCTATATTTCAATCCTATTATAGTCTTATTTTTAACATCTTCCTTTTTGATAACAAGATTTGTTTCCTCGTATTTCAATCCTATTATAGTCTTATTTTTAACACTGGTTTAAATGGTGCTGGAATATCTAATAATCCAATTTCAATCCTATTATAGTCTTATTTTTAACAATATATTTATATAGTAGACGGTATAAAGTAATATAATTTCAATCCTATTATAGTCTTATTTTTAACTTTGATGTAGTTCTTCTTCAGTTATGTTGAATGTGTATTTCAATCCTATTATAGTCTTATTTTTAACACATTCACCAACCTCAATTTCCATTTCAATAGTTTTATTTCAATCCTATTATAGTCTTATTTTTAACTGCTCCTGCAATCAAAATTAAAATCTTGTAAACTTCATTTCAATCCTATTATAGTCTTATTTTTAACCATCACGTCTTAACATTCTAATGTCATCTTCACTCCAATTTCAATCCTATTATAGTCTTATTTTTAACTTACTAATATGGCCAATGGTGTTAAAAGTTTACAAGATTTCAATCCTATTATAGTCTTATTTTTAACTTGTACATGCATTGTCCTGCATGTACTTTTAATGTTATTTCAATCCTATTATAGTCTTATTTTTAACTTTAGTTTATGATACTATGACCAGTGAATCCGACAGAATTTCAATCCTATTATAGTCTTATTTTTAACTAGTTGCAAAAGCTGTGGACACTGCAAGGTTAATTCTATTTCAATCCTATTATAGTCTTATTTTTAACACCTCCTTTGTAACCTACAGGGTCACGACTGCCAGATTTCAATCCTATTATAGTCTTATTTTTAACTACTGAAAGGCATATCAGAATTAGTATCCAGTACATATTTCAATCCTATTATAGTCTTATTTTTAACCAATACAGTTGCCTTCTACAATCCCGTTTTTAGTTGATTTCAATCCTATTATAGTCTTATTTTTAACTAGGAAAAGCAATGGGAGCATTGTCTGATGTTAATATTTCAATCCTATTATAGTCTTATTTTTAACTGTATATGTGAATAATGCTTGTCCATTATTATTCGATTTCAATCCTATTATAGTCTTATTTTTAACATTCTAATTGCATTGCGTTAGGATAATCGCTAACCTGTATTTCAATCCTATTATAGTCTTATTTTTAACTATTAATAAATCTTGTACTATTACTCATTGTCATAAATTTCAATCCTATTATAGTCTTATTTTTAACTCTAAAATCAGTGTATCCTGGTTCTTCATAGTAATTTCAATCCTATTATAGTCTTATTTTTAACCAAAGGTATCTGTGATGGATTTACTAATCATTTCCATTTCAATCCTATTATAGTCTTATTTTTAACAGTTGCAGTAGTATAAGTAGAAGTTCCTTTATACGAATTTCAATCCTATTATAGTCTTATTTTTAACTTGGTTACAAACAAGGTAAAGTTTTTCTACCTTTATTTCAATCCTATTATAGTCTTATTTTTAACTTTAGTAGTAGAAATAAGAAAAACTGAAAAAGTAAAATTTCAATCCTATTATAGTCTTATTTTTAACATTTAGATATTATGATGTTAATGCGGAAGTATGGTAATTTCAATCCTATTATAGTCTTATTTTTAACATTCCTGCATATAGTACAATTACTGGAGTTAAATTTCAATCCTATTATAGTCTTATTTTTAACATCGCAGTGCTTGTAGCAATTATTGGTTTCGTATATTTCAATCCTATTATAGTCTTATTTTTAACAAGTAGTGTTGAATTTACATGGTACAAGTAATACATTTCAATCCTATTATAGTCTTATTTTTAACAGGCCACATTTTTTCTCAAAACGGGCAAAACCAATTTATAATTTATTTATTCATGCACTTAAATTTGTTGATTATAAAAAATGTTTTTTATTTATATGTATCAACAAAGAAGACAAAATAATTGAAAATAAAAAATAAAACTTAGAAATTTATAAAATAAAATATCAACCTATTTAAAAGAGAAGTATCCCATTTAAATAAATAAAACTTAAAAAAATAATCAAAAAATAAAATTTTTTAAATAGCTAAAAAATAATCAAAAAATAAAACATGTGATAAACAAAGCTTTTAAAATTTATTTTATCAAATTTAACAGTTTAAATAAAATTAAAAATATCAAATTTATAAAATTTCATCGATAGGTGCTTTTTCAATACCTAAAACCTCACGATTCATCACATCAGCCATTCTTAATTTATAAATTATAACTGAATCAACCTCTGTATCAATTATTTTCATTAAACCATCATGAATTATCTTAAACTCGCTTTCACTAGCTTCTCCTTCAAAAACAGAATTTTGAATCCAAAAGAGGTACTGCCTTAAAAATGACTTTACTTTATTGACCCGCTCAACCTTAATATCATAAACTATAATTACATACATAAAGTCACCACCAGCTTACGAATGGATCATATTTTTCAATGCCTAAAATATGTTTTTTAAGTTTATATGCTTCTAATCGGATTAATCTTTGGTAAGAAACATTTTTCTTTAATTTTTTATGTTTAATCGTTTTTTCAAGTCGTTTATTGTATTCTTTTATGAATTTATTTCGTCCTTTATCATTTAAAAGACAACAGTTTAAATCTTCATTAAAATCTTTTTTAGACAACATTCTTTTGTTAACCATATAAAAAATCAACCTATCAACAAAAATCGGCTTAAAAATTTCACTAAGATCCAAAGATAGTGAAAATCTTCTTTCAGAAGGTTCATGAAGATAAGATATTGTAGGATTTAATTGTGTATTATACAATTCTGTCAAAACTGTAGAATACATCATTGAATTTCCAAAGCTAATTAAAGAATTTATCATATTTTTAGGAGGTTGTCTGGATCTGCCTTCCATTTTAAAATCATCGGGAAGAATTTCATCAAATTTAGAATAATATTCCGAGCGAATCCTACCTTCAATATTCATTATTTCAGTTATTTTATTTGTTGAATTTAACTCTGATAATGTTTCTTTAATATTGTTTTCAATTTTATAATATGCTAAAACCTTTAAAATATTATTTGCTGCTCCTTCAACAAATAATTTAGCTAACTCCAACCTTTTTTGAATATTTAAATAATAATCTGCCTGTTTTACTAACAAATCACCAGACAATAATGTTTCACGAGGATAATAAGATCCGCTATAAAAACCATAATAATTGAAAAAATGAATAGGAACTCCATTTTTAGATAAAAGACTCATTACCTGTGAAGAAAATGTTATCTGACCATATGCATAAATTGAATATACTTTATTGATTGGGATTGGTTTTTTACCTTTTTCATTGACAAAATAAATAGTATTTTCTTTCCTTTTAAGAATCCCTTCAGACAGGATATAATAATTCTTTTTTGACATTTTAAAAAACACCTCTATGAAAAACAAAACTCAAAATAAGCACATTTACTGCAAATTCTTTTCTTTTTAGGTTTTGGCATCGAACTATCAACAATATTTTTGATATTGTCAATTATTTCAAATAAATCTCGCTCTTTTTCTTTTGTTAAAGTAATTTTCTTCTTTTTGCGACTATCTGGATAATTTAAAAAACCTACAACATTTTTTATATCTTTTTCATGTTTTAAATAAAACATATAATATAAAAGTTGATATTCATTAGCTAAATTCATTTTTTGTGACTTTTTTACTTCATGAATTTCAACAGAATCAGTTATTTTAATAAAATCTACATTAATTAAGTTATCAATAAGAAAATCTTTTTCTCTTTTAAAACTAGTTTCATGTAAAAATTTACCTAACTTGACATTCTCATGCTCATCTTCTAATTGGATATTATGAGAAAATAACCATAGTTTAGTTTTACATATGAAATAGTAATTAATTTGAGTTCCATTAATTTTAGAAATCATAAAATTCATTTATAAAATTGTGGATTCTTCATCCGAAAGTTTTAATCCCAATTCCGAATCATATTTTACATCGATAAAGTAAGTATTGCTATTACAATCAAATTCAACATTATTATCCTTTTGAAGTTTAAAAAATTGACCTTTACTAATTGACAAACAATAACTCATAGATTTATAATATCGTTTATTATTTATTTCATCCAAATATTCTTCCCTAAATTTTTGAGGAACAACCTCATAAGAATCAAAAAGATTATAAAAATCATTATCTTTATTAAAATTTATAAAAGGGACAATATTTTTTAATAACCTGTTAAAAGAGAGTTTTACTTCATCAAAAGTTTCTTGATTTTTTGAATCATAACCCTCACTGTATACATGATCAATAATCTCTTGAATTTTACTTTCTGGTAAAATATCAAAATTATTTAAAACATCTAATGTTTTATTAACCAAATTTTGATTATAAATATATTTATCATTATCAGACCCTATTTTAAAAATATTAACCTGTTTAATAATATCATCTTTCCATCCTCTGCGATTAACCCTACCAAATCTTTGAATTAATGCATCCAATGGAGCTGGCTCAGAATATAAAACATCATAATCAATATCTAAAGAAACTTCAATAGCTTGAGTACCTATTAACAGATTTAAATTATCTAAATTTTTTTCTATTCTTTCCCTATCTTTTAATATAAATCTACTATGTAATAATGCAGAATTATCCACATCCTTTTCCTTAAACCATTCATAAATAAATTGGGCTTTATCCACAGTATTGCAGACAATCAATACTTTTTTACCAGAATTTATATCATTTAATATTTTATCGCAACAATTCTCAATACAATTATTAATTATATTAACTTTATGGCGAGTAAATGAATCTAATTCTTTTGAATCTAAAGATATGAAATTAGAAATATCCAATTCCTTAGAAAAAAGATTTTTTAAAAAAGACGGAAGTGTAGCAGACATGATAAAAATATCTACATCAAATTTACTTTTTAAAATTTTAAGAGATTCTAATAACAAACAAGTGACTCTAGCATCATATGCATGAATTTCATCTAAAATTAATAAACTGTTTGTTAATTCAGATAATCCCATTTCAAAACCTTTAACTCCAAAAAAGAATTTAATAAGTTGAAAAGGTGTTAAAATTTTATAAGGCCTATATATTTTCTTTGTTAAATTTTGAATTCTTTTAGTTTCAAAGTTAGACTCATCATAATCTCCAGACTCAACAGATTTATAAATAAAATAAGATGCTTTACCATGAGAAATGCCTACTAATTCATCAGAGCCCAAATCTTTGACTAATCTATTATACATAGCATTTATGCTTGCAGTAAACGGCAAAACATAAAAAATCCTTTTAGAAAAATTATCAGTCTGATTATTATCCGCCCATAAAAAAGAAGCTTCTGTTTTACCACTACCAGTTGGGGCTATTAAGAAACTACTTCCTTTTGTTTTAGAAGCTATCAGTTGTGTTTTTCTTAATGAATCAAAAGTATATAAATCTCCATTTTTTACTGCTGAAAGTATTTCATATTTAGATCCTGAAGCTAAATAATCACAAGCATTCATAAAACCTTTTAAAAAATAACCATAAATACCATGTAATTCATTATAATTACCTATCTTAAAATCTTTAAAATAATTAAGCACTGTTTGATTATAAACACTTCTTAAATCTTCAAAAGAAATATTATTAGGCGTTTTTAATTTATATCCCAAATATTTTTCGCTCAATTTTGGAACTAAATTTAAATAAGATATTAACTCATCAAAATTAGGTTTTAACTCAAATAATTTTTCGTCAAAAACACGTTTAGCTTCTTTATTTTTTATTTGATAATCTTTCCTTAACTTTTTAACATCTTTATGGTGAGTTATAATTGTTAAACCAATTGCATTTATTGTAACTTCTGGAAAAATATCATTTAAAGAAATAATAAAACATGCAGATAGTATTTCATGCCTATATCCCCAATAATTATTTGAATTTAAAGAATTTTGAAAACCTACTGCTGCTTTACCAAAATCGTGGAAAAATAAAATATAAAAAAGATGTTCCCAAAAATCAGGAACACCACATATTTTAGGAACATCAGGATAACATTCTTTAATACATTTAAAAACTTTTAAAGTATTTTCCGTATGCTCCATTAATGTTTCATTAGGTTTAGCTAAAATAACCATAATATAACCTACTTATGAATCCAAACTCCCCAATTTAACTCAGAATCAAAATAACAATCACCAGAATAATCAAAAAATTGATTCATCAATAGATATGGTTTGGTTCCAATTGCTTTTCTAGGAATTGAATCTGAAAAATGTGTAGGTAATGCTTGAATAATTCCAAATGCACCTTCAATACCAAATGGTAAAATTGTTTTACCTAACTTAACATTATTCTTTTTTTCCATCTTAATTTCTTTAATTTCACTAATAATAGCTAAATCTGAAGATCTTCCAAGTAAAATTGGATATGTTGGATTTTTAAAATATTTTTTAAATTTCAAATCATCAGTATATAAATATAAACTAGGATTAAATAGAAACTCTCTTTTAGCTACATTAGATTTGTTTCCTTTTAATCCTTTTAATTCATAAATTGTCTCTAAATCTACTGCTTTTGCATCATAATCAAAAACAAAACCAACATTTGTTTCATCAGGAGTAACTAACTCCCCTTTAGCAGCAGACAATAATCCATAAATTGTACTTAAAGGAGGAACTGGCAATGTTGGCTGAAATCCACTTATAAATGCAGGATATCTAAATGAAGCAGTCCACCCCTCAATTAAAATCCTTAAATATTTCATTTAAATCAACTTAGGAATTTCATCAGAAAATTTATCAGTTATCTCTTTAATAGTTCCAATATGAACATTTTCTTTATTTTTAGCATATTCAATTATTTTATCTTGAGTATCTTTTAAAAATCCTGTTCTAACACCAATGAAAATATCTGATTTAATAATATCAGAATAATCTGAAATTACTTCATCTAAAGCATTCAAATCAAATATAAGTTCTCCTTTTTCTTCACGGACAATATTCATGAAAATATGATTCCCACCATCAATAGCAGCAAGAACTATTATTTTTGGAGTTACATCTGTTAAATGGGATGCGGATTTAGCTCCTCCAGACAAATAAGGTAATGCATTAATAATATCTTGTGTACGTTTAATTCTAATGTCTTTATCCATTATCCATTTATCTTCTTCGTGTTCCAATCCTTTTTCTTCAGCTAATTTCAATAAATCAGCAGACATATTTTTATATCCTGTTTTTTCACTTTCGGAAAATATTCCAACAGCCCCTAAATCAATTGAAAAAATACCTTTTAAAATATTTGAATAAAATTCATGTTCATAAGGAACAGGATCTCCTTCATGACGAGACATTACTCCAAAATCTTCAGTTGGATTCTGACCAATTACTGCAATTAGAGGTGAATTTTTTAAAGGAGAAATTCTTGTAACAGTTCCTCCTTCTTTTTTAGACATAGCCCTCATATATCCAAAAACATCATCATCAGGATATTCAATAGGATTAGCACTTGTGAACGCAATCTTTTTTTCACGACTAATAGGAGACATTTCCCAATCAAATTTATCTTCCAAAGTTTCTCTCCACCAATACCTTAAAGCTTGACCAGAAACATAAGGATACCTAGTCATTCCTTTTCTAATAGTTTTAACTCTAACAATATTATCTGTTCTATCTCCAGCATCAGATCCTGCATTATTAAGCGCAGAATGAGGTGCATCAATTAACATTAAACCTACAACATTATTTGTCATTTTTATTCCTCCAATAATTCTTCTTCTGAAACTTCTTCAACAAAATCATTTTCAACCATCCAATCATGCAAGTTTTCATATATTCTAAAAAGCAACAAATCTTGAGTTTCTCTCCAAGTTAAATTACCTTCAGGAAATAAATTAACTACATAATCATCAAAAGTAAATAATAATTCATTATCATCTTTAATTTTACTTTTAAGAATTTTTCTTAAAACATTCCTAAAATTATTATATGAAGATGCATTCTCCAAACTAGATAATGTTTTTTTACTATCATTAATTTCAATATATTTTGATAATTTATCTCCAACAGTTTTTATTGCATCAATTCTTTTTTCATCCATTTTTCTAACCTCTCTTATATATGCATTAACTAATTTCCATGAACAATAAGTTTTTTTATATTTAAAATTGTAAAAGTACTTTAAAATAGATTTATTCAATAATAAATTGTTATAAACAACATTTGGTTTGTTTTTGTAATAATAATTTTTTTTATCCTTGTTAAAAGTTTCTTTTTTATCCCATTTAACAAATTGATATCCTTTTTTAAGAATAAAATTCCAATTATGTTTATCTTCTAATGGAATATCTACTAAAAAATTAAACACCTCCATAGGCAATGTATAAATTTCAAGTTCTGGTCCTTGATTATAATTAGTAAAATAATAAAAATTCAAAGATGGATTTTCATCTTCCCACAAATCAGATAAAGAAATCACTTTTATAATAATTTCAAAAATTGCATTGACTGGTCTTGTAATTCCATCATTACAGCAACCCGTGTAATCTTTCAATGCTATTTGATTATCCACATTTTGAATCGTTTCTTTAGCCCATAAACTCATTACTAATTCTGAATCAGAATGCAATAAAATAAATTTTCCTCCACATGTATACATTAATAATGGAGAAAATTGAGTTAAAATAGCACATAATGAACAATAATCTGCTCCATCATTAGCAAATGAAAAATAATTTTTTAAAGATCCAGATCCAGTTAATGGAATTGTACTTTTTCCAAACACATTAACTGAATTTCTTCTACCACAACCTATACAAGAACCTTCATCTTGAATATCTTGAATATTTTCAATTTCACATTTTAAATCATCAAAATATTTTTCTGAACGATTTCCTTTAATGGCATTATTAACTAAAGAAGAATTTGGAAAAATACTATACATATTTTTATTCCAAGCATCATTAAGATAAAGTTTAGAAATGAATTTTGCTTCATTCTCAATATCTTCAATCGTGATATTGTTGATTGATTTATCTAGCATACCTTTAAGTGCAAAAATACCTGCATCAATAAAAGGATTCCCAGTTATTTTTAAATCTAAATTTTTAGACATGCTTTTTCTCCTTATTAAATTTATTTATCCTAAAATAGACTGATTTTAAGAATATGTTCATTTTTTCAATCACAAAATGTACTTATTATACAATTTAATATTTTGTAACTCCAACTATTTAAAAGTAACCTAATGAACATATACTTAGTAAAATTATTAATGAAAGATAATAACTTGTTAATAAATAATATTATAATCAAATATTTATAAATATATCTATTTTAATCTTAAAAAATAAAAAACAATCTCTAAAATATTATAAATAATGTTCAAAATTGATTTTAAATTCAAAAACAAAAGATACTTTAATTATCCAAAATAAATAAAAATATTAATGAGACTCGAAATTATCTTAAAAGGAAAAAACAACTTTAAAGTTCCATTTAATTACAATCATATTTTATCAGCCATTATTTATAATAAAATAGCTGATTTGAATTTTGCCAATGAATTGCACTCATCAAAATCATTTAAATTTTTTACTTTTTCTCAAATTTATATTCCTAAAAGAAGAATAGTTAAAGATGGAATAATAGCTAAAGACGGAGTTATTAGTTTTTATATATCTTCACCTAATGATTTTTTAATTAAAAGTCTTGTTGACGGATTTCTTGAAGATTTAGAAATAAGCTTTCAAAACCAAAAATTAACAATTCAAAAAATTGAAGCATTAAAAACCCCTGAATTTTCATCTAAAAGTGAATTTAAAACCTTGGCACCAATAATTGTCAGAACTAAAAAAGAAATTAATGGTGAACTTAAAATTTGGGATCTTGCACCTTCAGATAAGTTTTTCAAATCATTGGAAAATAATTTAATAAAAAAATATATTAAATTTAATAATTTAACAAAAACTGATAAAAAAATCAATATATATTCAGATATGAATTTTGTAAAAAGAAAACGAATTTCAATAAACAAAGGCAATGCTACAACTCATCACAGAGCTTATATGATGGATCTTATTTTAGAGGGTGACCTGGACCTGATTGAATTTGCTTATGATGTCGGAATAGGTGAGAAAAATTCAATGGGCTTTGGAATGATTAAATTATTGGAATAAATTAATAAAAATAAAAAAAAGAGTTAAGAGAAGATTTCTCCTAACTGATTGTAATTTTATTTCCAATTTGATAACTGTTCCATATTGAAGTGATGATATATTCTCCCCTGAGAAGTCGGATATTTAAACTTGCAACACCATTATCTGCTGTTGTTTTATTGTAAAATACTCCGTTTACATTGAATATCACTGTCTGATTAGCTAAGGGTTTTCCCTGACCGTCAAGAACAGTTGCATTAAACTTACTGCCGTCCTTAAACTTCATGGACAAATCATCAGTAAGCAGAACACTTTTAACAACCACATTGTTTCCCACATCATATCCTTCATATATTGCAGTTACAATATATTTTCCGGGATTCAAATTGATGTTTAGTGTTACTGTACCATTTTCATCAACTGTCCTTTTATAGAATACCCCGTTTATGTTAAATGTTACATTTTTACCAATAGCTAAGCTTCCGTCTTTATCATAGACTTTTGCTGTGTATTGTGTGCTGTTTTTATAATATTTAACTATATCATGGTTTTCACAGATAAGAGCTTTGACAGTTATGTTGAAACCTTTTTTCTCATTGTTTACAGGGTTGTATGCCGTTAAAATGTAGGTTCCGGGTCTTAAGTTAATGTTTAATTTTGCATAACCTGAATCATCAGTGTTTCTTGTGTAAAACACACCATTGATATTGAATGTAACTGCCCTTTTAGCTAAAGGGTTTCCTGAACTATCAATGAATTTTGCATAAAACTGGGTTTCATTTCTGAACATCTTTACAATATCATTTCCTGAGATAGTTTCATATACTTTTACATTGGCTTTTTTGGAATCACTGCCGAAACGTCCATTATAACTTACTTTGGCAAGATATTCACCAGAATCCAGATTAATGGCCAGTGAAGCAGTGCCCTTATCATCACTAACTTTTTTATAATCAACACCATTGATATTAATAATAACATTTTCACCAACAATAGGATTGCCATTAACATCCTTTAAGCATATGCTAAACCTTTCAGGACCTCTATAATATTTGTTTACGTCATCTGCACAAAGTACAGCACCATAATCATTTGCAAATAATTTATCGCTTCCGACAAAATTGTTGTCCAGTGAATGGTATAAATCAAACTGTCCTGATTTAAGTGCCTTAAGAGAAATTGTGATGTAATTATTCATATCACAGTCATTTAAATTCCAAACTACAATACGGCCAGAATCCAATCTGTAATTTCCCCTAGATACACTTGCATTATTAAAATCAAATCCTTCAGGAAGAGCAAACTGAACTACAGGGCTTGAATGAGCAATATAGTTAACCTGATATTTCAACTCAATATTATCTCCAACAGGACATGAGCTGACGGGAGTCAGTAATCTGAAAACTTCAATACTGTTTTCAAAAACATGAGTTCCCAAAAATAGTTTATCTCTAGCTAATGGAAGGGAATTTCTTGAATGGAAATTACTGAAGTAATAAACATTATCTGCCATATTGGATGTTGAGCGGCCAACACCTCTACCGTCATCATTTGATGCATAGGAATCTACTCCATAGGACAGTCCATTAGAAGAAGCAGTCAGCTTCCAGTGATAAGTCATTATATTTCTCCTATTGACACCATAGCTGTCAGTATAAACTTTTTTAATGGCTGCATCAACCGGATTCAGACTGCTGTCATAACTGCCTTTTTGAGACATGGAATAAATATTAGGACATAAAACATACTGTCCAGGCTGCAGTTTAGAAACATGATACAAATTACTGAAAACAACACCATAGGTTCCGTCAGCTGCCTTAATTACAAAATGACCTAAAGAATATCTGGACATTATCTTATAAATTCTTGAAAGATAATCATTTGTAATCTGATTGGTGACAACCATTTCAGAAGCTATGCTTTCAATCTGGCGAAATACAGAACCGTCTGTTACACCACCATTACCAATAAGCCAGCCATTGGATGTGACAATTGCATGTGAAAAATAACCCCCGCTGGTTTTATATTGCTTCAGATAACCAATATCTCCCCAGCTACCGCTTTCAATATAAATATCAGCGGCATTTGCAGCATCACGCCTGATACAAATAACTCCTTCATTATCACTTACCTGAAGAACAGCTGAACTGCATTCACTTAAATTAATCAAATCATCAGCAGTCTGACCTGTGTCCTGCCTTACTCCACCATCTGCATAGTGTTCTGCATCAGTGTTAGTATCCAACACCACATTATCATTAAATGACAATTCATTTAAATCCTGACTAGCTACAGCATCATCCTGCGCACTGACTGAAGTTATAGCTATCAGAAAAACAAAAAAAACTAAAATAAAATACTTTTTATTGAACATGAATTCACCTGTAACCTATTAATTAACAGATATTTAATGATTGTATGTTAAAATATAAACATTTTTATGAAATTCAGATGTGTTTTTAGAATATAAATCAGTATACGGATTCAACTAAAAAACAGAAAATATCCGAAAACTAAAAAATTCAACTGTGGTTTTTTTATAATTTCATGCATAAAAATAGCTTTTTTAATGATCATTAAATAAGATTTAAAAATAATAATTGCGATTTAGCGGATTTGATGATGAATGGATAGAAGATTATTTTATTAATTTTTATTATTTTTCTAACTATAATTGTATCAATTTTGATTTCAATTATCGTTATTATTAAATATAGAAATAAGGATATTGGTATTCAAATTTCCGCTTTGATTCTAATTTCAGTAGCTAGTCAATTTGTATCAGGAAATGCTCCGTCTTCAATAATGTTTTATCCAGAATATCCCGGCAGATACTGGATAATTTTCAATGGAATTTTAATGATTATAATAGGATTACTGATTTATGATTTATTGGAAAACTGGGAATTTTCAATAAATAAACTTCAAAAGTAATGCATATCTAAAACAATTATATTTTTTAGTTTTAAAAGATTAATATGACTAGCCATATTACCACAACAATACCCAAATTATTTTTAATATTTATTGTGCTCTTTATATACAAGTTACTGTTAATTTCCAAGAAAATAATAAGAGCAATCCATTAATAGCAATGAAAAAATAGCTAATCTTAAAAAATAAAAAAAGCTGATTTGAGTAGTTAAACCCAAACCACAAATAAATTATAATTTTCTTTTTCTAGATCCGACAAATATTACACTTAAAATACATAAGAGCAACATTACAAGTGGATTTCCTGTATTCGGTAAGTTTACAGATTTGCCACATTCATTATCTGAAGATGAACCATCTGGATGAACCTGTTTATCCGGACCGATCGGAGCTGCTTTTTTAAGGACTTTAACAGTTACATTGTCGTAGTTGTTTTCCATGATTACTTCGAAGGTTTCGCTTGTTACATTGACATGTACTGTTGAATTGCCTTCGTTTAATGCTTTAGCTACAAATGTTAATACGACTTTTTCACCATTTGTTAAGTTTCCTATAGACCAGTTGCCCGAAGTTATGTCAAATGTTCCTTTTGTTGCATTATATGAGAGAATGCTTAATGCATTTGGTATTAATATATTAGCAATAGTATTTATTGCATCGCTTGGTCCATTATTTATGACAGTAACAGTGTAGACAACATTGTCTCCAACATATATTTCGGATTTGTCAGCAACTATGTGTATTTCCAGATCAACAATATCTCCGGATTCTATAGTGCAGTTGGAAGTTTTGTTTCCAACATTTACAGTATTTGTAATATTTCCTGATTTGTTTACACATACATCAGCAGTCAAATCAACAGTTGAATTAGCTGTGATGTTTAAAATCCATGTAATAATTCCAGTAACAGGGTCATATACTCCGCCGTTTGAAGCATTGATGAATTTTAATCCTTCAGGAAGAATATCTCTAATTACAACATTTGTTGCATTGATTTTTCCAGGGTTGGAAACTGTAATAGTGTAGGTTATTTCATCTCCAATATGAATATCAGAGGAATTAACTTCTTTTACAGTGATTATTTCAGGAACTGTTATGTTTCTGACAGCTGTTTTATTACCAACAGCAACAGTGTTAGGTAAAACACCATAACCTAAAACAGTAACATTTACATTGAATGTTTTGGTTTCGCCTTTAGCTAAATCAACAATCCAGGTAATTATGCCTGTTTTTTCATCATATGTGAAGTTTCCAGTTGCATTTAAGAATTTCAATCCTTTATCTAAAACATCTGTAATAACTACATTGTTAGCATCACCGATACCATCATTAGTAACAGTAACAGTGTAGGTTACATTATCACCGAAATTAGGAATTTCGTTGTCAACTGTTTTGTCCGGATTGATTTCAGGAACAGTCACATTAACACCAGCAGTCTTATTACCAACAACTAAAGAGTTAGTAACATTTCCATAACCTACAACAGTAGCAATCACACTAAATACTTTACTTTCACCTTTAGCCAAATCAACAATCCAAGTAACAGTACGTGTAGCTTCATCAAAGGAGTAATTACCAGTTGCTGAAACAAATTTAAGACCTTCACCTAAAACATCACGAACAACAACATCCTTAGCATCACCGATACCATCATTAGTAACAGTAACAGTATAATTTACATTGTCCCCAAAGTTAGGATTGGAAATATTAGCAGTCTTATCAGGAATAATCTCAGGAACAGTCACATTAACACCGGTTGTTTTATTACCAACAACTAAAGAGTTAGTAACATTTCCATAACCTACAACAGTAGCAATCACACTAAATACTTTACTTTCACCTTTAGCCAAATCAACAATCCAAGTAACAGTACGTGTAGCTTCATCAAAGGAGTAATTACCAGTAGCATCAACGAAAGTTAAACCTTCACCTAAAACATCACGAACAACAACATCCTTAGCATCACCAATTCCATCATTAGTAACAGTAACAGTATAATCTACCTTATCACCGAAATTAGGATTAGTAATATTAGCTGTTTTATCAGGATTAATCTCAGGAACAGTCACATTAACACCGGTTGTTTTATTACCAACAACTAAAGAGTTAGTAACATTTCCATAACCTGAAACAATAGCATTAACATAGAAAGTTCTGCTTTCACCTTTAGCCAAATCAACAATCCAAGTAACAGTACGTGTAGCTTCATCAAATGTGTAATTACCAGTAGCATCAACAAAAGTTAAACCTTCACCTAAAATATCTTTAACAACAACATTATTAGCATCACCAATTCCATCATTAGTAACTTTTACAGTGTAGGTTACATTATCACCGAAATTAGGATTTTCAATACCTACAGTCTTATCTGGAATGATTTCAGGAACAGTCACATTAACAGAAATGGTTTTATTACCAACAACTAAAGAGTTAGTAACATTTCCATAACCTGAAACAGTAGCAATCACACTAAATACTTTACTTTCACCTTTAGCCAAATCAACAATCCAGGTAACAGTACGTTTTACAGGATCCCAAACACCATTATCAGAAGCACTTACAAAGGTCAAACCTTCACCAAGCATATCAACAATAACAACATTATTAGCATCCCCCATACCATCATTAGTAACAGTAACAGTATAATCTACCTTATCACCGAAATTAGGATTAGTAATATTAGCTGTTTTATCAGGAATAATTTCAGGAACAACAACATCAGCAGAAGCAGTGTTATCCCCAACAGTTACATCATTGATTAAAACACCATAAGCTTCAGCAACAGCAGTCACATAGAAAGTTTGAGACTCACCTTTAGCCAAATCAATAATCCATGTAACAGTATGACTATCTTCATCAAAAGTATACTCGCCAGTAGCTTTAACAAATTTCAATCCTTTATCAAGAATATCCTTAACAACAACCTGTTTAGCATCAACAACACCATTATTTGTAACAACAACAGTATAAGTTACAGTATCGCCGAAATTAGGATTTTCAACATCAACAGACTTACCCGGAATAATTTCAGGTACTGTAATGTTTTTTGTAGCTGATTTGTTTCCTACAACTACTGTGTTATTTATGTTTCCATATGCTTCTACAGCAGCATTTACACTAAATACCGCACTTTCACCAGCACCCAAATCAATAATCCAGGTAATGGTTCTTGTAGATTCATCATATTTGCCGTTATGGCTTGCATTAATGAATTTTAAACCTTTGCCAAGAGTATCAACTATGACAACTTGTTTTGCATCTTTATTAGCATTATTGTTAACAGTTATAGTGTATTCCACTTTATCTCCAAAGTTAGGAGTTGTATTGTTAACATCCTTAGCAGGAATGATTTCAGGTATATCTACAGTTACAGCAGCTGTTTTATTACCTACAGTTACTTCATTGGTTACATCTGTGTATCCGACGATTTTAGCAACAACAGTAAATGTTTTAGTTTCTCCAGAAGCCAGGTCAACTTTCCAGGTAATTGTATTGGTTTTATTATCATAGTTACCAGTAGAACTGACATATTCTAAACCTTTGCCAAGAGCATCAACAATAATTACATCATTAGCGTTTCCATTACCTTCGTTTTTAACAGTAACTGTATAAGTTAAATCATCTCCGAAGTTAGGGTTTTCATTGTCTACTGTTTTGTCTGGAGTGATTTCAGGTACGGTTACATTTTTATTGAATGTTTTGTTACCGACAACTAAAGAGTTGGTTACATTACCATAGTTGATAACAGTAGCTACAACAGTAAATGTTTCTGTTTTACCTGCATCTACATCAACAGTCCATGTAATAGTATTGGTAGCTTCATCAAAGGTATAAGTACCGGTAGCTGAAACAAATTTAAGATCTTTACCTAAAACATCACGAACAACAACTGCTTTAGCATCTGCATTTCCGTCATTAGTGACTGTTACAGTATAAGTTACATTGTCACCAAAGTTAGGATTTTCAATGTCTGCAGTTTTGTTAGGAATAATTTCAGGAACATTTACATCTACAGAAGCGCTTTTATCTCCAACAGATACAATGTTGGTTAAAACACCATACTCATCAGCAACAGCAGTTACAGTCAAATCAAGAGAACTGCCTGCAGCAATATCAACTACCCATGTAACAGTATGAGAAGCTTCATCATAAACACCATTATGAGAAGAACTGACATATTTCAATCCATTATCCAAACGGTCTACAACAACTACATGTTTAGCATCTGCTTTGCCGATGTTATTAACAGTAATTGTGTAATCTATGCTATCACCAAAGTTAGGATACTTATTGTCCGCATCTTTACTTGGGATAATTTCCGGAACATCAACATCTACAGCAGAGGTTTTATTACCTACAACTAAAGAGTTGGTTACATTCCCGTATCCAATTACTTTAGCAACTACTTTAAATGATTTTGTTTCCCCTGAATTTAGATTAACAGTCCATGTAATAGTGCGGGTAATCGGATTATATACTCCTCCGTCTGCTGAAATAAGTTCTAAACCTTCACCTAAAACATCACGAACAGCTACATTGACAGCATTGGATTTGCCGACATTTGTAATGTTAACAGTGTATGTTACTTCATCACCAAAGTTAGGATTTTCAATGTCTGCAGTTTTGTTGGGAATAATTTCAGGTACTGTAATGTTTACAGAACTTGTTTTATTTCCGACAGTTACATTGTTGGTTAAAACACCGTAATCTTCAACAATAACCTTAATAGTTAAATCAACATGACCTTTAGCATTAACATCTACAATCCAGGTTACAGTACGGGTAAGTTCATCATAAACACCACCATAATTAGCTTCAATGAACTTGAAACCAGGAGCAAGAATATCTTTTACAACAACATTCTTAGCATCAGCAGCACCATCGTTAGAAACAACAATAGTATAAGTTACATTGTCGCCAAAATTAGGGTTTTTGTTATCTACAGTTTTATTTGGAGTAATTTCAGGAACATTAACGTTTATTTTAGAAGTTTTATTGCCTACAGCTAAAGAGTTGGTTACATTACCATACCCTACCACAGTAGCTACAACATTTAATGTTTTGGTTTTGCCTGCAGCCAAATCAACAATCCAAGTAACAGTGTTGGTTTTTTCATCCCAAACACCACCATCTGAAGAACTGACATATTTAAGGCCGTTACCTAATTGGTCAACAATGACAACCTGACTAGCATCCACATCACCGTCATTAGTAACAGTAACAGTGTAGGTTACATTGTCACCAAAGTTAGCATCAGTTACATTAGCTGTTTTATCAGGGATAATTTCCGGAACTGCAATATCTACAGAACTTGTTTTATCTCCAACAGTCACCCTGTTAACTAAAACACCGTAATCTTCCACAGTAACATTTACTTTTAATTCTACAGTTTTACCTGAATCAATATCCAAAGTCCATGTTACAGTATGTGTATTTTCATCATAAACACCATTGTAATTAGCTCCAAGGAATTTAAGACCTTTCGCAAGAGTATCTGTTATTACAACTTGTTTTGCATCACTAATGCCGTCATTAGAAACAACAATAGTATAAGCTACATTTTCACCGAAGTTAGGAGTTGTATTGTTAACATCTTTTTTAGGAGTAATTTCAGGTACATCCACATTTTTAAAGATTGTTTTATTTCCAACAACAACTTTGTTAGATATATTTCCATAGCCTGAAACAGTAGCTTCAACAGTAAATGTTTTTACTTCGTTTTTAGCTAAATCAACAATCCATGTAATAGTATGGGTAATCGGATCATATTGACCGTTATCACTAATATCAGTAACGGTTAATCCGTTCCCAACAACATCCTTAACAATAACATTATTAGCTTCAAATTCGCCATTGGTAACAGTGACAGTATATGATACTTTATCACCGAAGTTAGGTGAATCATTATCAATAGTTTTATCAGGAGTAATTTCAGGAACAGTTACATTTCTTATAACAGTATTGTCTCCAACAGTAACTGTATTGTTTAAAACACCATAAGCATCTACAGTAGCATATACATAGAATGTTAAGTTTTGACCTACAGCTAAACCATCAATATTCCATGTAACAGTACGTGTGGTAGAATCATATTCATAATTACCACTAGCACCAGTAAATATCAAACCTTTATCAAGAATATCTGTTAAAGTTACATCAGCAGTAATCTTACCGACATTACTTACCACTATAGTATATTTAACTTTATCACCATAGTTAGGGTTTGTAACATTTACATCTTTTGTAGGAACTACCTTAGGCAGTTCTTGTATGTATATGGTTTTAGTAGCTACATTGTTACTTATGTTAGTATCTTCAGTACTGTTTACTGCATTAACAGTCAGAGTAACAGTACCTAAACTGGTAGTTTTTGTTTTAACTTTAAGAGTAACAACTTCATTTTTGGCTAATTTTCCTACTTTCCATATACCTGTAGCTGCATCAAAAGTACCTTTTGAAGGAGTAAAACCAACAATATCCTCAAGTTTAATTCCATTTACATAACAATTATTGTCAGTATGCGGACCATGGTTAGTTAAACTGATAGTCCATTCAACTTCCTCGTCCAATCCATAATAATTTTTATCAGTTGTAATATCAACATCCAAATCAACAAAACCAACTACTTCAAAATTAGTTTCATTTTTGATAGCTTTATAGAAGAGATCTTCAGGGTGTTCTGCTTTAATGGTATAATTACCCGGAGCAAGACCGCTTAATGAAAACCTGACATCACCATAAATTGAAGAGATTAAAGTTTCATTGTAAATAATGTTTCCGTCTTCATTATAAATAACAATCGGATTGATTGACTGAGTATTTTCACGTTCATCCCTATAGATTAAAGTACCGTTTTTACTGTTTTCCACACCATCAACCGGATGAATTTCATCTGCTCCTGTTGTTCTGTTCATGATTGTTCCGTTTACATTAAATAAGTAAGTTACATTATCAAATGAAATATCATTAAGCTGACCTACATGATGTATTGCATTTGCAATATTGTTTCCACCAATAATCACTACAGTAACATTAACAGTTACTCCATAAGGAGTTTTCGGATTTTGAACAATAATAGGCAATACATAAGTGTAAGCCTGGTTTCTGTAAAATACAATATTTTTAAGAGAAGCTACACCGTCTACAAATAAAGCAGAACCGTTAACAGCTGTATTATATCTGAATATTGCATTATCATAAGTTACATTATTACCCATAGTATATATAGCTCCACCTAAACCAGTATTTAAATCATTGTTAAATGGATTAGCATGGTTGGAGTAGAACTGTGAATTGGTTACTTTTATATGACTTCCTATTACACATATAGCTCCTGCATCACCTTCTACAGTGTTATTTGCAAAGTAAGAACTGTCTATATTAACATTATTTCCACTGATTCCTAAAGCTCCTGCTTGAGATTTTGAAACACCATCAGAAATAGCTTTATTTCCTATAAAAGTAGCGTTCAAAACATTAACAGAACTTCCTTCCACCCTCACAGCACCTGCGAAGTGTGCAGAATTATTTACAAATGTTGCATTTTGAATTTTAACATTATTTCCTTTTACATAAATAGCTCCGGCATGGTTTTTAGCAGAGTTATTTCCAAAATTAGAATTTAAAACCGTGATTCCATCATCAACAACATAAACAGCTCCACCATCATCAGCAGCTTTATTTGATATGAATGTGGAGTTATCTACAGTTATATCGTTACCGTGAGTAGTAATAGCACCACCGATAGGTGCAGCGTTTCCTTCAAAATAAGAATTTGAAATTTTTACCTTTTGACCTGTAGTACCGTCATATCCGGTAGAGATTGCACCACCAAAACCGGTTGCAGTGTTGTTAATAAATATACAATCTTTCAATTCACCGCTTGCATGGAAAGTGGTAGCCGCTCCCCTATATGCAATATTGCCTATAAAAGTACAGTTATAAACAGTACTTCCAGGTCTGAAACAAAGTGCACCGGCATGAGAGTTATTAACATCCGAATTTGCCTGATTATATTCGAATGTACAATTAGAAACTGTACCCAATACATGTAATGCAGCACCAAAGGCATTTCCATTTGTTGATGTGGCATAATTGTTCATAAATTTAGTGTTACTTACTTTATTGCTGCTGGAACCAACAATTGTAATTCCAATAGCCATTGCCCCTATAGAAGAAACATAATTATCACGAACAATACAGTCAGTCATTGACCCGTCAAAACTTGCAGTTCTGACAACATAACTATTTGTTACAGTATTGTAAGTACTGGTAGCTTTATTGTTAACCAAAGTACAACGAGATAATGTTACTGTATTTTCTGAATATAATGCAGAATGAACATCTCCTCTTGAGCTAGATGATGCTTCACAGTTACTGATAACACAGTTTTCCAAAACAAGATTAGAACCTGAACTGTAAACACCAGCACCATTTGCATCACGTCCTGAATATTTACCATTAGTTATTATAATGTTCTTCAAAGTTATGCTGCTGGCTCCAATGTTAAACACACGGGAACTTGATTTTGCATCTAATGTAGACATTTCATTACCGGTTCCACCTTTGTTTGGATTAATAGAACCGTCAATAGTAATCTCATCTTTATTAGAAAACCATCCGCCAGCTACAGAAATCTCACTGCCGGATCCTGTGAACGTGTGATTGTTTAAATAAATTGTATCACCAGACTGAGCCTGATTTATTCCATTCTGAACATCGCTAAATGTTCCATCATTATTTATATCAATGTCTGCTGCAGAACTAGCTCCAATTATTAATAAGAATAATAAAGCCGATCCAACAACAGCAAATATCTTTTTAACCATTTTATCAACGCACCAATTATAGAATTCAAAAAATTTTCTCATGTAAATTATTATGTGAACATGAAAATTCTACAGGATTATATTTGGAACATATGATGTATATATGTTTCTATTCAGCTATACAAAATATTATAATTAAAAAAATTAATTATATGAAACATTATAAATAACCTCAATTAATTAAACAATATATAATTTCCCCCCCCCCCCAAATATGACAAAAATACCATACATAATCAGTTTTAACTATATATTATTCAAAGTAACAATAATATTTAAATTATGTTATAACTAAAAAATATGAAAAATAATTATGAAATGTTTAACAAAAAAAAATAATGTATATAAAATTCGTTCAGAATATTAAGTTTACCTAATAATCCATAAATTATACCATAATTAATTAAATAATTGATTAACAAAAATAAAGTTGAGGAATAATATGAATAAACAAAGAAAATACAAACAACGAACTCTGGAAGTTCATGCAGGTGAAAAAGTGGACCCTGTTACCGGAGCCAGAGCTACACCTATATATCATACCAGCTCATATGCTTTTGAAAGTGCTGAAAAAGCTAAAAAATTATATGCTCTTGAAGAAGAAGGTTATCTATACACCAGAATATCCAATCCAACATTGGATGTTTTGGAAAAAAGAGTGGCTGCAATTGAAGGAGGTGTTGGAGCTCTTTCACAGTCAACCGGTATGAGTGCAATTTTACTGTCTATTTTAAATATAGCCAATTCAGGAGATGAAATTGTAGCATCAAATAACCTTTACGGAGGTACATTTACATTATTTAAAAATACCATGCCTAACTGGGGAATCAAAGTAAATTTCGTACCTACCCATGATCTGGAAGCTTATGAAAATGCAATTAATGAAAATACCAAAGCAATTTACTGCGAATCTATAGGAAATCCGAAATTAAACATTCCTGATTTTGAAAAAATAGCTAAAATAGCACACAAACATGATTTGCCTTTGATTGTTGACAATACTTCAGCTATTACAATGGTGAGGCCTCTGGAACACGGTGCAGACATTGTTGTTCATTCCGCCACCAAATTTTTATCAGGAACCGGAACCAGTATGGGTGGAGTTATTGTTGACGGCGGTACTTTCAACTGGGCAAACGGCAAGTTTCCACAGTTTACTACACCTGATCCGGCATATCACGGTTTAATTTATAGTGAAGCATTTGGAAACAAAGCATATATCACCAAAGCCCGTGTGCATTTAATGAAGGATTTGGGAACTGTTTTAAGTCCTATTAATGCATTTTTAATCCTGCAAAGTATTGAATCACTATCACTAAGAGTTAACCAGCACTGCAAGAATGCTTTAGAAATAGCTAAATTCCTGAAAAATCATGAAGCTGTTTCCTGGGTTAATTATCCGGGTCTTGAAGATAATGAAAACCATGAAATGGCTGAAAAATACTTAAACGGCAATTACGGTGGAATTGTTGGTTTTGGAATTAAAGGTGGTTTGGAAGAAGGTAAGAAGTTTATTGAAAGTGTTGAGCTTTTAAGTCATGTGGCTAATATCGGTGATGCAAAATCTCTAGTTATCCATCCTGCCAGCACTACCCATTCCAACATGACTGAAGAAGAACAGCTTGAAGGGGGAATCACTCCTGACTTTATCAGAATGTCTGTTGGTATTGAGGATGCTGAAGATTTAATAGCTGATATTGACCAGGCATTAAAAAAAGCAGTTAGCTAGAAAGGATTTTTACCTTTCTACCTATATTCTGATACTAAATGACTTATTTGATCAGTAGAGATTATTCCTTTTAATTTAAAGTCATCATCTACAACAGGAAGACATGAAATATCCAATTTTCTCATTCTGCGTGCTGTTGATTCAATAGAATCGTCTGCATGACAGAATTTAACTGTTTTTGTCATTATTTCTTTTAAATCATTGGAATTTGTAGCTATTGCTTTAGACAAATCCCAGCTAGTTACGATTCCAATCAGCTTTTTGCCATTTGTAACAACAGGAATATGTGTAACATTAAGATTAAACATTAATTTAGCGGCTTCCTCTATCTGTGCCTGTTCGGTAATTGTAACTACATCAGTAATCATCAAGTCTTCAACTATGTTGTCTGACAAGAATTTTGATAAAATATAGTTAAGCTGACCTTTTTCAAGTAAAAATGCATCATGACCATAATTAGATTTAAGTTCTGAAAAGCTTACCTCAACATCATTTGCATTAAGTGCTGTCAGGATTTCTGTTCCCTGTTCAACAGGATATAGCCAGTCTGAATCCACTGAAATAATTTCCACTTTTGCCTTTACATCTTTAAGTCCGTCAATCAGAGAGTTGTTTTGGGCAAGGTCAAATAAATCCACTGCTTTTGTAATATAGAGATAACTGTTTGCATCAAAACGTTTTACAAAACTTGCTCCCTGATGGTGCAGGTAGCTTTCAACCTGGAAATCCATTGACAAATCATATGTAATTTCATCTTTATCCTGCAGATCCCTACCAAATTTAAGATACATTGATTCATCACTTAAATAAGTAATATGAGCTATCATACGGGCTACAGACAACCCTTCTTTTGGAATTTTGTCAGTTCCATAATAGTTTCCACCGTTCCAGTTCGGATCGCCTACTATTGATTGGCGGCCCACTTCATTAAATGCTATTTGCTGCGGTGAAGATCTTGCTGTTGTAGCTATTGCAACTGCTTTTTTCATCATTTCAGGATATGAAACAATCCACTGCAGGGTTTGCATTCCTCCCATTGAACCTCCAACAACTGCTGCCAGTTTATCAATTCCAAATGCATCAACCAGTTTCTTTTGAACATTTACCATGTCCTTTATTGTAATAACCGGAAAATCTATACCATATTCCTTACCAGTTTTTGGATTGATTGATGATGGGCCTGTTGTTCCTTTACATCCTCCCAATACATTAGAACAGATTATAAAGTACTTTTCACTATCCAGAGCTTTTCCGGGACCTATTACTATTTCCCACCATCCAGGTTTTTTATCTCCTTCATGCCATCCTGCAGCATGTGCATCTCCGGATAATGCATGACATATTAAAATTGCATTGTCCTTTTCCCTGTTAAGCTCACCATAAGTTTCATAAGCTACTGTGATGTTATCAAGAGTCTTTCCACTTTCTAGTTCAATTGGCTCTTCAATATTATAATACTTTGTTTGAACAACTCCAACTGATTCTTTTTTCATTTAAAACACCTAATATTTCTGTATTTTCAGTTTTTTCATAGCCTGTTTTGAAGCAGCCTGTTCAGCTTCTTTTTTGTTTTTACCTTTACCAACACCCATTTCCTTTCCGTCAATCAATATAGAGATTATAAATGTTTTATTATGAGGCACACCGCATTCATCAATTATTTTATATTCAATATCCACTTCCTGGGCATCCCCGTATTCTTTTATTACTGATTTATAATCAAAGAAAAACACTTTTTTTGCATCGATGTATGGGAATATTATTTTTGAAATGTAATCCTTTGCAAATTCTATACCCTGATCCAAGAATATTGCTCCTAAAAATGATTCAAAAACATCTGCGGTAATTGACAAAACCTCATTTTCAGTTATTTTGCTGTCATCACCATATATTTTGATATGCTTATCCAAACCCAGTTCATGTGAATAATAAATTAATGCTGTTTGACAAACATAATTTGCTCGCAGTTTAGTTAATTTACCTTCTTCATAATCCGGATACTGTTTATATAAATATTCTGAAACAATCATGTTCAAAACAGAGTCACCTAAAAACTCCAATCTTTCATATGTATAATCTAAACCATGTTTTGTTCCATAAGACCCGTGAGTAAATGCAACATCATATAGATGCCTGTCCTTTGGGAGTATGTTAAATTTTTCTAATAAATTCATAATAAAGACCAAATTTCTTTAAATATGTTAATACACTTTGTTTTTAGGCTTATATAAATTTATAGTTGTAAAAAGAAGTATATATAACTATCGTTATAAAAATTATTATTTTTCAAATGCTCTTGCTTTCTTTTTATAAGCCAAAAATAACCAATATTAGAAATAACAGGATTTGGTAATCATGAAATTAAACTGGTTCGAAGAAATAAAAAGAATAGACCCTGACATAAAATTCAGAGCACAGGGCGGATGGTTAAAAACTGTTGAAAAACTAGATAAAACCGTTAAAAACGGATATTCACTTGTTGGAGACTTTGTAAAAGCAGGAGACTTTGAAGAGGAATATGATGAAGGCTTATACCTTGACTGCAATAAAGAAGGAAGTACCAAAAAATCCCAGCAGGACTACAGACTATTCCGTTTTAAAGATGGAAAAGTAAGACTTCTGGATATGGTAATTGACGGTTCACAAGGATGGGCTACTGAATTGTGGGATGCCGTAGAAGATGAAGTTCCAAGTGTAATCGAATAATTTTCTCAATCAAGAGAAGATATATGTGGATTTAAATACTGTCCGTGATTTTGAGTTTTGTTATCATATTGAATTGCAAACTTAGGGCACAAATGAAGACACCTCAAACACATAACACACTCATTTTTAACCCATACCGGTTTTTTCATTTGTAAATCAATAGCCTTAACCGGACAGCTTTTTCTACACAATCCTCATCCAACACATTTATCATCAACATTTAAATGACTGGTTTTTCTATAAGATGTGGTAATTTTTCTAAAGATATCACAGACAAACTTAGGCAATTTTCTTTTAACGAAATCTCCCGGTTCTTTTCTTTCAATTTTAGAAATTACATCCCCAATCTGTTTATCAGATTTTAAAGTTTTCTTATTAATCTTATCTTCATTCGACAGATTAAAAACCGGCGTCCAGGTATCAACCATCAGAATACTGAATTTGGCAGATACATTAAAGCCTTTAGATTCAATTAAATCAGCAAGATAACCGCAGCAGTACCCAGGACTTGATCCGAAAGTAGCAATTAAAAAAATGTAAGGATTTTTATCTTCAGATTTTATATCTGTTCTGACAAAAACTCCGTGACAAATGCAGGAAGACCCCAAAAATGAACAGGAACTACAATACCTAAAGACTCGCCTTTTTTTAAATAAATGGAATAATCATGTCCAATCATAGACACTGCAATATCTCGTGTTTTATCGGCTATTTTCTTTGCAACGTATTTGCAGTTTCCGGTTGCAGAATAATAGATTATCATATTATTTGGATTTTTGATTTACTTTAGGTACAAACCTGGAAGACCTTTTAGGAATAGTATATTCATCTTTTTTAGGGCATTTGTACTCTTCCAAAAGTATTATCTTATGGTCAATATTTTTGCTGAAATTCTTTTGACCCCCTTCAATAATACCTCTGAAATTTACTCCAACACTTCCTGTTCCTCCAATATTAAATTTTATTTTTTCGGAAGGAGGAAAATTTTCAAAGAACCTTTCAAGTTCAATTATTTCATAAATTGGAGCCTGATAACTAACTGCCATTACTTTATTTTGCCCTTCTCTGATTTTAACATATTTCTGTTCAATTTGCAGTCTTTCACCAGAACGAACTTTAGTCAATGTTATATAAGGACTTATATCAGTATCATCCATCTTTTACACCTGTTTATTTTATATAATGAAACACACAGCTATCGCAGACAGGTTCTTCATAAGTATCTTTAGGGATAGTGACAGCAGGATCTACCATAACAGTTATTGAAAATGTTTCTTCAGGATTATGTGTTACATTTTTAGAAATCGGCAGCATTCCCCTGTAGTTTACAGGAATATATCCTGTCTGACTGATATTGTAATAGATTCTTTCACCGGAAGTTAAGGAATCAAAAAACTCGTTAACCTCTTTTAGCTGTTTAGGATTTATAGTAAATGTTATACCCATCAAATGATCTTGCCTTTGTTTAATCTTTACATATTTAACATTAGCTGCCAATACTTTCTGATTATCTGTTACAAAGGTTACATATTCATCCAAGTTTATGTTTTCTTTTTCAACAATCTCCTTTAATTGAGTCATAACTGAAACCTCCATGAAATTTAATGAAATAACATGCTCATTGGATGACTTTATTAAATAACTTATTTATAAATGTAACGATTTATTAGGTATGCCAAAATATTGGCAAATATCAAAAATTACGCAATATCTTCAATTGAATCAAAAAACAGGAAAAATCCAATAAAACAGCTGAATAAGTTTTTATAAAAATAGAAAAAATAGAATTGATGAAGATTAAATAAATAATCTTCCGCTTTTACCAACTTAAACTAATCTTTTTCTAGTGGTTGGTTTTTTGTTTTGCCAGCTGTATCTTCTAATCCTTTTAGATTTACCGAATCCACAGGAAGCACAAACTTTTTTATGAATGTGGTAAGTGTTTCTTCCACATCTTCTGCATCTTATATGGGTCTTTTTATTCTTTTTACCCATTGATGGAGTACCTTTTGACACTGATACACCTCCTAATTAATCAGTTCGTTTATTACAAATATTAGAATTAAAATAGTACTTATGGTGAGATATAGACAATATTGTCTCCTCTAATGAGCACAACACCAAGTCTTCTAGTAACTTCTCCGTCTTGGAGTTCTTCTGCATCATTAAGAACTAAGTTCATATGTAAATCAAAACTTTTAAGTATTCCTCTAAATTCACGATCTCCTTTAAGTTTTATTAAAACAGGGGAGTTTACAGATTTGCCTAAAGCATCAAGTGGCCTTTGAACATTTTGTCCGCTCATTTTATCACCTTATATTACTATAATTTTTTATTGTATTTTATAATTTAAAAGCAATTAATGATAATCACTTTTTTAAATATTAGACATAATATAATCAAGTTTAGATAAGACAAAACCTAATTAAAACTAATATTAAATTATATGCTTCTACTACTATATAAATGTTTAGTTTGTTTTAAGACCAAAACTAATATAAATCACTGAATTAACAGTAATTTACACTATATAAGACATCTAACTTTATTTTAAACAAAGTTATTAAAAAATTTAACTGATTTCATTTTAAAAAACTGCATTTCATCATTTTCTAAAAAGGCAAATTCCAATCATCCAGCCAGCCCCCAAAAAAATATTTTACAGACATAATATGCACCATATAAATTATTAAAGAAAATTCAGCATCTGAAAAACAAATCAGTGCAGTCAAATCACTTTTTAAAATTAAATTTGAATTTTGTAACCAAAGAATATAATAAATAAAAATCAGATAATAAATCATATCAAAATTAAGGTATGGAAAAAATATGACTATAAAAGTTAAAAAAAGAAACTTTCTGAAAAAAAAGAAAATTAAAGAAATCAAAAAAGAATTGGGAGAATATGGTGAACTGCTCCAAAATAAGAAAAATGTGGAAATACTTGAAGCCGAACCTGATTCATTTATTTTAGTTGATGGTGAACCTTACATCATATTAATTGATGAAAAGCCATTTCCAACCTTAAAAGCTGCACTGGCTAATGAAATCCATGGAAAAAAAGTAACAGTGGACATGGGTGCAATTCGCTTTGTAAGTAATGGTGCCGATATTATGAGTCCTGGAATTGTAGCTGCTGATGAGAATATAAATCCTGAAGATATTGTTCTAATCATTGATGAAACACATGGAAAACCATTAGCTATTGGAATAAGCTTAATTACTGGAGAAGAAATGGTTGAAAATGATTCTGGTAAAGCTATTGAAACAAAACATTATGTTGGAGACGACATTTGGAACTTTGAATTATAATTTGGTGATTTAAATGGCAGAATTAAGATACAGAGCAGGAAAAATTAAAAATCCAAGAGTTCACAAAATCGGAGTGATAGCTCTTGGGTCACATCTGGAAAATCACGGTCCTGCATTACCTATAGATACTGATGCCAAAATCGGTGCACACATTGCATTTCAGGCATCACTTGAAAGCGGAGCTAAATTTTTAGGAATAGTATTTCCTGCTTATGAATTAGATGAAATAGATCATGGAGTGCATGTTTCTTTAGATGAATTAAAGGCAAATGTAATCAGCACCCTTAATTCTGCGAAAAAATATCTGGATATTGAAAAAGTGGTTATTGTAAATTCACACGGGGGAAATATTCCTCTGATGACTGAACTCTATGACATTGAAGACAAAACAGATCTGACTATTATCTTTAATAACAAGATTATTTCAACAGAAGGTCCTCACGGAGGCAGCGGTGAGCTTTCAATGGCAAAGGTTTTGGGAATAATTAACGAAGCTGAAATTGAAAACCAGACAGATTTAAGTAAATATGAAGAAGTTGGTCTATATGGTTTTAAACAAGCTCGTGAAAATGATCCTAACATTGAAGAAGGTGCAAGAGATGTTGAAGAAAACGGAGTTTATGTTGATGAAGTCTATGGAAAACAACTCTTTGATTTAGCTATTAACTCTGTTGTATTTGATATTGAAAAGCTTTTAGATTTTTAAAAAAAAATAAAATTTAAGGAGTTCTTCCTGCACCACCCTCCTCAGTTCCAGAAGTACCTCCACTTGAATCATCGTGAGTACCTCCGTCAGGATTATGTTCAGGAGTGCTTGGAGAATCATGATTATATCCGGAATCCTGACTTTGAGATGAAGTTGATTCAGAACCACTTGATGAAGAATAGCTGTAATCATTTCCGGAATCGTCAGCTGATGAATCACTTACAGAAACATCATCAGTACTGTTATCTGATGAATTCAGCAAATCTGTTTCATTTGGTAAAATGTTTATTTCTCCAGTCATAGCTGCAAAAACACTAGCTATACAAAATGCTCCAACAGCTATTACAAAAACCACCAATAATGTAGCTGATTTACTTGACAAAATACCACCTTAATATTGTTAATTTAATTAACTTAAATTATGTCTGCAAGAATATATAAAAGTATTTGATATTATGAAAACTATTGAAAAAGCTGTTCAAAGTGAAATAAATATTAAAAAATCCCAGTTTATCTGCTCTTTATTTCCAACCAAAAGCAAAAAGGAAAGCAAAGAGATTATTCAGAAGTTAAATCAGCAGTATCATGATGCCACCCATAACTGTACAGCATATATTACAAATGACGGTGAGGGATATGACGACAACGGCGAACCTGGCGGAACTGCAGGCAAACCTATGATTAATGCATTAAGGAAAAATGATTTGCATAATGTTACAGCAGTTGTTACAAGATATTTTGGAGGAATCAAACTTGGAGCTGGAGGTTTGGTTCGTGCATACAGCAAATCAGTTCTTGAAGCTATTGAAGCTAGTGAAATAATTGAAGTTGAATATTATGATGTTTACAATATTACATTTGATTATTCTGATTTAAAGGATATTGAAAGAGAAATCAGAAACAGCAAATTAACAATCATTCAAAAAGATTTTGGTGAAAAAATTAGCTATGATTTAGTTTCCAAAAACAATAAGAATATAAAAGAAATATTTGAAAAATTCCACAATAAGATTAAGGTTAATTTTAAAAATAAGCAGGTTTTAAAAAAGATAAAATGAAGAATAAATAATTATTGTTCTTCAAATTGGTCTTTTCCTACACCACAAAGAGGACATACCCAGTCATCAGGTAAGTCTTCAAAATCGTCGCCTTCGTAAACATATCCACATACTTTACATACATAAGCCATAATAACTCCTCCTTAAATAATTTAGAATCAATTTCTTTTGTCCAAACCTACAACTGTTTAAACAAAGCTTTGCCGGCACCACATCTTGGGCATTTAAAGTCATCAGGTAAATCTTCAAATTCTGTACCTGCTTCAATGCCTTTTTCTGGTATGCCTTTTTCACTGTCGTAAATATATCCACATACACTACATTTCCATTTAGACATAATATCTCCTTTCTAAAATTTATTCCTATTTAAATTATTTAATTTAAACAATTATTTATCTTATTAAAACTAGTATATAATCCTTTCGAAATTTGTTCGAAAATATGCAAACTATAATTTGTTTGGAACTTTCAAATGGTCAGGAAGAGGCTTGATTCTTGCAGGAGTTCCAATAGCCAAATAAAACGGAGGAACACTGTGAATAACAATGGCTCCTGCAGCTACAATAGATCCCTCACCGATTTCAACATTGGATAAAAATGTAGTGTTGCCACCAATAGAAGCTCCCCTTCTTATTTTAGGCCCCTGCAATTCATAATTAATTCTTACAGGATACTTATCATTAGTAAAACAGGCACAAGGTCCGATAAAAACATTATCTTCAATTACTGAATTGGTAGGAATATAAACATTAGACTGAATGCTGACGTCATTTCCGATTATAACCTCACCTTCAATTACAGTGTTTGTTCCGATTAAAACATCATCCCCAATATTTGTATTCTCACGAATAACAACATTATGACCTGTTCTGAAATTATCCCCAATTACAACATCATTATAGATAATTGAATTGGAACGAATTGTATGATTTCTTCCAATAACCGGAGGTCTGGAGTCCGGAGAATATTCTACACCGAATCTTATATTGTCCTCAGGTAGAAAGGTAGGTGTTTCTACATTTTTTACTCGATTATCACCCAATCCTCCTAAAAACTTAACCATTTTATCGCACCTTCATTTAATTTAAAAATATGATATCTGTTAAACTATATTTAATAATATCTTAGTATATATTATTTACTAGACAATCAAGAAAAATATTGCAAATTTGGTGAAAAACTTGTATACTAAAGAAAAACTGACAGAAGAAATAAATCAGGTAAGAAAACAGATAGGTCATGAAGAGCTTGAAATCCATATTGAAGACATTTACTACAACGAAAAGGAAAACGAATTATGGATAATAACCCAGGACAGACCTGACAAATCTGCAATTATCGGAAAAGGCGGATGGGTAGTTGGAAAGCTAAGAGAAAAATTAAAAATAAACAGCATCCATGTGGAAAGCTACGGAGATTACCTGACCAAGGAATACAAACTTAAACTTTCCAAAAAAACATTGGATGAATTTAACTCTGATTTAACAGGAATCCAGAACCTGAAAAAAATTCTAAGCTCCAAATTAGAAAACATCTACAGCTTTGACTATAACAGCTATTTTGAAAGCAATGTATTTAAAGAATCTGAAAAAACAGAAGCAGTAGTTGCCCTGTCCGGTGGAGTTGACAGCAGTTTTTCATTAATTTTAGCAAAATACCTGGGATTCAATCCCACAGCGGTTACAATTGATCCGGGAACTATTATTTTACCAAATCAGTATAAAAGAAACATCAAAAAATTAACTGACCAGCTGAATGCAGGTCATGAATATATAAAAGCAGATTACAGTGAAATAATCAGGGAATCCCTAAACGGAAGATTCCATCCCTGCGGAAGATGCTCCAAACATACTGAAGAACTAATAAATCAATATGCAATAAACAATAATATCCCAATAGTCATATTTGGAGATATGCTCTCAACAGGAACACAATGCATAACCCCGCAGGAAAAAGGCCTGTACCGCCTTAACTTACCTGCAAGTTTAGCTGTTGGAAAACAGGAAAACAAATCCCTAACACAGCAATTTGATTTGCAGTCATTTAGCGGATTCGGATGCCCTCTGTTATACGAAGTCCATAGAAAATACCCATATTTAAAAAAATACTCCATTCAAAGAATATTACGGGAAACAAGGTCTTCAGCTCTGGAAGTAGGGGAAGCTCTTGATTTGATATGGAGTTTCTACAATACAAAAGATTAAATAGAGCATAGGTAAAATTAATGAATATGTTATTTAAAATCTGCCCACGTTGTGGATCAAAAAAAGTAAAATGGATTATTCCTCAAAACTGGTCAACCTGGGAATGCTATGACTGTGATTACACAGGTCCGATTATAGAAGGTAATGAGGAGTTATCTGAGGAAATACGTGAAGCCTATCTTGAATCACAAAAACATCCTCAAGAAAACACAGATGAAGATGAAGAATTGGAAAAGGATTAAATTCCTTTTTTCTCAAATTCTTCATTTAAAAATTCTTTAATATTGTCTCTAGCTATTTCAACCATAGCAGGAGAAGGACCACCCGGAACAGTTCTCATTTTAACATTTTCTAAAGGATTTAAAGCTTTCTGAACCAAATCATCTTCAAGACCTAATTTTTCAAAACCAAGTTCTGAAGCTATATCATCAATATATTCTGATGTAATGTCTGCTTCTTTTAATCCGCTGGCAGTAGCTTCATTGACTATTCTGCCTACAATTTTATGAGCTGTCCTAAATGGAATCTGTTTTTCACGAACCATAATATCTGCCAAATCAGTAGCTGTAGCAAAATTAGTTCCGGCTAACTCCAAACATCTGTCTTCCTTAAATTTAACAGAAAGCAACATTTTTGTAACTATTGATAAAGTGTCTTGAGTTACTTTAACTGCATTCCATAAGTGAGGAGTGATTTCCTGCAAGTCTCTATTATAGGTGTAAGGAATTGCTTTTAAAATAGTTAAAATAGTTACAAGTTCACCGTTGACAATTGTTGATTTTGCTCTTGCAAGTTCAGCAACATCAGGATTTTTCTTTTGAGGCATAATAGATGATGTAGATGAATATTCATCAGCCATTTCTATAATACCGAATTCATAAGTACTCCATAAAATAAGTTCTTCACAGATTTTGGATAATGTTGTACATAATGCAGATAAATCAAAAACTGTTTCTGAAATGAAATCCCTTGAAGAAACACCATCCATTGAGTTTTCAAGATAAGCATCAAAACCAAGCAAATCAGTGGTTAACTGTCTGTTGATCGGGAAACTGGTTGTAGTCATAGCTGCTGAACCTAAAGGATTTAAATTGACACGTTTATAAGTATCTTCCAAACGTTCATAATCTCTTTTAAGTGCCTGTACATGAGCCATCAAATGATGAGCTATTGTAATTGGCTGTGCATGCTGAAGATGAGTATAACCTATAAAAACAGTTTCCAAATGCTCACCTGCTTTTTCAACCAGCCCTTCCATAAATTCCAAAATACCGATTTGGGTTTCGGTAATTTTATCACGAAGAACCAGTCTGACATCAGTAGCTACCTGGTCGTTACGTGATTTGGCTGTATGCATAAAACCTGCAGTTGGACCTATTTTATCAGTAACATAATTTTCAATAGCCATGTGAATATCTTCAACAGAAGGGTCGAAAACAAGCTCATTATAGCCATCTTCTTTTAACTGGTCAAGAGCACCTAAAATATTATCTGCTATTTCATCATCAATAATATTTTCTTCTTTTAACATCAAAGTATGTGCAAAATTGGTTTTAATATCAGCTTCAAAAATAATTTTATCAAATTCAAGTGATGAAGTATATTCAGCGGCTTCATCAGTCATTTCTGTTTTAAGTCTACCACTTCTTAAATTCACAAGACTCCCTTCTTAAAAATAAATTTTATAAAAAAAATAGTTAAAAAAAAGATTGTTTAATCTTTTTTCATTTCAGTGTATCCACATTTACCGCATGCGTATCTATTACCATGATCAGCCATAAATACACCGTCAGAACAACGAGGACAAACTGGGTTTTTTCTTTCGATTTTATCTCCGTCTACTTTGTAAAGATCAGATTTTTTTACCATTAGAATCACCTTATTCTTCGTCTTCTTCAGCTTCTTCAGAAGCTTCAGTATTTTTAGCTATTACACTTTTAGTTTCAATGTATTCTAAATCTTCTACAGTTTCGTAAACTTTAGCATAACCTAATGCTTTAGGTTCACCGTAGTGAGGTTGTACATTATCTACAACAGTAGATTCTTTTTTAGAATTTAATAAAGCTACTAATTTACTTTTGATATCGGTAATTTTTGGAGTAGCTTCTCCTTCATATTCAACATAGAATTTTATTTCTCTTCTGTTAAAAACTTTATTTTCCTTATCTTCAAAAATATCAATTTCCATAATTAACCCTCTTTTATTCTTTAATAAAGGTATCAATAAGATTTTGAGCATAATCTTTAGCATCACAAACTTTTAAAAGTACCAAACCTTCATTTGGTTGACCGTACAAGATAGTAGTCTCATCACTAGCCATTAAGATGCAAGGAAGAACTGCAAGATCTTCTTCCCCGTCTACTTCAATTACATGACAATTTCCATCACCAGATAACTTCATAGCTTGGCCTATGGTTTCCCATAGATCATCTGTAATGGTCCCTGCAGGGTTTTTAGCTTTTAAAATATTTTCTGCCTTGATAACTTCATGATTATGATTTTTTCTTTGAATTAAATTATCAATTATACCAATGTCAGGATATAATTCATATTTGGTAAGATTATTAAAAGTTGCATCACCAACAGAAATTAAAAACTCAGAAGATTTAATTTCTTCAATAGCATCTTCAAAGTGAGGATATAATTTACCTAACGGTTTTTTAAGCTTTGAAATAGTATCCTTATTTAATTCTGCATCTAAACGTAACACAATAAAACCTTCTACCTTACTCTTAAACAATATTCGCCAGCTAAATCTATATTTAATTCATTAGCTAACTCAGATTCTTCAGGTTTTGTAATTATTAAAAGACCGCTCCAGTTATCTGAAGTTGGGTTACCGCAGACTGGACAACGTTCTTTATTAGTAATATATTTACAAACTGTACATGCATTCATGATTTAGCCTTCTTATTTTTATTTTTAGCTTCTTCAATCCATTCAAATCTACCTAAATTATTTTGTCTCATGGTAAGACCTATTTTAGTATTTTTGGTAGAGTTATCTTTAAGACTGATAGCTACAATTCTTGTTCTAACTAAATCTCCTTCATCTAAAGTTTTATTAGATTCTTTTGCAAGGAGTGCTCCTCTTTTAGAATCGTAATTAATATAATCATCAGTGACTTGGGAAACATGAACCAAACCGTCCATAGGTCCAATTCTGACAAAAGCACCAAATTCAGCTATTTCTATTACTTCACCATCAATAACTTCTTGCTGTTCAGGTTTGAAGAATATTGCATTAAACACAACATTATGGTAAGAAGCTCCATCTCCCATGATGAGTCTACCTTCACCAATTTCTTCAATTTCATTAACACAAATAAGTAAACCTAATTTTTTATCTAAACGGCCGTTATATGTATCATTTAAAGTTTGAATAGCTACCTCTTCAAGAGGATCATCAAATCTATAAGGTGGTATTCTTACAGTATCCTCAATTTTAGTCATGTAATACAAAACAATCCCTCTATTCGTATTTTTCTTTATACATTTCTAAAGATCTTAAAAGTTCTTTTTTAGCTGACTCTTTACCTTCCCAGCCTTTAGTTTCAACAACTTTTCCTTCAAGATTTTTATAAACTGAGAAAAAGTGTTCAATTTCTTTTAATAAATGAGATGGAACATCACTGATGTCTTGAACATCACTGAAACGTGGATCGTCTTCAGGTACAGCTAAGATTTTGTAATCTTTGTCTCCACCGTCAATCATACCCATAATTCCAATAGGTCTTGCTTCAATAAGACATCCTGGGAATGTAGGTTGTTCCATAAGAACAAGAATATCCATAGGGTCGCCGTCATCATATGTAGATTTAGGTATAAAACCGTAATCTGCCGGATAAACAACAGGAGAGTACAATACTCTATCTAACATGAAAGCTTCTCTTTCCTTATCATATTCGTATTTATTTCTTGAACCTTTAGGCACTTCAATAACTGCTGTTACAACATCAGGAATATCAGAACCTGATTCAATTTCACTCCATAAATTCACTTAAATCACCTATAATTAATTTTATGATAAATTAATAAGTCTAATTTTTATATTTTTCCATCAATAGCTATATACTTTTTCTGTCTTAGATATGCTACTGTTATACCTTTCTTTCTAGCACGTTTTTTTAATTCAATATCGTTTGTAGCTAAAACTTCTGAAACTCTAAGTAACGCATCATCCACAGTTTCATTATTTTCTAATGAAATATCCTTTATTTCAATGTTGGAAGAATTAGCTAACTTTAGAGCTAAATCTGCATTTAGCCTAATTTTACCTTTATTATTTCTTTTTAAACCTTTCAATTCATTAATAACAAAGATCGGAGTAGTTAACTTATATGAAGGCAGTGCTTTTTCAAGTTCATCGATTATATCGACGTTAAATTGAAAAGGAACCATAAAAAAATTGGTATCAATCACAACTTCTTTAGACTCCATTATTTCCCTCTATATAATAATTCCATAACCAATTAATCTCCAACGAGCTCCCACTCTACGGCTTAAAGCTACCCTAGTTCCGGGACTGGCACAAACAGGCAATTTAAGAGCAACTTCAATATTCTTTTTCTTAGTAGAAGTAACAACACCAATAGTTGTTGTAGTACCACAATTAATCATTAAAGGTTCTTTAAGTTTAATTGGAGCTACATCACGTTCTTCTTTTGTACCTACTACTCTGTCAAGTAAATGTGCTTCCATTGTAAAACTATCTAAAACATCAGGTAATGTATCTACTGCTCCAGCAACAGAACCTGATAATGAATCAGCTTTAGTTAATGAAGGGTCTAATTTTGTAGCTACACCAATAAGTCCTCCGGGACCTATTTCTTCAACGTCTTTTCCATTAGCTTCAAGACCAATAATTTCGGATTTCAAGGTTATTCTTTTATTGTTATTTGTAATTCCCGGCCTTATTTCAATAGTGTCTCCAAGCTTAAAAGTACCCTGAACTAAAGTTCCGCCAATAACTCCACCTTTGATTTTAGCAGCGCCGGAACCAGGTTTGTTAATATCAAAAGATCTTGCAACATGCATTAAAGGAGTTTTATCCAAACTTCTTTCTGGCGGTTGGATTCTTTTAAGCATAGCTTCAATTAAAATATCCATATTTGCTCCTTGCTGAGCAGATACAGGTATAATTGGAGCATCTTCTGCACAAGTACCTTTTACAAATTCTTTAATTTCATGATAACTTTCAATAGCTCTTTCTTTTGAAACAATATCAATTTTATTTTGAACTACAATAACATCTTTAACACCAATAACATCAAGAGCCATTAAGTGTTCTTTAGTTTGTGGTTGTGGGCAATATTCATTTGCAGCAATTACTAAAACTGCACCATCCATTATTGCAGCACCAGATAACATAGTCGCCATTAAGGTTTCGTGACCTGGAGCATCAACAAATGATACTTTTCTAACTAATTCTGTCTCGCTTCCACAGTTTTCACAAGTTTTAGAAGTAGTATAACACATAGGTTCATCACAATCTGGACATTTTCTGAATTCAATGTCTGCATAACCTAAACGAATTGAAATACCTCTTTTTGTTTCTTCACTGTGAGTATCAGTCCATATTCCTGATAATGCTTTGGTAAGAGTAGTCTTACCGTGATCCACATGACCAACTAAACCTATGTTTACATCTGACTGTATGTTCACAGATAACCACCTTTTTATTATAATTTTAAATTTAACTTAAAAGTTAAAATAAGAAAAATAGTAAAACTATTCTTCTTCCTCTTCATCGCCAACACCAAGAATATCAGCTATAGCTTTACTTCCAGCTGAAACAACAACAGTGTTAACTTGTACGATATCATCAGCAATGGTATTTCCTCTTACGGTTTTTCTCCTTTTTACACCGTCAGATTTAGGATGATAACCAATACCACCACTTAATAAACTTTTGATTCTTCTAGTACCTGGTACATCTTTTTTCATGGTAAATCCATTTTTATCAGCACCACCAGTTACTTTTAAAGTGTAACCGTCTAAACCAACGATTCCACCATCAAATTCATCTCCAATAACTAAACCGTTAAGAGCTTTGCCATCTTCAACTTCAATTTGATGAGTTACCTCTTTTTGAGATACAACTACTTTGAATGCCATGGTATTCCTCCTTTAAATTGTTTTATAAAAAATATTAATTATTATTCAAAAAGACCAAAACTTCCCCAATCAGAATCCTGCTTACGTTTAATTTCCAAAAACTCATATAAGGTTTCAAATTCATCTTCAGTCAATTTATCCTTAAATTCCCTTTCAATGTATTTGTAATGTTTTTCAGGAATATCAACATATAACTCGTCTCCCTCTTCAAAGTCTTTTCCAACTATAGCATCTTTAATAGCCATAGCTACCCTTTGACCTCTGGAAATATCAGGTAATGTTTCACCCTTATCTTCCATACTAGCTATTGAACCAACAACATGCCCATCTTTATTAATCAATTGTTGACCTTGTTTAAGAGTTCCGCTTAAAGATTCAATACCGATAATAGCAGGTTTACTTTGACGGAACACTAATTTTGGAAGTGAAACAAATTTTGCAGGTTTAATTATAGCATCATAAAATGACTTTTTCTTATCTTCTTGCTTTTGCTTGACCCATTCCTCATACTCTTCAAGAATCTGATAAATTACATCTCCTGAAAAGAGCTTGACTTCAGAATTATTAAGATCTTCTTCAGAATTTGGATGAACATCCACATTAAAAGCAATAATTGCTCCGTGAAGTTCATTTTCATCATAAGCAATTGAAGAATTAATAATATCCCTACGATTTACATCACCGATATCAGCTGCACGAATTGGAATATCCATTTCCCTTAATAGCTTAACAACAGCTTCCAGTGAACCAATAGTATCTGCTTTAACTAAAATACCTTCATCTTCTGTATCAATAGTAATGTTGTCAATTTCATTTAAAATCTCCTGTTCAACATCAGTATCTTCACTTAAAACTCTAAGAGGAGAACCTGAAACAACATCATCTAAATGAGGTGCAGCTACTTTAATACCTGCCGCTGCAACAACTTCATCTAATTTTCTAAATTTCTTTTTAGAATCCCTCATTTCCTCAAGAGGAAGAGGTCTTAAAATAGATCTAATTTTAGTTACCAATACATCTTCTGAAGATAACATTAAAGCTATTTCATCATTGGTTCTTAAAACACCATCATAAATAATAGCATCAAGAGTAACTCCCAAACCAGTTTCTTCCTTAATTTCTAAAACTGTACCTTTAGCTGGAGCATTTTCATCGATTTCAAGTTGTTCAGTTAAATATTCTTGAGCAAGCCCTAAAAGCATAGCTAAAACTTCTATAACTCCTTCACCAGTTTTAGCACTAATCGGAATAATACTAATCTGGGAAGCAAAATTGCTTACTCTGTCAAATCTTTCAGACTGGAATCCTTCCTTGTGAAGTTCACCGACAATTTCATAAATCTTATTGTCCAAATCCTGCTGAACACTTTTAGCCTGATTGGAAAATGTTTCCCTAAAAGAGGCACCTTCATGAACTTCCCAACCAAAAAGCCTATCGATTTTATTAGCTACAACAATAAATGGAGTTTTATACATTTTAAGAATGTTTAATGCTTCATAAGTCTGTGGCTTAAATCCGTCATTAACATCTAAAATCAATACAGCCAAATCAGCTAATGCACCACCACGTTTTCTTAAACTAGTAAATGCGGCATGTCCAGGAGTATCAATGAAAAACAAACCAGGAATTAAATCTTTAATAGCTAATTTGGATATGAAATCTCCACAGATATTTTCAATGGTATCATTAGGAATCTCAGTAGCACCAATATGCTGAGTAATACCTCCAGCTTCCTTAGCTGCAATAGTACTTCCTCTAATATAATCCAATAAAGTGGTCTTACCGTGGTCTACATGTCCTAAAACTGATACAATTGGGGATCTGATTTTCATGTTATCTTAAATAATAATTATTCGTAAATTAATTTGTTATCAACGATTTCGTAATCGCAAATTTCATCTTCATTAAAGAATAAATTGATTTCTCTTTCTGCAGAATCTGGAGAGTCAGAAGCATGAATAATGTTTCTACCAGTGTCCATAGCAAAATCTCCTCTAATAGTTCCGAGGTCTGCTTCTAAAGGATTGGTTGCTCCAACTAATTTTCTGATAGTACTGATAGCTTCTTCTCCTTCAATTACCATAGCAAGAGATGGGGAAGATGTAATGTATTCAATTAAACTACCGAAAAATGGTTTATCTGCATGTTCTCCATAATGAGTTTTTGCTAAATCTTCATCAATTTGCATTAACTTTACAGCAACGATTTGAAGACCTTTTTCTTCAAAACGGGATAATATTTTACCCATAAGACGTCTTTGAACTGCGTCCGGTTTCATCATTACAAAACTTTTTTGAATCATTCTTTAACCCATTTAACTTTTCTTGGAACTCTACCAAGTTTAATCATGTTTTTTTCACATTTACTGCTACAAAAGAAATAAATAGAACCGTCTTTTTTAACATACATTTTTCCGGTACCTTCTTCTATTTCTTTATTACAGAATGAACAAGTCCTCATGTTCTTACACCTTCTTAAGGAGTTTTAATTTCCTTAGCTTCTCTAATAGTATCAAGTAACATTAAAATGTCCCCTTCTCTTACAGGACCCATAATGTTTCTTGTTAAAATTCTTCCTTTGTCTCTACCATCGAGGATTCTGCATTTAATTTGCATAACCTCTCCAGTCATACCAGTTCTTTTTAAAACATTAATGACTTCAGCAGGAGTAGCTTCTTCCATATAAATCACCTTTTAATCCTCAAAAAGAAGATTTATTCTTTTAATTCTGCGATTTTTTCAACAATTTCAGCTACGTCGCCTTCAGCATCTCCAGCGTCAACAATACAAGCGGATGCGGTACCGACAGTTAAACCTGCAGCTCCACCAACTTGTTCTTTAGTAGGTAAGTAAATGTAAGGAATTTCTTTTTCATCAGCGAGAACAGGGATGTGTGCAACAATTTCAGCAGGATCAACATCTTCTGCGATAACAACAAGTGCTGCGTCTCCTCTTTCGATAAATTTAGTTACTTCGTTAGTTCCTTTTGCTACTTTACCACTGTCTTGTGCGGTTTTTAATGCTTCTTCAGCTTGATTAGCTAATTCTTCAGGTGTATCAAATTTTACATAAATTGCTTTTGCCATAATATATACCTCCTTTTTCATCTGGCTATGCCATCCATCGGCAGATATTATAATTCCTTGAATTATAATATTCGTAATTATATATAGTTATATTATTTTAACTATAGAAATTACTCAAATTATTCAATGAGCGAATAATTTTATAGTTTTTAATAATACTAATTCTTGAATACATTCATATATCACTAAATATAATCCCATTAAATAAAAAAAAGAGGGATTAAACTTTCAATACAAATACTTCTGAATTTCATATAATTTTTAGCAAAACTAAAAATAAAAATTTAGTAATTAATGAAATAATTCTAGAGAACTAGACAGTATTAAGTATGTTTTTATTACATATAAATGTTTTCCATACTTTTTCCTAAAAATAAGTTTACTAAGTTAATAATAGTAAGTTATACTTTTTAATACTTTTGAAAAAAGCTAATCATAAAGCTGTCAAATACTGCAATTTCAGATTTTAAAAATTTTTAATTTAATTTTCACAGACATAAGATAACATTTATATAGAGTTATGAATATATATTCATAATACCTAAAGACATTTGGGGATAGAATTATGGTAAGACCTAAAAGAATGAGAAGAGTAGTTACATGTCACAGACATGAATTAAATAAAAATCTGAAACCGATAGAACTGTCTGTAGATGAATTTGAAGCTATCAGATTCAAAGATTACCATAACATCAAACAGACAGAATCTGCAGAGTTCATGGGAATTTCACAATCAACATTCCACAGAATTCTAAATTCTGCAAGACATAAACTGTCTACTTCTTTAATTGAAGGCCGACCAATAGTTATTGTCAAAGGTGATACAATGATTGATCCAAATAAATATTTATGCGAAGACTGTGGTTTTCAATGGTCAAACCCAGAAAAAGAATATGGAGAATGTCCAGACTGCAAATCAAAAAATATCCGTAAATTAAATGCAAATAATAAAAATAATGTATCAGATGACACCTGCAGCTGCCCTAATTGCGGTTACAGTGAAGCAAAAATTATGGGAGTGCCCTGCAGAACTAAAATATGTCCCAAATGTGGTTCATCACTACAAAGAAGATTATGCAATATGCAATAAGGAGATAATTTAAATGGCTGACAATTTAGAATATGTTTGTAAAGAATGTGGCTTCAATTGGATAACATTAAATGGTGAGCACCATATCTGTCCAAAATGCCACAGCGAAACAATTGAATATATTGGTGAAGTAAATGATTTGGATATTGATTCCATATTAAACCACAACAAAAGAATGGGTGGATGCTGCGGTTCTGCTCGTGGAAGAGGACCTTTGACCTGTGGAAAGCCACATCCTGACCACCACGATCCAAATACCCCACACAACCCTAAAAAATGCTGTGGCCACAGAGTATGCTAACATACCAGTTTTTATTTATTGGAGATTAAAAAATGGCTGATATTATAATAGACAATAATGAATGTGATAATTGCGGTGACTGTGCAGATGTTTGTCCTATGGAAGTTTTAATTCTTGAAGATGAAAAATTAACTGTCAATGAACCTGACGAATGCAGTTACTGTGAAAGCTGTGTGGACATATGTCCAAATGAATGCATCACAATCGAATAAACTTTAAAACTTTTCTTTTTTTATCTATTTTTCACAAAATCTCACCAGATTAACATGACTTTTTTTTACTTCATTATGTCTTACAAAATTATATAACCGATTAAATATTAAATTATACCTACAGATGTGATTGTATGATTTTCGATGAAGAATTGACATTGTTAAAAGAAAAAATTGCAAATGCCGAAGATGTAGATGAATTAAATTATATAAGAACTACTAACCAAAAAAAAATACTGGTGGACCAGCATATTTATTGCAGGTTTATTTTATGGTTTGAACGGAAAAGTGGGAAAAATGATTATAACATGGTTTGTTAGTGTTATAACCTTAGGAATCTATGCACTATACATCATTTATAGAAGCTATAAAGATGAAACCGAATTCAATAATCAAATGGAATATTATATATTACAAAGAAGCAAAGAATTAAAAGGGAAAATCAATTCATCTGAATTAAAACTTCCTGAATCCGACATAAACTGAATTTGTCAAAAATACAAAAACACAATTTATAAGTGTAAAACACCCATTGATTCACAGACACAGGAAAAAAATATTTTTTTCACTTTCCTGTGTTTTTTTATGAAACAGATTTTTTTATTTTAACTGTCTTTAGTATTTTCCCAAATAATCTCAGCTAGTGAAATTAAATGAATTTTTCAGTAACAAAAATATCCCTAAACTTTCCAAATCTAAAAAAAGTTAAGGTATCAAATTTTCATGAAAAACATATTTTATTTCTTCCTCAAATTCTTCAACAGGAATTATAGTCATGTCAAAAGTTTTACTCAAAATATATGTAGTGTTTGGGTTAATTACATCAGTTAAAACCAAAAATGAATGATTTTTATCCAAATTTAACATATTTGCCACATGAGAGTACTTGTTGATATAATGCTGATAATTTCCTGTTTTTCCTTCAACCCAATATATTTCACCATTTATTAAAAAAACAACATCCAATTCAAAATCATTTCCATTTGGAAGAATAATCTGAGGATTAATTAAATATGTATATTCAATAGTTGCAGGTAATGACTTTAAGGAATCCTGTATTGTTTTTCGAATAAAGATCTCCAGCCAGTGCCCGGTAAGGAAGTTAATTGCAATCGGAATTTTGTTTGGTGTTGCATGAATAAAATATCTGGGTGACTTATCGTATTTGTATTCTGATAAAAATGCTATATCATAAAGAGTGGTACACAGCTGGCAGGAAGCTGAAATTTCGCTTTGTGTTGCATTCTTTAAATCCAAATGAAATCCATTGGGTTTATTTAAATGACGTTTGATAGTTTCATAAACTTTTCTGATGTCATTGTACCGGTTTCCCATAAAATATGCAACATTGTCAAGTGAAGTGTTTTCTGTTATAGAATCAACATAGGTTTTAACAGTAATGTTTTTCTCCTGCAGTTTATCAATCAGTATATTGACATCAATTTCCTTGACACTGCAACCATAATCCATATTTTCATTTTCATTTGTATCATCACTAGATTCAACAGCCACATCAACTTTATCATCAACTTCATTATGTGCATTTTTTTCTAATGAATCAGCAATTCTTTCTAATGATAATGCAATGCTTTTTAATAACAAAAACTCTTCTTCATTCATACAATCAATATATAATTTTAGTAATTAATATTAATATTATTAACTAATTTCCATGCTGAATATTTTTTTGCAGACATAACTTCAAATTAACAACAATTAAATTCTTATTTTCAAGGATAGTACATCTACACCACCATAAATTTGACAGAATAACAAATTAATCCAACGAAAATCATAAAAAAAATAATTAATATTGTATACAATTTGTGTTTTTAGATGAAAAAAATAGGTATTCCCTTTTAAAATCAGTTGAAATTAGAAAAAAAGTACAAAAAATAAGACAATATAATAAAAAAGAAGATAGCAATTAAAAAATTACTATCTAAAACAGATACTTAATTAACAAATCTATTTGATAGCTAATTTAATATCTTCTGCTTTAACGGTTTTTCTACCTGCGTGACGTGCAAATCCAACAGCTTTTTGAGCGATTTCGTTTCCACATTCTTCGATAGCTTCGGTTAAAGCGATTTTTGCGTCATCACTGACTCTTTGAGCGCCAGCGTTTTTTAATATCCTGCCTACAGGAGCGATTGGTAATTCCATAATTAAACACCTCATTTTTTTATATAGATAGTTTAAACTTTCCCATATATAAATATATTGGTATATTTTCCTTAAATTTACAAAATTTCAATACAATAAAGTGAATTATCCTATCATTAAGGTGCTACTTACTGAAAAGTGAAATGTTTTTCAAAGAGTAACCAAAATAAAAAATCAGATGAAAATATGAAAATATAAAGTATTTATAATAAAATTAAAAATAAAAAAAGAGAAAAAAGATTAAAAATAGCTATAAAACTATTTATTCATTAAAATTTTTCTTAAAGTGTCAATATCTGCATCCACTTGTTTTGGTTTAGTACATGCATCAATTGCAGTATTCGGATCTTTAAGTAAATGACCGGTAACAACACAGGTTACAGTTTCTCCATTATCTACAACTCCTTCGTCACATAATTTTTTAAGACCTGCAATTGAAGCTGCAGAAGCCGGTTCAACACCTATTCCCTCTTTTCTAGCTAATAATTTTTGAGCATCCAATATCTCTTCATCACTTACAGTTTCAGAATATCCGTCAGACTCATAAATAGCCCTTAAAGCTTTAATGTCACTTACAGGAGCACCTATACGAATTGCAGTAGCTATTGTTTCCGGATTTTCTACTGGAACAACCCTATCAGCATGTTTTTTAAATGCATTTGTAACTGGACATGCACCTTCAGCCTGAATTCCGGTCATCATAGGTACACTATCTACAAAACCTGCTTCGTAAAACTCTTTAACACCTTTCCAGATAGCTGAAATATTTCCTGCATTTCCAACAGGCAGAATAATCCTGTCTGGAGATTGCCATCCTAAATCCCTTAATATTTCATATCCGATTGTTTTTTGACCTTCTAATCTGTAAGGGTTAATTGAGTTTAATAAGTAAAGATGTTTTTCTAATGCAAGAGCAGTCATAGCTTCAAGTGCTTCATCAAAGTTTCCGTTAATGGACATTACTTCAGCACCGTGGAACATAGCCTGTGCCAATTTTCCTAAAGCTACTTTTCCGGAAGGTAAAAATACAATACAACGTAAACCTGCTCTAGCTGCATATGCTGCAAGAGATGCTGATGTATTTCCTGTTGAAGCACAGCCAACAGTATGAACTCCAAGTTCCATAGCTTTGGTCATACCAACAGTCATTCCCCTGTCCTTGAAACTTCCTGTCGGATTTGACCCTTCAACTTTAACATATAAATTGATACCTAATTCATCCCCCAATTTGTCGCATTTGCAAAATGGAGTTCCACCTTCGTTGAGTGAAACAATTTTAGATTCATCAACAGGTATGCATTCTTTAAATTTCCATAAAGTATCTTTTCTGCCGTCAAAGATATCTTTAGAAACATCAAAATCACTAACAAGTTCGAGAACAGATCCACATTTTTCACAAGTGTAAATTATCTCATCATTATCATATTCTTCTCCGCATGAAACACATCTAATCATAAAAAATCACTACATATTATTTTAATAATCATCAATATAAAAATTTAACCAAAAATTGAAAGAATAAAATTTGCAATAGGTACAGTTAAATAAACTTCAATAACCCCAGCTATTGCCATTAAAATAACTGCCACACCAAGTAAAACCAATGACTGTTTTAATTTATCATAATTTTTCTCAAGTGAGTATACCAGTTTATCCTTAAAAGTCAAATTATAAAATTTATCTTCAAGTTCAATATAGTCAAAATCTGGCTTTGCTATATTATACACCAGTCTGAATAAAAAATGGAACAGCACAAATCCGGATGCAGTAGCTATTATACATGATGAAAATTCGAAAATCCCGTGAGGTATAATGTATAATAAAACCCTAAAAAGATTTTGGGAACTGGCTATATAATAACCTACAAAAAAGCCGTTGTATGCAAGAATAACTCCTGAAAAACAAAAGAATATTCCAAGTACAAACATTCTGAAAACAATTAAAATGTTATTTGTAAAAATTGTCTGAAATGTTAAAGTTATAACACCATTTTTTACATCTTCAGTTAGCTTATCCACAACAGGATCAAAGATACTTTGCAAATAAGGCTGCAGAACATAACCTGCAATTAATGTACCTAATAAAAGGATAATTGAAATATAAACAGCAGTTTTGTTTTCTAAAAAAGCTGATTTAATTTCATTTTTAATATTTAACATTATATCAGATTATTAGCTATTTCACGAGCTTCATCCTGTTTGTCATGAATTTCATCAAACATTTCAACAATCAATTCACTGGCTTTTGCTTTACAGTCTCCACAGCGTAAAGACCCGTCCAGACAGTCATGACGTATTTTTTCAAGTTCTTTGTCATCATCAATCAGGTGGTATACAAACATTTCATAAATTACACAGTTATCTACCTGACCGCCTAATTCCTGCTGTTCTTTTAAGCTTTCTCTACCACCAGTTTTAGCTGTTTTAACTTTTTTAGCTGCAGTTTCACTATCTTCATTTAAATAAATTGCTGTAGAAGGTTTGCTGCTGCTCATTTTATCTCCGCTTAAACCAGTAAGGAATCTGTGATAAGTGGAAGACGGAGGGATGAATCCGTATTCATCATTAAGTTTGTGAGCTATATCTCTTGTTAATCTTATATGAGGGTCCTGATCTACTCCAACAGGAACTACAACTCTTTTAGGACCTCCAAATTCTTCAAGCTGCGGAAGCAAAATATCCGCCACCTGAACAAGAGGTGCCTGAATATGAGCAATGTTTGTTGATTGGGTAAATCCATAAATAGCTTTTAATTCATTGAAATTTGTTTTTTTAGAAGCCTTAAAAGCCAAGTCCCTGAGAGTATCATTTTTGGATTGAAGATAAACATTAACATTATCCTCTTCCAAATCCAGACCTAATGCAATATAATTAGTTAAATATTCATTGACAGCTATATCTCTTGCCTTTTCAAAACTCATGTCTCTGGCAGCATATGATTCCAAATCAGCTATTAAAATAGATAACATTGCACCTTTGTCCTGATACCATTTCAACTGGTCAACAACCATTTTATGACCAATATGCATTTGGCCACTTGGCATCATTCCACCAACAACTGCAAAGTCCTCTTTTTTATTAATTAAATTATTGACCTTATCAAAGTCCCTATGTCCAAAAATTACTCCTCTTTTCATTAATCTGTGAGGGTTTTCCACATCATCAATCAAGTCTGAAAATTTTTGAATTCCAAATTGATTGACTAATTTATCATAATCTACACTTGATGATGCCCATGGATCTATCAAATAAATCACCTTATCTACAGTAAATACATTAAATTAAATATATAATTAAGAATTATAATGGTAAATCTAATTACCTATAAAAATATAAATCATTTCTTTAATTAAAACTTATGGTCTTGTCCATTCAACATTGTAGTATGTAATATCCAAATCGTCATCTACAATAGCCAGAAGAAGTTTCTTGTTAACACCATGAGAAACTCTAACATAACTTGAGAAATCCAGTGCATCAATCTCATAAGTTTCATAAATAATTTTAACAAGATAGTCGGAATGTCCTTTTCCAGGACCTCCTCCACGATTATACAAACGGAAATCTGAACCATATTTAAATCCGGTTTTAATAACATAACCACGGTCTTTCAAATCACGAAAAACAATGTATTTTCCATAAATCTCCTTATTTTTCAAAAGGTCAATAAGATAATCCAAACTGCATTTGATTTCATCTTCATAAACATCCAAACGACCTTTCTCATGTAAATAACAAGCTTCAATTAAAGAAAGATTCAAAGTATCTGCTTCAATTTTACCAAATAGACTTTTTTCATGTAAAGCTATCGGTCTTTTACTACCTTCTTCAATTTTTATAGATACAATATCATTAGATAAATTTCCGCGCATTAAAACACCATCAAAAGAAAAAAATTATATTTAATGGAGTTATTTATGATTACAGTATTATATATACCTTTAGAAAAAAAAAGAAATAAGAGCTAAACTCTTATAAAAATATTATTTGCCATATCTTTTGACAGTTCAATGTTTTTATCACCAATAGATATTACAAAAACACCGGAATCATCATGATAATCGCGATAATAAATATCTGACCCAACAGATATCCCCAAAGCAGAAATTTTATCTAAAAGTTCAGAATTTCCACGAATAAAAGATACAATACCTTCAGTACTTGAGTTTAATTCTGAAATAGACAATAAATTAAATTTCCTGTTTATAACTTGATCAAAATCTTTTACTGAGAAACATTGGCTGCAGTTACTGAATTCCAAATCACAAGCAGGAATAAGACCGTCGCTAGGACCTAAATCTGGATGATGTAACATTGTACAAAGTGCTCTTTCAGCTTCATCAGATAAAGTATGTTCCATCTTACAGGCTTGCTCATGGACATTTTCCTGTTTAATATTTAAAACTTCAATTAAAAATTTTTCAAGAATCCTATGCTTCCTTGTTATTTTTTGAGCAATTTTCATCCCTTCATCAGTTAAAGAAGCTCCCTTATACGGAACATAATTAACATAATTTAATTTTTCTAATTTTTTAAGCATTTGAGTTACACTACCAGGTGCAATCCCTAATTCCTTAGATAAAGTTGTAGTAGAGATTTGTTCTTTATTACTACCATTACGATAAAGAACTTCCAAATATTCTTCAATATTTTCACTAATTCCATCATTTGCCATAAGATTTCACCTAGATTAAACAATTATATATTGGAATTAAGAGTATAAAAAGTTTGGGATAGCCTAAATATAATAGTGAAAAATAAATTTTAAAAATAAAAAAAGAAGTATTAACTCAAAAAATTGAGTTAATAAGGTAAAACATCATAAGTTCCTCTGTCAGTGTAAGAATTAGTGTTCCAATTCTTGATTACACCTAAAGAGTTTCTGGTACTTGTTGGATCAGCAACAACCCATTTTCCATCTATGTAAAATTGAACCCATACATGACCAACATTTAAACCACTTGTAAATGAACAGTATCCAGTAGCAAATCTGGCAGTCAAACCAACAGACCTGGCCATTGCCACTAATAACTGTGCTTGGTCACAACAGTTTCCATAACCTTTGATTAAAGTACCTTCAGCACCGTAAACAGTATTGAAATATGAACTATAACTTATTTTATCTCTTACAAATTTAAATAAAGCATCAGCCTTATCCCTTGTAGAGTTTATGCCTTTGACCAATTCTTTTGCTTTATCAGCAACCAATGCTGAAGCTCCGGAACCTCCAGTATTATTGATCAATACGAAATTAGGTAATGTTTTACTGTTGTCCGCATAATAAGCCAATATTCTTGAAAATGCATCCAATAAATCAGCATAGCTTATTTTACCTGCACTTGAAGATGCATAATTCGGAGCCTGTCCGTTACTAATGATATACTGGGAAACTCTAGATGCAACATCCAAATATTCAGTTTTATTAATGTTGGTTGATATTTTGTCACCATTTGGAGTACCTGGACTGGAAGCTCCAACAACAGTAATATTTCCCAAATTACCGTCATTAATATTACCAATAGCTTTACTCATCAAGTATAAGAATTGAGATAAAGTGTACTGTTCATCGTTTACAATTACATAATCGGGCAATGCATTATTTGCCTGAATATGTGCTTTTAAAACCTTAGCAGCATCCAATATAGCATCTATAGATATGTTATCTCCCACTTCACCTGAAGATTCTGGAATACTTTCAGTTAATCTGGTCAACACTCTGGTAGAAGATGAAAGTTTCTCATTACCAGAAACACCACAGTAATCACAGTCACAGTATGCACAGGTAAGTTCTCCTTCTGCAGTACCTTTAGGATTAACCAGCAAAGTTCCGTAATAACCGCAGTTAGGGCAGTAATTTAACCAGACAGTAGTATATAACACATTAGGTTTGTAAGATGTGCCTCCTACACTTACTTTCATTGTAACAGTTAAAGAGTAATTGTCCAATAAATTTGTAACAAATACAAAGTTAGGAAGTGCACTGTTGGATTGATAATAGGATAATACCCTCGCATATGCATAAATCAATGATTCATATTTGATATCACCTAAAGTACTTGAAACATTACCTGGAGCTATACCATTTGCAGACATATAACTAGACAATGTTTTAGCCAATGATACAAATTCAGATTTTACCAACTGCTTATTGATTACATCACCAGAAGTTTTAGATGAAGCATTGACTAAAATAGCTGTAATCGCTTTTAAATTACCGTTAGCTATTCCTTCAGTAGCCTTAGTCATCAAGTATAAAAACTGAGGTACAGTATAATTGAAATTGCCAACAGTTACAAACTTAGGCAATACCCCTTTATCTTCAATATACTTTTTCAAAGATGCTGAAGCAGCCAAAATGGAATTTATAGATACAGAATCACCATAAGATGGAGTGATTTCATGAGTGTTTAATTTATTGAAATCAATGAAGTTAGATAAACCCCATCTAAACATCATAACACCCTTTGCACCGGCATCATATGCTGTTTGAGCATCTTTTGACAGTTCTGAAACTGGCAGTTTTGTAATGTCATTATCAGATACATATGTTTGTAAACCTACCCAAACTGCTGCTCCATTGGAAGTTTCAACAAACCATTGAGTAATTGATGAAATCCAGCTGGTTCCTGAATTATAATTTCCTTTATAAACCATAGGAACTATAATATCCAGATATTTGCTGATAACCGCAATATCCTGACCATATACATATGCATCATTTTTTTCAGGCATTACTGCTGCAGAAATTAAACAGTTAGGATTAACACCACGTATAGCAGTTGTAGCTAATTTTACAAATTCACTTATAGCTGCAGTTCCGCCAGGATGTTTATATGCAGTACCTGGATATCTTAAGTAATCAAAGTGAACACCTGCTACTCCTGGAAGTGCAGCATATTTTTTAGCTTCAGCTATTCTCTCATTGAATAAAGCAGTGTTGATGGATCCGTCACTATTTAATGGGGAAAGCCATCCTCCGTCATAAAATACCTGCATCCAAATATGAACTTTAATACCATGAGAATTAGCCTGTTTAATCCATGACAATACACTGGATTCTCCGTATTTAGTAAATGCATAGAAATTTAAGAAAATATTACCTGTTCCTGAAGCTGCTAAACCAACCAAATCCACATTGTACATGTTAGCTCCCTGAACCCAGTATCCATTTCCATTATTAATATATTTGGTTATTACAATTGAACTGCTGCCTTCACAGCCTAAATTTTCATTATTGCCTGCAAATTTATATGATATTTCATATGTACCTACAGTTACCAATTTTATACTTAAACTGGCAATTCCATTAGCATCAGTTGTGCTGGTATAATCTATACCGTTAACTGTGAATATAACTTTTTCATTAGCTATAGGACTGCCGTCACTATTTTTAAGTAAAACTTTAAATTCTTCAGTTGAATTTTGAGTAAATACTGTACTTCCATTAACAACAAATAATGAATTTTTTCTGTCTACAACAGTACAGTATGCTTTACCATTACTTGGAGCTAATTTGGAATCTCCGTTAAATGAATAAGTTACAAGATAAGTACCTGCATCCAAACGAATAGTTAAACTGGCAACACCATTATTATCAGTAATTCTAGTATAACTTACACCATTCACACTAATAGTTACAGTCTTATTAATTAAAGGAACTCCACCTGCAGTTAATGTAACATTGAACTGCTGATATGCATCTTTACCTACAGTAATATCACTACCCTGAATAACTGTTGCATTAGTAGTTATTACAGATACCATAGTAGAGCCTGTAGATTTTTTGTAACCTGTATCATTTAATGTATATGAAATGTTGTATACATTAGGATCCAATCTAAGACTTATGCTAGCAACACCATTTTTATCAGTTACCATTACATAATTAATACCGTTTATATTAAATAGAACAGTTTTATTGACTACTAAATTACCGTCTTCATCTTTTACTAAAACTGAAAACAAATCAGTTTTAAATACCACATTATTTTCAGGTATGAAAATTACATCCTTACCTTCATAAACAGAAATAGTATTTGATGCACTTGATGCCAAATATCCCCCATTCTTATTAAAGGTATAAGTTGCAGTATAATTACCTGGAGTAGTCAATTTAATATTATATTTAGCTATACCATTATCATCAGTAGTACTTGTATATGTAACACCACCTACCTTAAGATTAACAGTCTGATTACTTACAGTATGATTAAACTGATCATACAATACAATACTTACAACATTACCTTCACCAGATATGAAATCATAATGTTGTGTTTTGATAACAGTACTGACAGAATCAACAACTGTAACAGCGAAACCTACATCATATCCATCAAGTGGATTATATGCAGTTAATATATATTTTCCAGGGAATAGTTTAATGTTAAGTTTAGCTACACCATTGTTATCAGTAACACGATTATAAAATACACCATTAATATTAAACTTAACAGTAGTATTAACTAAAGGAGTGCCATCATTATGTAAGAAAGTAGCATAAAACTGATTTTTATCCAAATATAATTTATTTAAATCTTCAGCTACAACTGTAGGCAATACCTTAACAGTATTTCCACATTCATAACCGTCATTAGGATTATATGCAGTTAATATATAAGTGTCAGGACGAAGCTTGATACCTAAACTAGCTACACCTTTATCATCAGTAACACGACTATAAAATACCCCATTAATATTAAACCTAACAGTAGCATTTATTAAAGGATTACCACGGCCGTCTAAAAAAGTGGCATGATATGAAGTCCCGTCTTTATAGATCATTACAATATCCTCACCTTTTATAGTTGGCAGTACATTAATATCTGAAGTAATGCTAGCCGGAGCATATTCAGTTGTTCCTTTGTAACTCACAGTAACATGATACAAACCAGAGTATAAATTTATACCTATAGAAGTTGAACCATTTTCATCAGTAATCTTATTATAAGTAACACCATTAATTAGGATACTTACAGTTTGATTAGCTAATCCGTTTCCATTTTCATCAGTTAAATTAATCATGAACCTAGTACCATTCTTATAATACAATTCTATACTAGGTGCATCTAAATTAACAGCTTTTTGCTGGTTGCCATCCCCAATTACATTATTGTTATTTTCTTCAATAACATTACTACTGGAGAAAGAAACATTACTATTTGATTCATCAACAGATAATGAATCATCAGCAGCTGTTAATACTGTAGAATTTGAGTCAACAGTATTTGCATCCATTGCAGAGACTGCACTAACTGACAAAAATACAGTCAGAATCATCAATGCAAAGATCATTACACGTTTTTTCAAAATCACTTACCTCCATTATAAATTTAATTTAACTATAAATTAAAAAATTATTTTCAGTACTTAATTATATTAAGAATATTGTATATAAATCTATTTATTTAATAAAACTGCTTAAATAGCTTTAATTTAAAAAATTAAGCATTAAAACCCCAGAATATTAAGAAATTAATAAAAATTATATTGATTTAAGAGATAATAAGTTAAAATTACAATAAGTAATCTTTTAAGTTTTATAAGATTATGAAATTATAAAAGATTATAAAAATTTCGTTTAAAGTAAAATAAAATAACAAACAAGTTATAAAAACCAAAAAGATAAATTTGAATGGAATTATAGTAAAAAACAAACAAGTAAATTTAGTAAATTGAAAAATAAGCAATAAAAATAAAAAATAAAAAAAGATGTAAATAATTTTACATCATAGGTGGCATTCCACCCATACCTCCAGGCATTCCACCCATCGGAGGCATTCCGCTAGCATCATTTCCGGACTCGTCAGGACCTGAAGAGTTTAATGCATTTCTAGCTGCAATCATATCATCAATACGTAATATCATTTCAGCAGCTTCACTAGCAGCTTTGATAGCTTGTGTTTTAATCCTCAGTGGTTCAATAACACCTGCTTCTTCCATGTCAACAAGTTTGCCGGTAAATACATTAATACCGATTTTTGAAGAGTCTTCATGAGCAGCTTTTAATTCTGCAATTAAATTAATGGTATCTAAACCAGCATTTTCAATTAAAGTTCTTGGAATAACTTCAACTGCATTTGCATAAGCTAAAATAGCTAATTGTTCTCTTCCACTTACAGATTCACCATATGCTCTTAATCCTTTTACTAAATCAATTTCACAAGCTCCTCCACCAATGAGAACTTTGCCGTCTTCAATAGTAGCTGCTACAACACCTAAAGCATCATCTAATGCTCTGCTAATTTGTTCAGTTACATAACGGGTACTTCCCCTAAGTACAATGGAAGATGCTTTTGGATTTTCACATTCTTCAATGAAAGTTAATTTGTGGTCGAATATTTTATCAACATATACATGACCTGCAGAACCTAATTTGTCAGCAGTTAAATCTTCAATATCAGTTACATACTGAGCACCGGTAGCTTTGTTGATTCTTTCCATGTCTGATTTTTTAACTCTTTTATAAGCCATGATTCCTGCTTTGTTTAAGTAGTGTTGTGCCATATCGTCAATACCTTTTTGACAGAACAATACATTTGCTCCGGATGCAACAACTTTATCTACTAAATCTTTAATCATTTCTTCTTCATTGTTTAAGAAAGCTTCAAATTGTGCAGGGTCTGTAATATCAATTTTAGCATCAGTGTTGATTTCTTTTAATTCAATAGGATATTTAATTAAAGCAATTTTAGCATCTTCAACATCAGTAGGCATGTTTTTAGATACTGGATCTTTATCCATAACAATACCTTCAGCTAAAAAGGAATCTTCAACTGAATCTCCGGAAATTCTTTGGATATTAATGTTGTCAATATCTATTTCACCGTCTTCGGCTATTCTTAAAGCTGCATCTACTACTAAATCAGCTAATTTATCTTTAGCATAATCTGATCCTTTACCTGTCATAGCAGTCATAGCTACTTTTTTAAGAGTTTCCCTATCATCTGCATCCATAGCTACATTGTTTAAAATTTCAATAGATTTAGCTGCTGCATTTCTGTAACCTTTTACAATAACAGAAGTTGCAATTCCATCTTCTAATAATTCTTGAGCTTTAACTAATAATTCACCAGCTATTACAACAACGGAAGTGGTTCCGTCTCCAACAATGTCTTCTTGTTTTTTAGCTGTTTCTACAAGCATTCTAGCAGCAGGTTGAGTGATATCCATTTCTCTCATTATAGTTGCACCGTCATTAGTAACAATAACATCACCTAATGAATCAGTTAACATTTTGTCCATTCCTTTAGGACCTAAAGTAGTTCTTACAATATCTTTTAAAACTTTAGCTGCTGTAATATTCATTCTTAAAGCATCTCTTTTGGAATACCTTTCAGTACCTTCAGGAAGAATGAATATTGGTTGATTTGCCATCATATCACCTTAATTAATAAATTTCTATAAAAAAACAATATAAAATCAAAAAGTTTTATATATTAATAATGAGTTTGAGGTTATATAAAAACTTTAGCATATTCAAAATTGCATAACATATATATATACTATAAAATGTAACATATACATTACAGAATGTAAAAATTAATTTACATTAAAAAATGTGATTATTATGAAACTTAAGAAAATAGTTTTAATATTACTATTAACATTAGCACTATTTTCCATTTCAAATGTAAGTGCACAAAATATTGATGTTAATACTACAAACAATATTAATCCATTAAATGAAGTTTTAATAGATGAAACAATAGCCACATCTAATGAACTTACAAATAAATCATCTATAATCTCAAATGACTTAGAGAAATATTATAAAGATGATAAAGGATTCTGCGCTACATTTTATAATGAAAATGGAACTCCACTAACTAATAAAAATATAACTTTTAGTGTTAATGGAGTAAGTTATATTAAAACAACTGACAATAATGGTACCGCCAAATTAAATATTAATTTAGAATCAGGTAACTATACAATAATATCATACAATCCAATCACCAATGAAACAATAACTAATAATATAACTGTCCTATCAAGTATTAACGGTAGCGACCTTACAAAATATTTTAAAAATGCAACACAATATTCAGTTACATTGTATGATAAAACTGGAAAAGCTTTAGTTAATAAAACCGTACGTTTCAATATAAATGGAATATTCTACGAACGTAAAACCAATGAAAAAGGAGTAGCCCAGTTAAATATTAACCTAGATCCTGGAAACTATATTGTAACGGTTTACAACCTGATTACAGGTGAAGAAAAATCCAATAACATTAATGTAGTGTCAAGAATACAACTGCTAGATTTAAATAATGCATCAAATGTAATACTGCCTGAAGGATATGTTATACCTGTAATGTTTATTGGTAATGGAAAGGCTTATGCTCAATGCAGAGCAACAACTCTTGACGAAAAAGGAAACCCCTTAGCTAATCAACTAGTAACATTTAATATAAATGGAATCATTTATAAAGGCACTACTGACAAATTTGGTATAATCGATGCCATTATATATGTTAATGCAGATTGGGGAAATACATACCATATATGTACTGCAACATTCGGAGAATCATTTGCTTCCCAAACTGTTATAGTTAAACGTTTTGTTATGGGTTAACTATAAAATAAAATTAAATTTTGAAAGTTTATAAAAACTTTCATTCTTATTTTTTTAAAAAAAAAAGTATAAAGACAAATAAAAAAATTATTCATCTTTTAAAGATTGGGCTAATTTTTTACCTAAATCATAACATTGATCTAAAACATCATCATCAGGTATGAAAATAGTGTCAAATTGATCAACAATATCAAAACCAGCTGCTTCCAAATCAGCACTCATTTTTTTATTAGCTCCTCCACCCCATCCTTTAGAACCGAATACTACTGCTTTTTTGGTGTATCCCGTTGCTTTAAAGTTAAGAGCATCCAAATAATAAATAATGTCTCCAACACTTGGATATGCCTTGTTCATAATGGTAGGTGCACCTAAACAGATTGCTTTACTGTCTAAAACATCAGTTACAACATCACTTCTGTCATCTTCATGCAGGAAGTACATTTTAACTTCAAATCCTTCAGACATAATACCTTCTGCAATGGATGCTGCCATTTTTTGGGTTGAATGATGCATAGTGTCATAAATTAAAGTTACCTTATCCTTACATACACCGTTAGCCCATTCATTATATTTGTTAATAATTAATGAAGGATCTTTAAAGATTTGACCGTGAGAAGGTGCAATCATCTTAACTTTACTGACTAAATCCAGATCAGCTAATTCTTTCATCTTATTATTATACATTAAAGAAGAGTTAACAACCAGATTAGCATAGAACTTTTGTGCATTATTTAATAGGATTGTTTCTTCTACCTCATCACTAAACCTTTCACTAAAACAGATATGTTGACCAAATGCATCATTAGAGAATAATATTCCGTCTTCAACTAATAATGTAAACATGCTGTCCGGCCAGTGAAGCATTGGTGCATTTACAAATGCTAAAGTTTTTCCACCTAAATCTAAACTGTCTCCAGTTCCTACAACATTAAAATCATAGTCTTTTAAAGATGGTAAATGATTTTTTAATCCGTTTACAGCCATCTGTGAACAATAAACTTCAACATCCGGGAATTTTTTAACAAATTCAGGAAGGGAACCGCTGTGATCGTTTTCAATATGGTTTTGAATAATTACATCTATTTTAAATTCTCTTCCTTCTTGCTGGAATGCATCTTTTACTCTACCCCATAACTGTGCAGAGGTTCCAGGATATACGTTATCAATTAAAGCTACTTTATCTTCACCAAATACCAAATAACAATTGTATGTAGTTCCATCTAAACTGTAACCGTGATAATCTCTTAAATCCCAATCCAATACACCGACCCAATATACTCCATCAGTAATTTTAGTAGCATCTGCTTTCATAAAAAAATCACCTAAATATAAATTTATCAAGATATATTCTGTTCGTAATTATATTAATAATTAATGGGACATTAACAAAACATCCAGAATGCACAAATAAATATATATCTAATAATACTATTTACCTTGATTAAATTAAAATGGCAAATAATAAATAGTAACATAATAACATATATTATATATATTGAAATAATAGGTGATTTACAATGTGTTCTACAGGAGGTCCAATGGCGGACATTGATTTGAAAAAATTAAAAACAAAAAGATACAGATGTTTAGATTGTGGAAACGATTTCAAAGGCCTTGGCAGAAAAGTAATTTGTCCATCCTGTCAAAGCGACAATGTTGAATGTAAAGAGTAAGCTTCAAACCTGTTTACTCTATTTTTATTTTTTAGGTGGTACTTTGATTATTGAGTTTAATAATGATGAAATCCTATTTCTGGAAGGTGAAACCGGGATGGTAGGAATCATAAAAGTAGCCTATGAAAATAAAATGTTATTTATAGCTACACAGAACAATGAAGAAATTGTCCAATTTTTAGAAAAAGATGACTTAATAGCTGTATCTAACTTTAAAAAAGACAAGCGAGCTATCCGCTCTCAGGCATATTTAACCCGTGAAGAAAATTCTCCACTTGTAATTCTAAACAAAGAACATCCCTCCACCAAACGACTGGAGACAGTTTTATCTGTAGGTGATAGAGTCTGTCTAAATTGTAATATCACTCCTGGAACACACCCCGAACAGGATGTTTTATGTTCCTGTGATTCACTATCCGGTTTAGAAATCAGCAAAACAGAAACCGGAATTAAATTAAACCAATACTTTGACAAATACACAATTGAAAAATTTTAGATTAAAATGAAACTTTTAGAATTTATTTACACATTACTTGGACAGGGAATAGTCTTTATAATCATACTAATTATTATATTATTTATAATAGCTATTACCCTTGGTAAAATCCTGCTTAAAAAGAACATAATCATATTTCCAAGGTTTATTCTTTTTGTTGTAGATGTATTTTACTCACCTTTCAAAACAATAGCTAGACTGCTGAAAATAGACGATGATATGATTGACAGAATCAGCATTGAAGTCAGGGATGATGTAAATAAGGAAAAATTCAAAAAAATACCTGCTGAAGAAACTTTAATCTTTTTACCTCACTGTTTAAGACACAGGGACTGTCAGGCTGCACTTCAAAAAGAAGGAGTAATCTGTACAGAATGCGGCAAATGTTCCATTGGCGTTATCAAGAAAAAGGCAGACAAACTGGGATACAGTTTATATATTGTTCCCGGATCAAGCTTTGTTAAAAAAATAGTTAAAGAAAACAACTTCAAAGCAGTTATTGGAGTGGCATGTCATGAAGACTTAAATCAGATGATGATGCTGCTTTCTGATTATTGTCCTCAGGGTGTTTTACTTTCCAAAACAGGATGTTTTGAAACAAAAGTAGATATTAAAAAAGTATTTGAAAAATTAAATTCCAAATACTAATCATCATAATATTTTATAAAGTCCAAAGATTCATCAGCCTGACTGAATTCATCAATAAAGTCATGCAAATCCTTTATAAATTCTTCTTTTCTTTTATCTGAATCTCTGATTTTAGAATAATCTTTTTTTATAGCCAATTCCATTATAATATCATCAGTTTCTAAAGTTAATTCTGGATAAAATATATTTTCATCCATATTATCCTCTTCCAAGTTCCTGATGAGCTCTAGCTAAATGACCTGCTGCAAGAGCACCAACTAAAGATAATTCTCCAGCCAAAACAGTAGCTGCAACAATTTCACCAAATTCACGAGCCTTATTGGAACCTGCAACACCAAGAATATCCAAACCCTCATGAGCAGTTTCTAAGCTTGTACCTCCACCAACAGTAGCTATCGGTACATCCGGAAGGTTTACTGAGAAATACAAATCTCCGTTTCTGTTTTCAGCTGTTGTAATACCTAAAGAACCTTCCACTGCATGAGCTGCATCCTGACCTGTTGCCAAAAAGATAGCTGCAACCATATTTGCATAATGAGCATTATATGCCATAGAACCTGCTGCTGCAGATCCTATTAAATTTTTAGCTATATTTACTTCTTCAATAGCTTCAGCAGTTGTTTTAAGTTTTTTATTTACTATTTCTTCAGGAATTAAAATATCTGCAACAATACTTTTTCCCCTTCCTTCAATCATGTTAATTGCCGCAGGCTTTTTATCAACACATACATTTCCGCTTAATGCAATGTGTCTTCCAGTTGTTTCATCAGCCAATTTATCTAAAATCTTTTCTGAAGCAATAGTAACCATGTTCATACCCATACTGTCTCCAGTAGAGTAAACAAAACGTGGATAAACATAAGTTCCAACAATTAGAATCGGATCAATTTTTAAAAGCTTACCATGAGATGTGGTGGATTCTGCAATTTCTTTAAGTTCTTGGAAATTATCAATAAACCATTGTTTAATTTTTAAAGCATCACTTGCTGAAGAGGTTTTAATTACCGGTGCTCTGGTCATAATATCTGAAATAACATGAGCATTTACTCCTCCAGATGATGTAATTGTTGATGCACCTCTGTTAATTGATGCTACAAGTGCTCCTTCAGATGTAGCTAACGGAACATAAACCTCTCTTTTACAGTAATCTCCGTTGATTTTTAACGGTCCGGCTACACCTACAGGAAGCTGGATTGTTCCAATTGGATTTTCAATGTTTCTTGCAGATGCCCTTTCCATGTCTAAAGAATAATTAGCCATATGCGGTAATTCACAGCCTGCTGTTTTTTCTATAAATTCCCTTCTAATATCTGTAGCCTCTTTTGGTGAAACATATTTGTCTACCTGGTATAATTTCATTTCACCATTTAACAATTTATCAATAATTTCTTTAGAATTCATTTAAATTGACTTCCTTACTAAATCTACAATTTCTGATGGCATTTTAGCTACACTTACACCGGCATCAGTTAATGCATTAATTTTACTTTCTGCAGTACCTGAACTTCCATGAATAATAGCTCCTGCATGCCCCATTCTTTTACCAGGTGGTGCGGTCCTACCTGCGATATATGAAACTACCGGTTTGGAGATATTGTCTTTAATAAATTCTGCTGCATTTTCTTCAGCATTACCTCCAATTTCACCAATTAAAACAATAGCTTCAGTGTCATCATCTTCTTCAAATTTTTTAAGAATATCAATATAATTTGTACCGATTACAGGGTCTCCACCTATACCTACACATGTACTTTGACCAATTCCTCCACGGGTAAGCTGGCTGGCTACTTCGTATGTTAAAGTTCCGCTTCTTGAAATTACTCCGACATTACCTTCTTCAAAAATATGAGTCGGCATAATTCCCAGTTTACCAACACCAGGAGTTATAATTCCAGGAGTGTTTGGACCTATAACTGTAGTGTCCATTTCACGAGCATAATTCATTATTTTTAAACTGTCATGAACAGGAATATGTTCTGAAATAATAACAACCAAATCCAAATGTCTTATAGATTCAAATGCCGCATCTTTTGCAAATTTTGCAGGTACAAAAATAATTGAAGAGTTAACGCCAGTTTCCTCTTTTGCTTCTTCAATTGAATTGAAAACAGGAACACCTAAAAAGTCTTGACCCCCTTTTCCAGGAGTTACACCTGCCAAAATATTTGTATTATATTCCAACATTTGTTCGGTGTGAAAAGATCCCTGTTTTCCGGTAATCCCCTGAACCAAACATTTTGTATCATTATCTAATAAAATCATAAAACAACCACCTTTTTAACGTAAAATTCTTGTTTTGTTTTCAAATGGAACTGCCAAATCAATTACATTTCCATTCATAAAAGCTGTAGCAGAAAATATAACACTTCCAGGCAATACATTACAGTTAGTGCCTCTTTTAACCAAATACACATTTTTATTTCCAAGTGCTGCTCCAATCATCGCACCTGCTATTACACCGACAGATTCTATATTTTCAACAGTAGCTACTACTACAGGATCATCAGTTTCCGGTGAAACATAACCTACACCAGGAATTTTTTTGGATTTAGGTTCTATCAAATCAGAAACATCAGTCATGTTTTTCATTCCTTTAGCTGCTTCAATAGCTGAATTGGCAGCATTTCCTACAAACGATTCCCCACCATATGTATCAAAACCTAAAACAATAGCATCAGGATATCTGTCTTGGCGAATGCTAGCTTCAGCATAAGATATACCTTCCCCTGCAGTATCCGGACTTTGAGATATTCCTGAAAGGTCACCTAAATTTTCAGCATTGTCCTTTAATATATTTACAATACCTTCATTAACACTTTCAAGTAAATCGTCCTCTACAAATGCACTAACAACTACATCATCACCAGTTACATTTGTCAGGGCAGCATCTCTAGCCCCTAAAGCTTTAAGTTTGTAAAGGTCGGACTCAATATTTTCTACTAATGTATTACTACAGGACACGTCATTCCTAGAAATGTCTGCACCTATAGCTGTAATTTTCAAAATAACACCTTTTATAATTGATTATAAAAATAAATAAAATAATTTTTATTTTATTGTTATATATTATGTCTTTTATTTAATATATAATTTAAGGAACGAAAGGGCTCTTTCAAAAACTTGTGTGATTTTTTTCTTTTTCATTGTTTAAATTCCAATAATTTAGTTTTAGCATGAATCTGGCTAGAAGTCCTTGTTCTATTTTCATTGTTCTTTTTATGTGTTTTGGGAATACTTTTTGGAAGATATTTTCGATTTTATTGTTTGTTGATGGGATGTTCGTGTTTTCCAGGTGTGTCGTTAATTTTTTGAAGTAAGGAATGATGAATTTCCAAAGAATTTTGTTTGTGAACTTGTTTTTTGTATATTTTTTGTTTATTAATTCGTTTCTAAGTTCTTTAGCAGTATTTAAGTCTTTTGCATCCAATATTTTATAAATGTCCTGTTTTAAACAATTTAATATGTCTTTTTCGTCTTCAGATAATGGATTTTTGTCAAAGTAATCTTTAAATCTTTTGTTTACTGCTTGTTTCACGTGAAATTTGCAGAAATGGTGTTTTACTTTTAATTTATCGATGGCTTCACGATATTCGTGTTTTAAGTCTGTGCCTATTGATATTTTTTTCTGATTTCTTAGAGATTCGTTTAAAAATTGATAAATGGTCTTAGAATCTTCTGATTCGACCAATTTAACGGAAACGAGAGTATTCAATTTAACGTCGAATAAGGCTAAAATATAGTTCCATTCACCATTAATTTTAACCCAAAGACTATAAAATAAGTAATATCCAGAATAAGTCCAATTATCATAGTTAAATTGATAATTAGAGTTCAATAAGATGTTTTCAATGCTTTGATGTGAGATTTCAATGTTATGTTGTTGTTTTAAATCAAATCGTATTTTATGGAGCCCTGCTCCATAAATTTGATATAAATTCTCAATACATTCAATAACAGGCAATGTAATATTTGAATTTGAATAAACAAGAGATAATAAATCAGTATAAAAGACTTTACCGCATTTTATGCACTTATATTTTTGAATAGTGCAAATTTGTTCTCCAATTCTTAAAAAAATAAGTTTACGTTCATAAGTACCATTTTTAACAGCATTATGTGATTTACAAGATGGACAAATTGCAACTCTATTCTCAAAATGTATTTTACCTCTTTTTTCCAATCTGATAAGATTATTCTCAATATTTTCGCAACCAAATCGAGAAAGATCATCAAATTGACGGAATTCAGAAAACTCAGGAACAAAATCGAAAAGTTTAAATTGTTTTGACTCCATAAATTCATATGGAGCTTTTATTTTGATACTAGACATATTAATATATTAGCTCCACTTAATATATTAATTTTACTGCTTTTAAATTAAAAATAAAGAAAAAATAGAACGAAAAAAATTCGTGACTCAAAAACTAGTGAAAATTCAAATCACACAAGTTTTTGAAAGTGACAACGAAAGTTATTTAAAAAAATTAATTAATAACATCACTCAAAAAATATAATTGATGTATTCACAAACTAAAATAGCAATACCAATTTTTCAAGCAAAAAAAGAAGATGTAATTAAAGTAGCTGAAGATTGTATTGAAAAAGGTGCTGATGTACTTGAATTTAGAATAGATGCACTGGACAATCCTAACTTTGATGATATTAAAGAAATCATTGAAGAGATTAACTTTCCAATAATAGCTACCAACAGAATTTCATCTGAAGGCGGTTCCTTTAAAGGATCAGAAGAAGAAAGAATTGATATTTTATTAAAATGTGCTCCTTTAGTTGATTATGTGGATATTGAACTTCAAAGTGATGACAGATATATAAAACAGATACATGATACTGGAGTAACTACCATTGTTTCATACCATGACTTTCATAAAACTCCTGAAATTAATGAAATCATGTATATTGTTGAAAAAGAACAAAAACTTGGAGATATCGCTAAAGTAGCTTTTATGCCTAATGATTTGGATGACACTTTAAAAATATTGGCTATTCTTTCACATTGCGAAAATACAATAGCTATTTCAATGAGTGATTTAGGCAGCTACACCAGAGTTATGGCTTCCAAATTTGATTCCCCAATTACTTTTGCTGCAGGACGAGATGTGACCGCCCCGGGGCAAATTGATATTGAAACCATGAAATCATTGCTTAATATGGATTTGAATCTTATGGAATAGGTGATTAGAATGGCTAAAAAATGTATTTTAGCTTTTATTTTAATAATTATCTTAGCTATTTTTTTAGGAATATTTTTAACAGAAGATAATGGGTCTGTTGATGTTTATATAGATGGAGAAAATGTAACTGCATCAACAAATCCAGGATTAAACACTGAAATTAATACCAAGGAACTGAATGATGAAATTTGCAATTATTCTCTTGAATCAATGAATATGCCCAATACCAATATAAATACCCTAAAATCAGGAATTCATGATATTTGTTTAAGTTATGGTCTTGATACATCCAATATTAATATCGATTCCACTTTAGGTGAAAACAGTATTCCTGTTATTTATCAGGTTGACGGAACTTCAATGCTTCCAACACTGCAGGACGGACAAAATGTTTTAGTCAATAAAACACAGGATGTTCATGTCGGAGATATTGTAGTTGCCAATTCTTCAGAATATGGAAACATTATAAAAAGAGTTGACGAAGTTAATAACAATCAGATTCACCTTGTAAGTGACAACAAAAATATAGAATACACTCAAATCAATGGAGTTATATATGAAACAAAGGGAATAAGTACATGGGTTGATTTCAGTGATATTTATGGCGTGGTTATAAAATATTAAAAAAAATAAGGATATAAAAAAAGAGATGTGCCTATACAGCACTGTCTCCTTCTTCACCTGTTCTAATCCTTATTACATTGTCAATTGGATAAATGAAGATTTTACCGTCACCAATGTTGCCTGTTTTTGCACCTTTTTGAATGGCTTTAACAATAGTATCTACACCTTCATCTTTTGTGACAATCTCAATACGTGTTTTTGGAATTAAGTCAATGCAGTAACTGGATCCCCTGTAAGATTCTTTGATACCTTTTTGACTGCCTCTTCCTTTAATTTCAGAAACATTCATTCCTTGACAGCCCACGGCTGTAAGTTCATTTTTAACGTCCTGATACTTTTCCTGTCTAATAATTGCAACAATACTTTTCATTTTTAAACCTTCTAGTTAAAATTGTATGCAGATTCTTCGTGAAGTTTTGTATCTAATCCTACAACTTCAGCTTCATCTTCTACTCTGATACCGCCCATAGCTTTGTCAAGTACTTTAGCTAATACATAGCTTATTACAAATGCATAAACAATAGTAGCTACTACACTTATTATTTGTATTACAACTTGATATGGGTTTCCATATAATAATCCTGCTGCTTCATTAATATATGGTGCTGCAAAGATACCAGTAGCGATTGCTCCCCATATACCAGACATACCGTGTATACCGAATACGTCTAATGCATCGTCGTAACCGAGTTTTGCTTTTAAGTAATAAATTGCAAAGTAAGATACTAAAGGAGCTACTGCACCAATTACTAATGCTCCAGGAACATCAACAAATCCTGCTGCAGGAGTAATAGCTACTAAACCAGCAATTCCTCCAGAGATTGCACCAAGAACAGTTGGTTTACCAACAACAATTGTATCTAATATAGTCCAGACAATTAAAGCTGCTGCAGCTGCAACATTTGAAACAATAATTGCATTTGCTGCAAGACCATTTGCACCTAAACCGGATCCTCCGTTGAATCCCATCCATCCGAACCATAGAAGTGCTGCACCTAATACTGCATATCCTAAGTTATGTGGTAATAATGAAATGTCTTTTCTTTTACCTAATACAAGTGCGATAGCTAATGCAGAAACCCCTGAGTTAATGTGTACAACAGTACCACCTGCGAAATCAAGTGCTCCCATATTCATTAACCATCCTCCACCCCATACCCAGTGAGCAATAGGGATATAGACAAGACAAGCCCAAATCGGGATAAAAATTACCCAAGCTTTTGTTTTCATTCTTCCAACAACACCACCAGAAATCAATGCTGCTGTTAGACCTGCAAATGCAAGTTGGAACATAACAAACAATAGTGTTGGAATAGTTCCGCTTAAATCATCAAGTCCGATTCCACTTAAGAAGAAATTAGAAGGGCTTCCTATAAATCCTCCCAGTAACGGAGTTCCAAAGGCAAATTGATAACCGAAAATAACCCAAATAACACTTACAATTGAAAATGCAATAAAGGTTAAAAACATAGTATTTAAAACATTTTTACGTTTACTTAAACCACCATAAAAGAATGCAACAGCCGGAATACTCATTAAAAGTACTAAAAGACTACAAACAAGAACCCAAGCTGTATCACCTGCGCTAAATATATCCATTATATCTTTTCTCTTTTTAAATAAATTAATAACAATAAATCAAAATTATTTTTTAAAATTTTTATGAATTTTGATTAAACGGAAGTCGGAAGTCGGAATCCTTCTTCCGATATATAGTAGTTGAACTTACAGCTATATAAACATTTCGGTGAAACGGATTTACAAAAAAATAGGTTATTATAAAAAAATTCAATAAAAAATATTAATAATATATAAATATATAAATAAATAACAGTTAATCTTTAAAATTAAATAAAAGAAAAATCTGAATTTGTAAATTCAAAAAGGAAAAATGTGTTATTATGAAAGGGCAAACAAAAGCAAAATTAATTGTGTTTTTTATTGTTGCAATTATTGCATTTGCTGCAAGTTCAATGGCTGCAAATATTATTCTGATAAAAAATCCGAATGACAATACCCTGCTGGCTATTGAAGATGATAATTTCACACCTCAAAAGGTGGATTATGTTCCTACATATATCCCGGAACCTAAAATTATTAATGATACTAATCTAACTAATAAAACCGACTGGATAAATAATGCAAATATTACAAACATTCTAAATAAAACAAAAGGAAATTTAAGTAATTTATGGAATGAATATTCACACTGGTGATTATAATGGGTGAAAAAAAGAAATTCATTAGGGATAGTGTCTATGGAGACATTAGCTTAAATAAATTTGAACAAAAAGTATTGGATATGCCTCAATTCCAACGTTTAAGAAGAATTAAACAATTAGGATTAATTAACTTAATTTATCCCGGTGCAAACCACACCCGTTTTGAGCATTCAATCGGAACAATGAATCTTGGATCCAAACTGGCTAACGAACTAGAATTAAGTGAAGATGAAATTGAACTTGTTAGAATCTCTGCTCTGCTTCATGATGTTGGACATGGTCCCTTTTCACATGTGTCTGAAGGAGTATTGTCATTTCCTCATGAAGAATTAACAAAATATGTTATTTCCAAAACATCAATGAGAGATTACCTTGAAGAAAAATTCGACATTAAGGAAATAAATAAAATAATTTCCGGAGAAGGGAAACTAGGTCCGATTGTATCCGGAGAATTGGATGTGGACAGAATGGATTATCTTTTAAGAGATTCCTATAATACCGGAGTTGCCTACGGAGTCATTGATTATGAAAGAATAATCTCCAATTTGAAGCTAACTAACAACTTAGTATTAGATATAAAAGGAGTTCAGGCTGCTGAAGGGGCTTTAGTATCCAGATATTTTATGTATCCCAGTGTATACCAGCACCATACAACACGTATTGCCAATTCAATGTTTAGAAGAGGTTTGAAAAAGTTAATAAACTCAAATGAAATAGACGAAAACGATATGTACAAATATGATGATATGGATATGGTCAGCATTTACAGAAATAGTGAAAATCCCTTTGTACGGGATATGATTACCCGTCTGGACAACAGGGACTTATTTAAACGGGTAAAAGTTATTCGGCTGGAGAACTTTAAAAATCCTGAAAAATTATACAAAACTTCACAGGAAACCCTAAGAAAAGCTGAAGAAGAAATAGCTTATGATTTTGATATGGATAAAGATTATTTAACTATCAATATAGCTGAATATCCCCGTTTTGATGAAATGAAAACACAGGTAAGCGTTGACGGGAAATTATACCCCTTAACTAAAATTTCAAATATCGTTGGAGCACTAAGTAAAGCAAGATTCAATATTCCTGACATTAGTGTTTATGTGCCAAAAGAAGACAAAGCCAAATTCGAGAAACTTAAACTAGAAAATTACCTGGATTTACCTGAAATAAATAAGGATAAATTCCATGGCATTCATTATGATCAAATCAAACTATTTTAGGAGAATAATATGATAGTAGTTGGAATTACCGGAGCTAGCGGAGTGATTTATGGAATCAGATTGCTTAAAGCTCTAAATGGATTAAATATTGAAAACAGCTTAATTATAAGTGATGCTGCTAAAACTGTAATAAATCATGAAGTAAAAGAACCTATTGAAGATATAATCACTCTGGCAGACAATTATTATGAATTTGACGATTTAACTGCATCCATCAACAGCGGATCATTTAAATTTGACGGACTGGCTATTGTACCATGTTCCATGAAAACATTATCATCAATAGCTAACGGATATGCCTCAAATACAATTACAAGAGTAGCTGATGTAAGCCTAAAAGAACACAGAAAAACAGTTATTGTTCCTCGTGAAACTCCCCTCAGAAGCATACATTTAGAAAATATGCTGAATTTATCAAAAGAGGGTGCTGTGATTTTACCTGCAATGCCCGGATTTTACTCTGACAGCGATACTGTTGATGACCAGATCAATTTTATTGTAGGTAAAATATTAGATTCACTGAATATTGAAAACAATATATATAAAAGGTGGGAATAAATGTTAAATGATATGGACTTTATTAAAACTTGTGATGTTCCTGGCCCTACCAAAGAAGCCATAAGAGCAATCATATTATATAAATCAGCTGTAACACCCAATGACGAAGTGGTGGATGTTGGCTGCGGAACCGGAGGAATTACATGTGAATTTGCCCAAAGAGCAAAAAAAGTAACTTCAATTGATACAAATCCTGATGCCATTAGCGTTACCAAACAAAACCTTGAAAAATTTAATTTGGGAGATAATGTAGAGTTAATAAATGATTCAGGAAGTAATGCTCTGAAAAATATTGACAATATGGACATAGCTGTTGTTGGAGGCAGCGGCAGAGAACTTGAAGATATTTTGGAAATTATAGATTCCAAATTAAATCCTAAAGGAAGAATAATTGTTACAGCCATTCTTGTTGACACTAAAATAGAAGCTATAAACAAATTAAAAAAGCTGAATTATAATCCTAAAATCATGGAAGTCAATATTTCAAATGGGAGAGTTCTTGACCGTGGGGTTATGATGATAAGCGAAAATCCAATAGCTATCATTAGTGCAAATAAAAGATAAAAAAATTTTGGAGATTATAAAATGAAAAGAGACTGGAAAATAAAGTTTTCAATATTGATGATTATTGCAGCTATTATTATTTTTGGAACCAATTACCTTGTCCTAAAAGACACACATAGTATTGTTTCATATGTCTGGCTGCACATAGGATTTATTCCTATAGACATTATCATTGTTGCATTTATACTTGAAGATATAATGAGCAGAAAAGAAAAAGAAGCTATTTATGAAAAGTTAGATATGCTTATCAGCACTTTCTTTACTGAAATAGGTAATGAATTAATAGAAGAATTCAGCAGTGCAAATGAATTTAAAGCTAGCACCAGTTATTTAAAAGCTATTCCTAATTGGGACGATGCAGAATATGACAAACAGCTGAAAAAATTAAAAAATGCAAATATTGACTTTAATGTAGATATTGAAGGAGGCAAAAGAGCAGAATTTTTAATAAATCTTAGAACATTATTAAAATCCAAAAGAGAGTTTTTAATAAACTTAATCAACAATCCCCAATTATTTGAAAAGGAAGAGTTTTCAGGATTATTAATTTCAATATTGCACCTTGATGAAGAATTAGAGCACAGACCAGATTTAAATCAGATTACAGATGCTGATTTTAATCATTTAAATGGTGACATCAAAAGGATTTATTCAAAATTGATATATGAATGGATTTATTACCTAAAATACCTCAATACTCATTATCCATATATGATTTCATTAATTATCCGTACAAATCCATTTGATGAAGATGCTGATGTTCATATAAAAGATTAGGGAAATGCATCATGAATAGTAAAAAACAGCATTCCTGTATCATTTTATGTGGCGGGCAAAGCAGAAGAATGGGTCAGGACAAAGGATCTATGATTATTCAGGATAAACCTATGATTAATCATATCCTTTCAACATTAAATAATGAAATAAATGAAGTGATAATTGTTTTAAATAATAAAGACCGTATTGACAAATATAAAAATTTCATTAAAAAAGAGGACTATAATTTTAAAATAACCTTTGCTGAAGATGAAATAAAAAATATTGGGCCGATGTCCGGAATATTGACCGGGCTGAAGCACATTACATCTGATTATGCTTTAATACTTCCCTGTGACAGTCCATATGTAACAGAAAAATTAATTGAAAATATTTTTAATGAACTGGACTCAGACCATCAGGCTATTGTTCCCTATCATGACAGCAAAAATAAACTGAAAACAAGCGAACCCCTTCATTCCGTTTACAATAAAAATATCATTCCTGAAATTGAAAAGCTGATATCTGATGATATATTGCATATTAAGGGATTAATAGAAAAAATAGATGCGAAATTTATATTAATAGACAATAAAAAATTATTAAAAAAAGAATTTAGAAATCTTAATCGTCCATCAGACGTTTAAAGATATTCAACTAATTCTTTTGTTTTTGAAACTGCTTTATCAACACAGTAAAATATGTCTTCTTTTGTTAACGGTGAAATTCCACCTTTCTGCATAGCGCAAATATTACCATCTTTAGTAACACCTACATTTAAACGAGCACTAGCTACTTTTTCTTCATTTAAAGTAGGGTCTAAAATCAATTTATCCCCTATTTTAACAAAAGTACACATAGCCACTTCATTATTGATAGGTAAATCTATAGTGTTTTCATGGTCAAGTACAACTTCATCATCAGCAATACTTGCAGAAGGTAATTTGGTACTTTTTAGAGCAGCCATTACAGCAAGTTCACAGGCATCAAAAAGATTTCCACAGTTATCTATAATATGCAAATCTATAAATAACATCCAAACATGTTTGCCTTCTTCAACACATAACTTATCCAAATCAACAAGTTCACTTTCACGAATTCCCCTGTCAACAACACGTGCAAGTTCAATTGAATCTTCACTTGGTGGTCCAGGTTCAAAAGTAGGATCAGCCATTGGCAGCATTTCACAGTTAGTCATTAAAACTCCCAAATCCGGAGTATCCGGAAATGGTGCACCAATTTGCGGTTTAATACCAACAATAACCTGAGTATCTCCTATTTTAACTCTTGCAGAACCTTCAGCTTTGGATATCACATCAGTTTCAATAGAAATATCCCTGTATTCATCAAGTTCCCTGCCATCTTCCCTTTTATCATTGACAGCAAGATTAATTATACTTTCCTTTGTAATTTCAGGTACAATATCAACCATATTAATCACTCATCTCAGCAGAATATTTTTTCATTAAAGCTTCTTTTTGGATTTCATTTACTTTCCTGCATCCTTCCATAGCTAAATTAATTGCTTCTTCAAATTCCTCTTGAGATAAATCACCATCACTTTGTAATAAAGTAATTTCACCAGTTCTTGGCATCATAGCTATAGGAACATCAGCCTGTCCTTCCTTATCTTCAACTTCAGATAAATCAAGAATAATTTCATCATTTACCTTACCTGCAGCACATCCTACAACAATATCTTTCATAGGAATTCCAGCATCAACAAGTGCAACGGAAGCTGCAGTAATTCCAGCACAGCGTGTTCCCCCTTCAGCTTCAATTACTTCAATGTAAATATCCACCATGGATCTAGGATAATTTTCCAACATTAAAGCAGGTCTTAATGCATCCGCAGTGATTTTGGAAATTTCAGAAGACCTTCTGTCTGGTCCCGGTCTTTTCCTATCATCTACAGAAAAAGGAGCCATATTATACCTGCACCTTATTACACCAGTATTTGGTTCAAGTAATCTTCTAATATATGATTCTCTAGGCCCGTACACTGCCACTAAAATTTTATTTCCACCAACTTCCAAATAAGCAGACCCATCTGCACGTTCAAGAACACCTGCTTCAATTTTTATAGGGCGTAATTCATTATATTTTCTGCCGTCCTCTCTTATCATTTCAGACATCATATCAACCTCATAATCATCAAAGAATTATCTGTTATTCAATATATAAGAATTGCCAGAATTATTACCATAGGACAAAGGTTTATCCTTTTTATTTTTCTTTTTTAATTCTTCAATTACTTTATAAAAATCAGTACTATCTTTTTTTGACTGTTCTTCTTTTTCTTCCTGTTCCAATTCTTCTTTGAAATTTTGAAGTTTAGGTTTTTCTAATTCTTCATAATCATCACTATAGTCATCTTCTTGTGGCAATTCACCATCAATAGCTAAAGATAGTTTATTTTTAACTTTATTTGTTAAACCGGAAGTATGAGCCTCAGCTTCAATCATATGGATAATATCTTTAGTAAGCTGTTCCATATCTTCCTCACCTTTAACCCAAACAAGACCATTTTGACCAACAATTATCTTACAATTGGTTTTATCCTTAATCATGTTGATCATAGAACCTTTTTTACCTATTAATCTAGGAACTTTGGTTGGAGTAATATCTACAATTATTCCTCCTCTAAATTTACCCATTCCTCTGCCTTTTAAGCCCAGTTTGACTTTTTTAACTTCATCAACATCAACAACTCTTAAAAATAGAACATCCCCAACATCAAATACCTTGTTGAGTTCTTTTTTCTCTCTTCCAAACACTTCAAAAGCAGGTAAAATTCCGGAATATGGGGAATTAATATCTACATCCCACATGGAGAATCTGACATCTTTAATTTTACCAATAACTACATCTCCTTTTTTAGGAACATATTTACTTTTAAGAGGAATAACTCTAATTTTTTTATTCCTTAAAGAAACTAGTCCCATTAAAGAAGAACAAATTTTACCATTCTCTTTAAAGGTACCTCTTCCTGAGTAGTATTCGTCATCTGCCAATACTTCACCAGGAATAACTAAATCTTTATTTTCCACATATATCATAAAAATCCCATAAGTTGAAAATTAATTTAATTATTTGATAGTTTTCGTTTCTGCTTCACCACTTGAAATTTCAGCCATTTTAGCGGCGAAATCATCTTGAAGGCCACCAGGCATCTCAACAATGCCAATCCATGAACCGTCTTGCTGCCATTCTTCATTAAGAATTTCACCAAAATGATGGATTGCAGAGTAGGCTCCTCCTGCTGAAGAACCCGGAAGGCGAACAGCTACTTTAACTTTTTCAAACCTAATCGGAATAAGTGGTTTAATAGCTTTCAGGGCTGTTTGTACTTGTTGATCAACTGAAACAAAAGGATCAAATTTAACTTTAGCTTCATTAACAGCATTTTCAATCCTTTGTGCAGGGTGAGGAAGACCTGATTGGGGATTAATAGCTTCTCTAGAAATTTTATTAATAACAAGTCTTCTTTTATCTTCCTGCATTTGTCTTTTTTGTTCAGCAGTTAATTGAACATGTCCTTTTTCAAGTATAACTTTAGAAACTCCAATAGGGTCTGTAGTTTCAAATATTTTAAGCATAGCTTCTTCAGAAGCTTTATCTCCTTTTTTAGAGTCCTTAAAAATTTCTTCAACAGCTAGAAGATCTTCAATGGCCACATCCTGCCCATCAGGATTTCTAAATTCTGCTGCTAAATCCGGATCGACCAATATTTCAAAATGTTCCCCACAATATTCATATTTAGCTATTATTGCTTCATCTACATTTACCATTGAAAAAACCCCTAACCAATTAATTATTTATTCTTCACTTTCCTCTTCACTTTCTTCTTCAGATACAACCTCATCAATGAAAGTCTGTACTTCTTCCTGAGAAAGTTTAGTGTATACTTCTTCACCACATTTAATAACAGCAATTTCAACATTGTTTGCAGTAGTTTCATGTTCAGTTGCTTCATTGATTGCTGTTAGTGCTAAATTAATAGCTTCATTTAAATTCATGTCATCTTTATATTGATCTTCAAAGATATCCATAGCTGCAGATCTGCCTGATCCAATAGCAGTTGCTTTATATTCAATTAATGCTCCACTAGGATCTGTTTCGAATAATTTGCAAATACCGTCATATACTCCACCAATGATTAAAGCAGAACCGAATGGCCTTACCCCACCGTTTTGAGTATACATCTGTAACATATCACATAATTTTTTAGATAAGCTATCTACCCTAATAGGTTCACTGTATGTGATTTTATTTATTTGAGCTTCCACTCTTGCTCTTTCAACTAAAGCTCTAGCATCAGCAACAAGACCTGAAGTTGCTGCTCCAATATGTTCATCTATTTTGAATATTTTTTCAATAGATGTTGCTTCAACTAAATTAGAAGTAGTTCTTTTATCAACTGCTAAAACAATACCTTCAGAACATTTAATTCCTATTGAAGTGGTTCCTCTTTTAACAGCTTCTCTTGCATATTCTACTTGGAAAAGTCTTCCATCTGGGCTAAATACAGTAATTGCCCTATCATATCCAGCATTTTGTAAAGGTTGCATAAATTAATACCTCACATTTTTTTAATATTATAATAAACTTAAGTTCAACTACTATAAAAATACAATTATTTTAAAAAATAAACCAAATTCTCCATGAAATGGTATTTCATTACATATCTGTAATGATATAGTTTTTTAAATCTTTTTTCCATAAATTCAATTCATATTTATATGCGTATATTATTAATAAAGTTTTCTATTTTAAAATAACTAAAAGTTATTAAAAACTTTTTCATAACCAAACAGCAAAAAATTAAGGAAAAAACCAATTAATAATTCACTATTTAAAAGAAATTTTTTATCAATTTTCACTTTTAGTGTTTTGATAAAAAAGAGTCTAAATCTCATGGTTTTGTTTGTAAACTTTCCAATAGCTTACAAACGTTTTTAGACTCATAACAACTTTTTTTAAAATAATTTTTTTCACAGTTTACATAATAATAAAAGTAATAAAAAAATTATAAACTTTACCAAAAATAAACGGATGATGTAAAATGATAAAGTTAAATTTAAGTTTCACCTCTCCAAGAGGTGAATCATGTGTTAAATCATATAACAATAATTTTAGATGTAATTTTAATCATATTACATATTATTAATCTAATAAGATAAACGATTAAAATAATTGATAGATGAATATAAAAGTTTTTGATTTTTTACGCCCACGAGCTGAAGTTTTGCGTAATTTTTCCTTTTATTTTTCAATAAATTTCTGACAGGCTTTGATAGTTCCGGATAAACCGATAGTTGAAACTGAAATATCTTTTCTATTATGTTTATAAATTAAAGCAAGAGAAGCCCTTACCTCATCAACATACTCTCTTTGGCAGCGAAGAATTGCCTGATAATGATTATACTCATCGGTTTTTTCAAGCTCATAAAACTTCATAACCCATAAACTAAAATTGCCTGTTCCATTTTCACCAAAAAAGCGAATACATCCATTCCAAACAATATTAACCAAATCATCTTTAGAAATAACACTTTTAACTTTAATATCCAATGCCAAATACCTGTTATTTTTCCTAAGTGTAGGGGGAAGAACCTTAAGCTTCATCATTAACCTCCCTAACTCCTTTTAAAACCATGTTTTTCCTGTTTTTATTAAATTCCAAAATGTTTTCAGCTGAGGTAAATGATTTGTCAATTTCACTTTGAGTTAATCCAACTGAAAGAAATACTGAGCTGAAATCTTTAGTTGTCTTAATATCAAAAACGGACTCTGCTCTTGAAGACAAAATTAACGGGAAGTCAAATTTCTTATGTAATGAAATTACATCCTTAATATTAGCTATTGTTTTAGCCCTATATGTTAAATAAGATTTCAAAATATCTATAAAGCAAATTTCAACAGCTACATTATTATTCAAAGATTCTTTAGCCAAAACCTGATTAAGACCACTGTCATATCGTTTTAAATAAGGTCTTGATAAAACATCCAACTGGATATTTTCCAAAACAGCCCGATTTACTTTTAAATCTCCACCAATTACACTAATGCATGATGATTTATTTCTGAACTTTCTGGCTATTTTTCTAATTTCATTAACATTGCCGGAATCTATTTCTAAAGTATAATCTATGCCAATGTCCAAATTATCCTGCAAATCCTTTTTAAACTCTAAAGCTTTGGCAAATTTATTTTGATTATAAGAAAAATTAATATGATCCCAACCATACTTTGAAGCTTCCTCAGCTAATTTCAAATTATTATCATAGCTGTTTCCTTTAACATTTAAATCAAAAAACATTTTAAAAATCCTATTGAATCATTTATATTAAATATTAAATTTTATTTATTATTAATAGTTATGGAAAAAGCATTAAAAAAAAGAAAATAAATTTTTGTAGACTACTACAAAAATCTAAAAAATTCCCAATGGAGGAGAATTAAATATTGCATAGACAATTAAAGCCATAAATACAATATTTATAAGAACTCCAAATTTTATAGAACTATTAATATTTTCCCGCCTGGAATATTGGAAAACAATATAAAAATAATCTGCAGAGATTAAAAAGAACAATAAAAACATGAAATAAGTAAATGGGAATAGACTTACATCACTTCCAGTTACCAAAGTTCCTATCATAGCTAAAACAAGCAGGAAAATAAAAATATTACCATATCTAATATTCATATCTAACACATATTTTTTTAAAATATTTATTCTTTTATTTAAAAAAACTAGAATAAATTATCACATTCATCAGATTATTACTTAAAAATTTGATGATTATTATATTATTTATAATTAGGATAATAAATACTTTTATAATTTTAGAATAAACATGAAAAAATAATTGACAGAATACTTAAAAAATGAACAAAAAAATAAAAAATAAGTGATTGCAATAATCACTTAAACAGAAACCGATGACGGCAAAGTACCGGTACTTCCATATTGAAGCAAAATAGCTATTTCAATATCCAACATTTTAGACGGAGAAATATCTGGAACACCACCTGCATAAATTCCGACATAGTTTGGAACCTGACCGTTTCTATCAATCCATGAAGCAAATCTGTCAGACATATCCACATAATTAGCCTGAGCTATTGAATTTGAATAATCACGACCGCTAGGATGAGGTGCATAAGACGGATTTCCAACAGAAATAGTTGCTCCGCTATCTCCATGACCAATCAGGGACACGGATTTTGTTAAAATATAGAGACACTGTGATTTGGATAAGGACAATGACTTATAATTAACCGGGAAATTGCCACCATTATCTTTAATAGCCTGTGCTAATCCAGGTGCTTCAGAAACTGGAAAACTACTTAAAGACAGTGACTGGACTCCGGAATCCCCACTTACAGAAGATGATGATGAAGAAGCATCTGAAGACATCCCCTCATCAGAACCGCTGAACATTCCAGTACCGATAGCTGCAAAAACAACAATCAAAACAACTATCAATGCAACTAAACCTACAATAATTATATTTTTGCTTTTTTCGTCATCTCCTGCAGATGCAGGAACATGACTTAAAGTTCCTTTATTTTTAATTTGACTTCCACAATATTTACAAAATTTTGAATTATCAGGTAAATCTTTTCCACATTTAGGACAAAACATTAAAACTCCTCATTCGTATTTATAAAATTCAACAGACCAACTTACAGTTTCATAATAATCAATATTGAAAGTTTCTGAAGACGATGATTCATAAGTAAGAGAATCATACCTACTTGCAACTGCACTTCTAGAACCCCAATCAACACCAGCTGACTGACCGTTAGAACCTGAAACATATAAATGATTAGTAGCATAATTTTTAATAGGATATGCTGTAATCTTAACCATTATTTTACCTGCAGGAACACTAACAGCCTGGGAACCTGAACCTGAACCCGAATATGAACCTATTAATTTCCATTCACCAGATTTGCTTGAGCTGGATTCAGAACTTGAAGTGGAACTAGATTCATCAACTGAAGATGTGGAATCAGCTGAACTATCTGAAGAATAGTCGCTTGACTGATCTGCACCACCTTCATTTAAATTTATTGCAAAATAGCCGATTGCGCATATAAGAACAATAATAATTGCAGTTAAACCAACAATCAAATATTTTGTATTATTTCCATTTTTTTGTTGAGTCGGGGCTTCATTTTGCTGGACTAACGATGCACCGCAACGGGTGCAAAATTTAGCTTTTTCATTATTTTCAAACCCACAATTTTCACATTTCATAATATCAAAAAAATTTTAGTTAATCATTATTATTTTTAACACAAGATACATATTAATTTAATTATATGATTTTTAGATTAGGTAATAATCTCTTCAATTAAAGATTCACTAGATGTGCATATAGTTACTTCATTACCTGTGTTCTTATCATAATACACAAACATATATGAACTATATACATCAAAAGGCTCTTTAATCCACCCTTCTGTTCCATCAATGAATTTTCGAGAATATAATGCATCTTTAGACATTTCATTTAGCCAAGACTTTGATTCAAATTTTACTGTAATAAGAAAACAATCATTATCACTATTTTTATAAATATATGTGTCACCACCATCAGTTTCATTTACTTTACTATAACCTGCAGGAATATTAAAATCAACTCCATTGATTGTTTCAATATGTGATGTTGACATAGCTAAAACAATTAATAAAATAACTATTGCTGCGACAATTAATCCACCAATAACAAGCCCATTATTTCCTAAAATCTCATTATCTGATGATTTAATTGTTGGAGATTTATTATTTTTAATATCAAAACCACATTCACTGCAAAAAGTAGCATCATCATCTAATTTTCTGCCACAGTTTGGACAAAATTGCATTAATTACACCTTTTTATTAAATTTCCATCGTAAAAACACTTTTTAACATTACAGAAAAAACAAAATTGTTTTTATGTTGTGTTTATAATTTATATTCCAATTAAAATATAAATATTTCTTTTTAAAACCTATAAACAGATTTAAATAAAAGTATAAAAAGTAAAAATAAAAAAAAGATTAAAGAAATTAGTTTCCGAGTGTTTCTCTAATTCCCTTAATAGTGTACCTTGCATAGAGGTAATTTAAGATACTGGCAGCAGCACGTCCGATAGCCAATCCTGCCCAAATACCAATTAATCCCCAGCCCAAATAAATTCCGAAGAAAAATGTGGCTCCGACAGTGAAAATAACTTCCCTTATAATTGTCCAGGATAAACTGATTGTTCCTTTTCCAATTCCCTGATAAAAGAAAGTTGAAGCCATTCCTGCACCGGTTAAAGGTAGAGAAAGACAGGCTATTTGCAAATATCTGGTTATTTCCGGAACCAAATGTGCAGTTTCAGCAGTATATGCAAATATAGTAGATAACTGAGTTGCAAAAACTACTAAAATAAGAGTTACACATGTTCCAAATATTATTCCAAATTTTGCACCGAATTTATGTGCTCTTGAAATATACTCTCCGTTTTTAGCTCCAAATGAACTGCCTACAACTGCTGTAACTGCTGTTCCAATAGCTGTAAGCGGCATTATTGCAAACAAGTATAATCTCTGACCTGATGTAAATGACGCTATTCCAAATTCTCCGGCAATTGAAGAAATAAATATCATATACAAAGACATTGCAATAGACATTACAAGCATATCCATTGATGCTGGAATACCTACTTTTAAAATATCTTTAGCTATGCTGGAATCAAATTTAAATTCACCTAAATTAACATCCACATATGTGTCCTTTTTAACTAAAATCCAATATAATATAACAATAGCTGAGCAGATGGAACTTAAAATTGTTGCAATAGCTGCTCCTGCTGATCCCCATCCTAAAATGTAAATACATATCGGATCTAAAATTGCATTTAATATTACAGAAACAACAACTGCATACATTGCTCTTTTCATATCTCCTTCTCCACGAAGGATACCACTTGCACCATTTGCAAATATAAAAGCAAATAAACCTAAAAATAGAGGAGTTCCATATTTAATTCCCTGAGCTAATGACTCACCACTTGCTCCGTATAATTTAAGCAAGGGTTCCTGAAGAATTAACAATACAATTGTTAAAACTACGGAAGCTATTAAAAAAATCAGCAAAGAATGTGCTGCTGACTGACTGGCTTTCTTATGATTTTTAGCTCCAACAAAACGACTTATACTACTTGTTGCACCACTTCCAAGTCCTACACTTACCCCATTCAATATCATGAAAATCGGAGTTATAAAACCAATACCTGCAATAGCTTCCTGACCAAGCCCTGCTATCCATACCCCATCAATAATATTATATGATGCTGTTAAAAGCATAGAAATCATAATTGGAATCGCCAATTTCTTAACAGCTGTTTCAGGATTACCTCTCATTACTTCAACATTTTTATTAGCCATAATTACCCTATTTCCTCATTTTATCCATTTCTTTTTGAATTTTCTCTTCCATCCAATCATCGTCAAATCTGTCGTGAAGAACAAATACTTTAATATAATGAAATATTAACCAGACTCCCCAAAGAACAGTTACCCATAAAAACCACCACTGGTGTAAATCAGTCCAATTTCCGTGAATTTCTGAAAGATTAATAAAAAATAAACATACATTTACAATAATATAACAGTATAAGTATCTGTAAAATTTTACTTTTTTATTAACAAGGTTTTTAGCTTTTTTATAAAGTATCTCTTCATCCATTATTTAAACCTCATTCATTTACTAAATTGTAACTCTTTCTAGCTACAGCCCTTATTACATCCATAGTTTCCTCACTTACTTCAGCAAGTCCGACTGCATTATGCCAGTAATCCATCTCTCTTTTTAAAACAGAAATTACTTCTTCACCTTTTTTAGTTAATTTTAAGATATATTTTCGTCTATTATCTTTATTTATTATTCTTTCAATATAACCTTTGTCTTCTAATTTTCTAAGAGTTTTAGCTACAGTTCATTTACTTTGGCAAAATATCACAGAGGTCCTCCTGTGACAACTCCCTTTCAGAATAATAAATTTTAAGCAGATAATAACACTCACGAATATTAGTCAGTTCCTTTGATTTTAACCTTGCAAACTTAATTCCATTCTGAGATATATTATACATCAATAAGATTAAAGACATTTCATCAAATATATCCTTTTCTTCACCCACACCCATTTTAACCACATTATTTTAAAAAATATCTATTTTTTCTTTATCACTGTTCATTTTTTATCCACATTATTTTAAAAAATATGTATTAATTGTACAGTTAAACATATAAATGTTTTTAAGGAAACAGCTGTTTAGGCAATCATTTTTTAAATTAAACAATTGCTAAAAAGTTCAATTAAAATATTTCAAAGCTTTTTACCCCCCCCAAAAAATCAAATCAGCAAATGCCTGAAAAAATTTTGAAAAAAAATGTACAACTTCCAAAAAAATAGCCAAACTTATAAAAATTGTTTCAAAATAAACAGTTGAATGTTGATATAATCAACAGTCCTTTCAAAAAAGCTAAAATAAACACCATATATAAAATACAATGAAATACCAAACTAATATATAACAAAATTTAAATAAGATAAACAAAATTATAAAAAAATTAAAAAAATAATATTAATTGTGTTAAAGATGACCATAGGAAGAACATATAATAGTACAAAACATTTTATATTATGAGATATAAATTATACTAATATGTCACAAAAAGATGACGAACTTTTGAAATTAACTTCATATGTTGAAATTTCAAAGTACAGAGAAAAAACCTTAAAATCTATTGGAAATAATGTTAAAATACCAACAAATATTGCAAAAGACAGTGGTATTAGAACAAACCATATTTCTAAAGTTTTAAGTGAACTTAAGAGTAAAGAAATTGTAGAATGTATAAATGAAGAAGCTAGAAAAGGAAGATTGTACAGATTAACTGATACAGGTAAAGAAGTATTGGAATCTATAAATGAAAAAGAGGAAGAAAACTGAAACTGCACTTTTCATACTTCCTTTAACAATTACATTTTTCTTTTATTGAGTCTGTAAAATTTTATAGGCTTATTTGATTTTAATGTGTTTTTCAGTCCAATTTTGCATTTGATAGTCTAAAAATGTCAGGATTCCATTTTTGGTTTTGTATATTTTCTTTATTTTTTCAGGATTGGTTTGTCTGTAGTAATTTTCGACTTTATTTGATGTTTTTTCTATATTTTCATCATCAAGATATTCTACGTATCTGTGGAAGTGATTTATGATATGTTTTCTTATGAAATCTTTTAAAACAACTGGTATGGCCGTATATTTTTGTAAATATTGTTTAAATTGTTCTATTGCTTCTTTTTTTGAGTTTTGTCTGAAACAGTTTTTTAATTCTTGTGCATTTTCGTAAATATGGTCTCTTTGTTTTCCATTAATCTTGTTTCTTCTACAATATACTTTTAATTTATGGTTTATTGTTTGAAACAGATGAAATATGCACAATTGATGTTTTACTTCTATTTCATCTGCTACATTACGATACATTGGGAATAAATCGGTTGTTAGGCAAATGAATGGTTTATTTTCTGTTGATTCTAAGATAAATTTTTTCGTGTTTTTTGGTATTCTGCGACGTACTATTCGTTCTGTGACTGGAATATTGAGTATTGCATCAAATAAAGTTAATCTGTAGTGTCTAGTTCCATTAAGTCTTAAAAATTGCTCATCATATAAATAATAGCCAGAATATTCAAATTTTTCATTGCTGATGCTTTCTTCGTGATTTTTGTCAGACCAGTTCTTGATTGTTTGATGAGATATTCTGATTCCAAGGAATATTTCAAAGTATTTACTTATTTTACGAAGTGATTGGTACCCTATTTTCATTATTCCTGGAATTTTATCCATTATTTCTTGTAAAAATTGTTTATTTTCACCAATTAATGGATTATTGTATATTCCGAATTTTTTTCCACATTTTTTGCATTGATATTGCTGTTCTTTGAATTCTGTTGTTTTTCCATTAGTATTTTGTTTGTTTTTCTTTATTGTGCCTTTTTTGATTATTTTGTGGCTTCCACAAACTGGACAAATGGGATTATCATATTTAAAAGTATTATTTTCATCTAAAAATAGTTTATGATTAGTATTTTCAAAATTAGGTGTTTTATTCAATCTTTTTGAAATAATTTTTTCTTGATCAATTTTTTCATCAAAAAAATCATAAAGTTTAAGTTGTATGAAGTCTATATTACTATTGAGGGCAGATTTGTTTTGTTTGGTCATAAAATATTATTTGTCCTCACTTATTAAAGTATTTTACTATTTTTAAATCATTTATATTAAAATTAAAGAAAAATTAGAATGAAATTTCATCAAAATGAAAGTTCAACTGTAAAAAATTAAAAAACAAATAAGCCTATAAAATTTTACAGACTCAAAAAAATTAATTTAAACCCTGTTTTTAATACCTTCTTTTAAAAATTCCAAATTTTCACGATTATTAACATCTGAAGCTTCATCAAAGCTATCAAATAAATAATTAAATATAATCTGATTTTTAACATCCGTTTTCACAGAGTCCATAGACTCGTAACCTATAGAATTATAATCCGGATTTTTTAAATCTTTTTTATATTGCAGTTTAATAGCTTCCCTTAAATCATGATCAATATAATCTTCCAGCTGACCAATTATCTCTCCGGCAAAAGTATTGCCCAGCACCATCAAAACCCCAATTTTTTCATCATCAAAAGTTGTTTCTTCAAGCAAACTTTCAAAAGAAGCATAACGCTGATATCCATGAGGAATAAACCTTCCTTCAACAGTATGAGCACAATATTCATTCATTAAAGCCAAATCATTAGACAAACAATACCAGACAAAACCTTCTAATGTAGAAGACTGCTTTACTTGAAACACATCACAAAGCAAACTTTCAATTATGTCAAACAATAAAAAATGAGTCAATTCATGAATAATAGTAGCTATCTGAACTGAATCATCCAAACGGTCATCATAATACAAAACATGCCCAAATTCAAATCCGAATTCTTCACCTCTGGCCTTTGGCCTGCATTCAGCAAATACTCCTGCTATACTTAATATTTTTTCTTTAGGAGTATGACCTGCAATTTTTGAAAATTTTAATTTCCTAAAAATATTTGACAATAATTTACTATAATCTTCATCAGAAATTTCAGCTTTGGCCAGCAATAATTTATTATAATCAGTAAACAGCTTTTCAAAGCTATCAATAGAGACAGGACGAATTTGTTTATTGCAATTGCTGCAATAGCTACTGTCATCTGAATTTAATTCCCCGCAAAATGGACAGATATTATCCATAGCTATTCTATTTCCGCAGTGAGTGCAGTAATTATTTGCTCTAAGATTAGGAGTTCCACATACATCACATTCTTTCATAACTACACCTTATCTGAAAACATTTCTTATAGATCTTCCGGCATTTGACAATTTAATTTTACGATTCATGGCTTTTTTAATGTTTTTACCACAATTAGGGCAAAATTCAACATCATAATCTACAATTTTTCCACAACTACAAACCAATTTGGATTTAACAAAACGTTTTGGATTCAATTGTCTGTCACAGCTGCTGCAAAATTTTGCAGATATGGGATTTTTAGTTCCGCAAACACAAATTAAAGCTTTATTTTCATTTTTTAAATCAATTCCACAGTCAACACAGAAATCAGCAGTAACATCATTTAATGTAGAACAAAAACATAATTTTTGAATATTTCCATCAGTTTTTTCAAAATTATCTAACGGAAATCCGCAATTACTGCAAAACTGACTGAATTCATCATTTTCCTGTCCGCAAAAACAAAAAATAGGATAATCACATTCAAACTCAAAATTACTGTAAAGATCTTTTAATGGAGTCTCTTCATCTTCAACTAATTTCTTTCCACACATTTCACAAAACAAGTTTTCTTTAGAATTAACATGCCCGCATTCACAGCTAACGGTTGTAAATGAAAATGTAGGTTTTGGTTGGGATTTGAAAATTCTTCTTAATTTACTGTGTGTTCTTTTAACACCGCAATGATAACAGTAGTCATTTTCTTTTAAATTCAGATATCCGCAGGAACAGACTTCATATTTCAAATCTTTTCTGGTGCTTTCAATATAAGGTGAAAAGTCTATATCCAAATCAAAAAATCCGATGTCGTAAATTGGAAGCGTAAACATATAATCATCACCAGCATCTACAAAAGCTGTTCTAGCTCCACAGCCTTTACAGTACTCTTCATTAAGTGATAATCTTTTGCCGCAATTGCCACAGTAGTTTTGTAAAACCATATGCATCATCATTTAGTCAAGTAAAGATAAATTCTTCTTAAAATCCATCCTATAATCCCTGTAGGAATTACGAATATTCCTGCTATAACTATACTTGCACAAATCAACAGCAAAATCGCAACAACAGGATTAACCGCAAATTCACTTGAAAAAAATTCAGAATCTACAAATAAGGAAATATAAACAGAAACTGCAAAAAAGAAAGCAGCTTCCATTGCTAAAATTACTCTTAATTTGCTAATCCTGTATTTATTTTTTCTCTCATCAAATATATGAAACAATTTGAATTTAAAAGTTGGTTTAGTATGCCCATTATCTTTAAAATGTGATTCATTAAATGTATTATTAACCTTTTTCTTTTGTGAAATTTCACTTGTTTCTTTTGAATGCATGGAATTCATAATTGAATTATGTTTTTTAATTGTATTAATGTCCATGTCAACAAAAGAATTGCCACATTTTACACAAAATTTGGCATAATTAGCATTTTCAAAACCGCATTTAGGACAATATTTCATTTTAAAGTTCACTCATATTTCTTATTTCATTAACAAATTCACTTAAAACTTCTTCCCCTAAACCTTCAATGTATTTTATAGATCCGGCACATTCATGGCCTCCGCCGTCAATACCTGCTGAAGGTATCATTTCAGCCAGTTTAGGAACAATATTATTGACGCTAAATCCAAATCTTTCATTAACAGCATCAGTAGCTCTTATTACACCAAAATCAGGACCATGTCCTAAAGTTATAATTGGTTTATCCTCACCTAATGCCTGAACTACACTATCATGAACAAAACCACAGGTTTTTCCAGGAGCAGGGAATGTAAATTTATGAGCATATTTTTCAACATCAATCATATTGAAGTAAATGCCATTCTCAAAATGAGTTTTTTCAATATTAGGAATAGCTGCTTTAAGCTGAGTGTCAACACGTTTTAAATATTCCTTGTATAAAGAATCAATCATCTTTTCATGCTTATCAATATTGTCAACAGCTAAAATAGTGTCCATAATTCCCCTACCATTCATGAACCTAAGGAAATAAGCTTCAAAGTCAACACATTCGGCTATTTTAGCTAAATGTTCTTTAGTAAATCCTTTTTCTGCTGCCAATTCAAGGTATTGGTAAACTTCACCACATTCAGCATGATCTCCCAAAGCTGCAATAGCCGGAAGATGTTTGATTAAATCTTTAATTTCAGGATTTATAATATGTGCCACTTCAGTAGCCAGTGCTCCTGCAGTTAGCTGAGAATCTCCTCCAACCAGATAAGGGTTTACATGAGTGTCAACATATTCATCAACAGCAACAGTTCCGCCAACAATTTCCCCGTCTTTTTCCTCTTTAGTAATTAAATCTCCAGGAGAGTGATGGTCTATTACTACAACTTCCACATCATAAATTTTAGCCTGCATCAAAGCTACAATGTCCTCTTCTGTAGAACCATTATCCAGCAAAACAATTAACGGCAATTTTTGACCGTGTCTTTCCTTGTCTTCAAGAGCAAAGGACAAATCCTTAACTACATCTTCCAATTCATAAAATGGAGCTTTACTTGGAGATCTTTTGAAATAATAATACTGAGCATCATTACTTGGATTTACCTGTTCGACAAGAGGAACAATAGCTTTTTCCATAGCTACTCCTGAACAGATACCGTCTGCATCGTTATGATGTCTTAATAAAATAGATCTGCCATCTAAAATAGCTCTCCTAATTTTTTGAGCTGCTTCCCTCATTTTAGGTTTCAATCTGTTTAAAACATCACTTTTAACCAGGAAATCAACATCATCAGGTTCTGCCCTTTTATTTAATGCATCTTCAATTAAATCATGAAGTTTGGCTTTTTTCTCACCTTCCAATTTGGAAATAGACTGAGATTCAATTTGAGGCTTGCCTCCATGCTGATTAACTTCACCTAAAACTTCCACAGCATCCCCAACATCAATATCTGGATATGCTCTAACTCCAGCTTCATCAAAAGCAGCTACCCATGTAATATTTGATTCATCAGTAATTGTAAAAATAGTCGGTCCTGAAGTTTGCTGAACCTGTAGAACTTCACCGTCAACACGAACCAATTTGCCCATTTTTTCTTCCAGATCAGAAATAATGGTTCTTGGAATGCTTTTTGTCTGTTTTACAATATTGTAATTTTTAACATATGCTGGAGCCAAATCAATTTTTCTTTCCCTTGATTTAATAGCTGTTATAAATACAATAACATCATCTCCAACTTTATAATTAGAGATATCTCCCCTCATAAGTCCCCAGACATTATTATTTAATGTTACAAAAGCACCATATTTTTCAACACGGGTAACTCTGCCTTTATAAAGTCTATCCTTGTCCATATCCCTCATTTGACATAATGAATCCAAGACATAAACATCTTTAACTTCGTTTTCCATCTCCCGTATTTTATCACGTTTCATTCTATCTTCCTTCCTTTTGGTATGGCAATCTCTACATAAATCATATTTTTCACTGATTGGTTTGCCGCAGTCATTACATACATTAATCTGACCGCTGCCATGACAATTAGGACATTCTTCAAAAACTTCAATCTGACCTTTTCCATGACAAACTTCACATGGAATATCCTGATCTGCCCCTAAATCAAATTTAGCTTTCGCATTACTATTAACTCCTTTAAAATGATTTCCTACATCAAAGGAATCTTGGTAACCAGTTCCGCCACAGCTATCACAGTCTTTATAATCTACAACTACAGAACCTGTTCCTCTACATTTTGGACACTTTTTTTTCAATTTAAAAACCTCATTTTAAAGTAAAAATTTTATCTAAATAAATTTGGATTATCATTAACTAACTTATTTCTTGCATTTTGATACTGAATAGCTTCATCCATTAAGCTATTTGCCTTATTACCATAACTACTTCCAGTAGAATTATCATTATTTTTAAAATAATAAATAGCATGAACCAAATTAGATGCAGCATCCTGTTTTAATTCCACTTCATCAATAGCAGTAGCTAAGTATTCTTTATGAACTTCATTAAAATTATAACTACCATTCTGTATATCTGACAAATCTCTGGAACTTTTATTAAAATCATCACTTGCATAAAGTGCTTTTTCTAATGCTTCATCATAATTTTTATTATTTATTAAATTTACAGCATCATTATACTCTTTATCACCATTAGATATATTATCGCTAATTTCAGCCATTGAATTATCAAGAGAATTCATAGAAAATCCAACATAGACAATAGCTATAGCTATTATAACTAAAAGAAAAATAAAAACTAATGCTCTCTTATAGTCTGACACATTAATAATTTTTATAAAAACAAGTACTTAAAATTTTTTTTATAAAATATTAATATAAAATTCGCTATTTAATCAGAATATGTGTGCATAATTAATACCATATTTTTCATAACATTAAACATTAATTAAACAAAATAATAATAGCTGTCAAATAAGCTGCTCATCTATGAAAATATCCTATTCCACAGTAAAAAAAAAGAAATAAATTTTAAGAAAAGCATCTTAAAATTTATTGGCTGGCCCAAAGGCCGTGTAAGTTACAGAATTCCCTTGCAATTGCTTCGTTTGCAGCAAGTAAATCTGCATCAACAGTAAATGTAGCTTTTGGAACATCGCCTGGTTTGAAATGTTTGATATATCTTTCATCACCAACGATTAATTCAACAAATTGGATGAAATGGTCATCGTCCATCGGATGTTGAACTTCACCAACAGCAACTGTAACTTCGTTCCCATCAACTGATATAACCGGAACATGTTTAGGAGCTTTATCTCCTTCAGTTTGAGGTTCGATTATATTTTTAGAAGAGTCACAGCAAACTTTTTCTTCGTGTGCATCTACTAAAACTTCAACTATGCTTCCGCAGTCTTCACATTTGAATATTTTTCCATATTCTACCATACAAACATCTCCTCATAATAATTTAAAGAAAGTTTATATTTTAAAGTATATAATACTATTGATTATTTTCACAATATTAATAAACTCGTGATTATTTTTTAATATTCAAATAGCTTGGCGGTTTAACTTTTTAAAAGATTAACGCCACCACTTGCCAATCAAGGAAAATTATGATTGTAAATCCTGAACAAGTTTAATTAGACTTTTCATAATAGTTATCAATAGCTGCCTTAAGTGCATCTGCAGCCAAATTGGAACAGTGCATTTTAACTGGTGGAAGACCGTCCAATTCTTCTGCAACATCATTACGGCTAATTTTTAATGCTTCTTCCAATGTTTTGCCAATAGCTATTTCAGTAATCATACTGCTTGTAGCAATAGCTGCTCCGCAACCGAAGGTTTGGAATGAAATATCAGTGATAACATCATCCTTAACTTTAATATAGATAGTCATCAAATCCCCGCAGGTTGGGTTTCCTACTGTTCCTACTCCGTCAGGATTTTCCATTTCTCCTGAATTTCTTGGATTTGCAAAATGATCCATAACTTTTTCACTGTACATATTTAACACCTTAATTTATTTACTTTGACCCATCATTTCTTCATATTTTTCATCAGAATTCCATAAAGGAGACATTTTCCTTAAAGTAGCTACTGACTCTTTAATTGCTTCTACTAAACCGTCAACATCATCGAAGTGAGTTTGGGAACCTAAAGATATTCTTAAGGAACCATGTACATCAACATCATCAAGATTAAGAGCTTTTAATACAGGAGATGCTTCTAAAGTTTTAGATGAACAGGCTGACCCTGTTGATGCCTGATATCCTTTTGCATCTAAAAGGAGGATTAATGATTCACCTTCAATAGATGAGAATCTGAAATTAATGACATTAGGCAGTCTTTCATTCCTATCACCATTAAGATAAGATTCAGGAACTGCATCCAATACTTTTTCAATAATTTCATCTCTTGTTTTAACTAATCTTGCATAATTTTCTTCCAGATTATTATTAGCTATTTCACATGCTTTACCGAATCCAACAATACCTGGAACATTTTCAGTACCTGACCTGATTCCTCTTTCCTGGCCACCACCATGAATAAGAGGAGTTATTCTAACACCTTTTTTAATATATAATGCTCCAACACCTTTTGGACCATGGACTTTATGAGATGATAAGGATAATAAATCAACGTTCAATTCTTCAACATCCACTTTAACTTTACCGAATGTCTGGACTGCATCAGTGTGGAAAAGAATTTTACGTTCTCTGGCTAGTTTACCAATCTCGGCAATTGGCTGAAGAGTACCAATTTCATTATTACCATGCATAATGGTAATTAAGATTGTTTCTGGAGTAATCGCATCTTTAACATCCTCTACTTTTACAATACCGTTTTCATAAACCGGCAGGTAGGTTACTTTGAAATCTAAAGTTTCAAGGAAATGGAGTGTTTCTTTAACTGCAGGATGTTCAATTTCAGAAGTGATAATGTGGTTTCCTTTACCTTTTAATTTTAAAGCAATACCTTTAATAGCTAAATTATCAGATTCTGATCCTCCACTAGTGAATATTATTTCTTTAGGATCTGCATTAATTGCATCAGCCACTCTTTGTCTTGCTTTATCTAAACCCTTTTTAGCTTCGCGGCCAACAGAGTACAAAGTAGACGGATTTCCATAGGCTTCCCTGAAATAAGGCTCCATTTCGTTTAGTACTTCCTCACTAACTGCAGTAGTTGCTGAATTATCCAAATACATCTTATAATCTCCTTTTTATTTTTTTATTAAAATTTAAATTTTATCTAAAGCACGTGAAAGATCATCAATCAAGTCATCTGCATCTTCAAGACCAATAGATAACCTTACAAAGTCCGGTGTAACACCAGTAGCCAATTGTTCTTCTTCTGAAAGTTGCTGATGAGTAGTACTTGCAGGATGTATTGCTAAACTTTTTGCATCACCAATATTTGCAAGAAGAGAGAATAATTCCAAGTTATTGATGAATTCCTTACCTGCTTCCTCACCGCCTTCAATACCTACACCTAAAATACCTGCATAATAACCGTTTAAGTATTTTTTAGCAGTTTCATGTGAAGGGTGAGATTCCAAACCAGGATAACTTACCCATTTAACTTTAGGATGTGATTCCAAGAATTTAGCTACTTTTAAAGCATTTTCAGAATGTCTTTTTACTCTTACATCCAAACTTTCAAGTCCCTGTAAAAACAGGAAACTGTTAGTTGGTGCCTGAGTTGACCCCAAATCACGTAATAATCTTGCTCTGGCCCTTAAGGTAAAAGCTATATTTCCAAGTTCCGGAACATCACCAAATGCATCCCAGAATACCAATCCGTGATAACTTGGATCAGGTTCTGTAAATTGCGGGAATTTACCATTACCCCAATTGAATTTACCTGAATCTACAATGTATCCTCCAATGGAAGTTCCATGACCTCCAACATATTTGGTTGCAGATGCTGCAATAACATCAGCACCATGTTCCAAAGGTCTTACCAAACCTACACCAATTGTATTATCTACAATTAACGGAATGTCATGACTGTGAGCAATTTCAGCTAAAGCTTCAAAATCAGGCACATCCAGTTTCGGATTGCCTATAGATTCACAGTAAATTGCTTTGGTTTTATCAGTAATTGCATCTTCAAATGCCTGCAAATCACTTGAATCCACAAATTTAACATTTCTTGCCAAATCTTTAAAGGTGTAATCAAACAGCTGGTAAGTTCCGCCGTAAAGATTATCTGCAGATACGATTTCATCACCTGGAGATGTAATGTTTAAAATTGCATAAGTAATTGCTGCAAGACCGCTTGAAGTACCTAATCCAGAATTACCTCCTTCAATAGCAGCTATTCTCTTTTCAAATACTTCAGTTGTTGGATTAGTTAATCTGGAATAAATTTGACCAAATTCCTGTAATCCGAACCTCCTTGCTGCTTCTGCAGCGTCCTTAAATACATATGAGCTTGTTTGATAAATCGGTACAGCACATGCTCCAGTAACCGGATCCGGTTCTTGACCTGCACGTACACCTAATGTGGATGATTTGTATTGTCTTTTTTCTACCATATAATCACCTGTAATTTTTTTAAATTTAATATTACTACACTATAACATATATTTTTAAAAATCCCATATTTTTTTTATCCCTTCTAAACTAAATATGATGTGCATTATGATTTTCAATATAAAATATATCACATGTTATAATGCTATATAACAATAGTTATTTAACATATATAAATGTTTTGGGTAAACCTAAAAATACAATTTACGAAAACTAAATGAAATTATAATGCGTGTTATAATATCATATAACAATAGACATTTAAAGTATATAAAGGTTTTTATTAAAAAAAGTAAAAGAGAATTTGAAATCCTCTTTTTTAAGCAATTGTAATGTTGTTTCCTATTTGGTATTCGTTCCAGATAGATGTGATGATATATTTACCTGGATTTAAACGGATATTTAAGTTTGCTATACCGTTTTCATCTGTTGTTTTATGGTAGAATACACCATTTACGTTAAATGATACATTTTGGTTAGCTAATGCTTTACCTTGACCGTCAAGTGTTTTTGCAGTGAAATTACTGCCGTCTAAGTATTTCATGTCAAGCTCTTTAGTAATTAAAGTTGGCAATACTGTAATGCTGTTGGAGACTCTGCAGCCTTCGTATTCAGCTGTTACAATGTAGGTGCCCGGACGTAACTTAATACCTAAGCTAACAATACCATTGTCATCAGATACTCTGTGGTAAAAGACTCCGTTGATGTTGAAGGTTACTTCCTGACCAGCTGCAACTTTACCGTCTTTACCTATTACCTTAAGAGTATAACCGGATTCATTTAAGTAATATTTAACCAAATCAGAATTACCAACAAGTAATGATTTGACAGTTACTTTATTTGAGTTTTCCTCACCAGTAACAAGATTATAATTGGTTATAATATATTCCTTAGGAAGCAATTGGATGTTTAAAGTAGCTATACCTTCACCATTGGTAGATTTAGTATAGAAAACACCATTAATGTTAAACTTAATAGTAGCATTAACTAAAGCCTTACCGTTGCTGTCCAGGAATAGTGCAGAATACTGAGTTGCATTTCTAAACATTTTAACAATATCATGGCCAATAACAGTAGATTTAATTGTTATATTACATTTAACAGAGATATTGTTGTAATTTGAAGTTCCATTAAACAGTACTAATCCTTCATATACTCCAGGCATTAACTTAAGTGCCATTGAAGCAGTTCCTTTATTATCAGTAATTTTAGTATAATTTACACCATTAATTACAAATATTAAAGTTTCATTAGCTATCGGATTACCTTTATAATCAGTTAAAACTGCTGTAAATCTTGTTCCATCTTTATAAAACATGACAATGTCATCTGATTTTAAGTTAAGATTTTTATTAACATCAACAGTCATGTTAAGTTGTTTAACAGAATTAAGATATTTATCATCTCCCGAATAGTACACAACAACATCATAAGTACCATTATCCAATACACCAGTGATAACTTTAGCAGTTCCATTAACTACAGTTGCATTATACTTTTTATTTCCAATGATTATTGTAACATTTCCTGTTGCATCTTTTGGCAGACTTACAGTTATTGTAGCATTTTCTCCACTTTGAACCCTGGAAATATCAACATCAATGTCATATTTAGCTATTTTGCCTACATTAAATGAGGTTATGTTTGTACTAGCTCCATAATTAGCATCTCCACTATATTTAACTACAATGTCATATTTGCCGACAGGCAAGTCACTTACAATTAAACTGGCTTTACCATCCTTAATATTAACAGTAATATTTTTATTGTTAACACTAACAACCACATTACCTGTTGCATTTTTATTGACAAATACATCAATTGTAGCATTTTCACCTACAACAATATCATTAACGTTGATTAAAATAATTGAGGTTTCTTTAGCTACAATAACTTTAATATTAAATATTTCATTACCATATTCTACAGTAATTGTGTCATTGTCAGATATTGTGTAATTAACACTAGCTGCATTATTAATAACTTTAGCCAGATTATCTGATAATGTGCCATTAATCGCACTGAATTTAACATTAAATTCAGGAAGAGCATTAGTTAAATCATAAAGTTTTCCATCGTTGCCTTGATATTTATCAAATGTTGCTTTTATAACTTGATTTCCTGTGATATTTTCAATAATGTTTGGAGTTACACTCATAATAATCCAATTTGAAACATCTACATCCTCACATGGAGTATCTTCATCCCATTTACCTGCACCAACCAATTTTGAAGGATCATTATTAGTTCCCCACCAGTTGTATTGTGCATTAGCAGAAGGATTGTATCCACAATTATAAATTACATAATTGGAGGAAGCATTTTCCAATAATACTGAATAATGAATATTTAAATTACCATAATTATAAATTGCATTTCCATAATATCCATTACCTGCAGCATTGTTTTCAAATATTGAATTTAATATGTTTACATCACCTTTAGCCAAAATAGCTCCACCATCCTTAGCAGCCATATTATCTCTAAATGTGGCATTAGTTATGTTTACTTTAGAACTTAAAGACCATAAAGTAATAGCTCCTCCATTTCCTACAGTAACTCTGTTAGATTCAAAAATAGAGTTTTCAACTATAAGGTTTCCACTGGAAATATAAACAGTTCCCAATCTTGCAATATTATTGTCAAAATCAGAATCAACTATTTTTACAGTACCTCCCGTTGAATAAACAATTCCATATGATGAAGTGCCTGAAGCGATATCATTGCCTGATAGAGTTGAATTAATCAATGCAAGATTATTGCTGTTGTATATTAATCCATGCCCAATATTATGAATTATTTTAGAGTTTTTGATTGTCATTACTCCAGTATTGTAAATAGCACTCATAGTATTAGCTAAAGCATCAGTTATTTCATTATCATAAATGCTTATATTATTTAGTGTAAAATCAGCTCCTAAATTATAAACTGCACATCCAAAGTTGCTTTTTGCTTTAGTTAATTCCAAATTAGCTAAATTAATAACTGCAGATTTATTTGTTGTAGAAATTATTTTGCCATTATTATCAGCATCAATAATGACTTTGCCTGAACCAATTATATTTACAGACTTAGTTATTTCCAATCCATATTCCAGATAAGTTCCCGGCGCTATGTAAATTGAATATCCGTCACTTACTAATTCTAAAGCTTTTTTGATTGTAGCTACAGGACTGGTTTGGCTACCATTGTTTTCATCATTTCCTTCCTTAGATACCCAGACATCTCTTTTAACTTCTTTTATAATGACATCAATGACTGAACTTTGATTGGCAGACTTTACAACAATTTTATTGCTGTTTTCTATAGTATATGAAAAAGTAACTAATCCGTTGACAGTATTTAGAATATTTCCATCAAAATCAACTGCTGTTTCCGGAATATGTTTTGTTAATGTATGAATTTTACCACCAACACCCATATAATGGTTGAAATCAACATTGACATTTATAGTTTCACCTTTTTCACCGGAAATACTTTCAGGAGCGTTCATTATTACCCAATTTTTAATATCCTTTCCCGCAGGTGTGTTGGTTCCCCACCAGTTATAATCAAGAGAAATTTCGGATTTGCCGTCTTCTTCCACACTTGTATAATTAACAAATCTGTTGTTAGTGATAATACAATAATCCACATTTAAAGAAGACCCGTCTCCAAGATAAAAAATACTGTTTTCAAGGTTATTTCCGTCAACAACAGAATTTGACATTTTTAAAATAGCATTTTTAGAAATTGAAATTAAATATCTGCTGTTTACATTGTTTATTACAGTGTTAACAATATCAACAGAACCTGAAGAAAGATACAATACTCCCAAATCAGCATTAATATTGCTGAATGTACAGTTATATATTTTAATATTATTCCCATATACTTTTAAAACTGCAGATCCGTCATTTTGTGAAAATACAATGTTATTAAATTCCACATTATCTGCTTTGCAGATAAAGGCATTATTGGTCAAAATAACTTTGCCCAAACCTGTAATAGATACTTCCTTATTTATTGTTATCTGACCTTGAGAATAACTTCCTTCCATAACATATATTGTAGATGAATTTTTAGCCAGCTCAATTGCTTTAGCTATTGTAGCTACCGGAGAGTTTTCACTGCCGTCATTTGCATCATTACCCTCAGCTGATACCCAAATAGCATCAATGACTTTGGAAATAATTTTAATAGTAGCTGTCTGGTTACCTGATTTTACAGTAATTGTATCATTATTATTTACAGTATATGGAACACTAGCTATTCCATTAACACTATATGCAACATTGTTTAACAAAGTTCCATTGATTGTACTGAATTTAACAGTTATTGGAACATTTACGGACAAATCATAAATTTTACCACTTGCATCTGTATAATGATTGAAATATACTCCCACATCAATTGTTTTACCTTTTTGAGCAGTTATATTATCTGGTGTGGTCATTATGATCCATTTACTGATTTTATCATTGGAAACAGTATTATTTCCCCACCAGTTATAATCCATAGTAACTGCAGCATTTCCTGATTTAACATTGAATATTTTGTTAACTTTATTATCAACAATGCTGGAATAAGATACATCAAGAGTATTTCCATTTGTAAGCTGGAAAATTTCACTCTCAGAGCTGTCTCCAGCAGTATTGTTTGAAATTACCGTGTTTTTAATATTAATATTAGCATTTGCACTTGATCCGTAAATAAGATACTGACCAAAACCAGTAGAAGTCATACCAACAGTATTATTCACAATTACAGTATTTAGGATATTTAATTTACTTCTTGACTCAACAACTGATTGCATTGGACCGGATGAACCTCTAATAACAGTATTATTTAAAGTTACAACTGCATTTTGATTATCAATATAAAATATTCCTCTTAAATATGCACACTTATCATTTTCTACAACATTATCAGCTAATTTGGAATTTGAAATAGTTAATCCGTCAAAAATATACTCCCCACTTCCAGAAACATGAATAATAGCTGATCTGGAAGCAGTTCCTACTACATTTTCAAAAGTACAGTTTTTAATTTCTGCATCTGCTGTAGTGCCTATGTCCATAGCACCATATCTGGCTCCAATATCTTTAAAAGTACAATTAATTACTTTAAGAAAACCATCACCTTCAATATATAATGCTGCAGATCTTGTTTCTTCAGATATTAAATTTGCAAAAGTAATGTTTATAAATTCCAAATTGCATCCGTCTTCAGTACATGAAAATGCACGGTTTCCAGTTCCTCTTATAATAACATTATTTCCTTCACCAATAAATGACAGCGTTTTATTGATTTCTAAAACTTTTTGAGAATACTCCCCATCCATTATATGAATAGTATAACCTGATTTTGCTATTTCAATAGCTTTAGTTATGCTGGCTAATGGTTTGTCTTTACTGCCGTCGTTAGTATCACTACCTGTAGTTGCTACCCATAACTCATCAATACTTCCGTCAAGATTAATTTTAATATTTTTAGTATTGGAATCTTTAATTAAATTTTTACCAACACTTAACGTTGCAACACCATTAGCTTTAGGGCTAACGCTAACTTCTGCAGCTCCGTTTTTGACAGTTATACTGTTCTGATTCAAGGTAGCATATTTTTCATCGATAATTGCATTAAGATTAAATACAGGCAGTTTTGTATTATTAAATACAATCTGATAAGCAGAATCTCCAGAAATAGTATTATTACCGACAATACTTAATTTAGCTATTGTAAAATCACATTTATACAATATTCCAACAGAACCATAGGTAGCTGCATTTGTACCCCAGTAATTATCCCTACAGCTTTTAATATATTCAATATTTACATGATTGATATTGTTTATAAAAACATTATTGTCAATAGTGTTTACATTCAATCCATTTTCAAGTAATGCATTGGAAATATTGTTATTCATTATTACATTACTGTTTATAAAAACAGAATTATATCCGCTGACTCTGAATATGTTAGTTGCAGTATTATTGATAAAATAAGAATTAGTTACAGTTAATGAACCTCCATCAGCCCATATTAAACTTTTATATCCTGACTTTTGAAAAGTAACATTATCCAGTACAAGATTACCTCCATTTTGATAAATTAACCCTTTATCATCTGTATTATAATTCAAATCAGTTATTATAACATTTTTTAAAGTTAAAGTACCTTTATTAACAGCAAACAGCCTTACATCTTTGGAATTGCTTCCATTTATTATGTGTGATGCACCATCAACAGTTGTATCTTTATCAATTATGATACCTGATGATAAAGAACCATCACTTGAAGAATCATATTTATAATCCTTATCCAAACTTATGTTCGGATTTGCCTGAATATTCGAATTCAAATCACTAAATGTTCCAACATCCTCAGGAGCAGTTAAAACATCCTCAGAATATGTGGAATTAACTTGCAAGCCATCATTATATCCAACATTATTTAAATCTTCATTAGCATTAACTAATGACATGGAAAATGTTAAAATAATCATGATAACTAAAATAAATCTTTTTTTAATCATCATATCCCCGTTAACTTCATTTTAAATTAATATACATTGAAACTTAAAGTTTTTTATTGAAATAAAATAATTCTTAAGTTTAATCAATATATTTATAATACAAGCATATTTATGATTTGTCAAAATATTTTGAGCAAATTAAGGAAAAATGTTGCAAAAAACAATAATTTAAATATAACACAAACATAAATTTACAAGTATAGGAGAGTGTAAAATTATGAAAACTGTAGCAATCGTAGGAAGTCCTAGAAAAGACGGAAACTGTGATATTTTAGTAAACAAAGTATTGGAAAAAATTGACGGTGAAAAAAGCATTTACTATCTTAATGAATTAGATATTGGTTTTTGTAAAGCCTGTCAAGCCTGTCAAAAAGGCGACTGTGTAAAAGATGATGATGCAAGAAAAATCATTGATGAAATGCTTGAAGCAGATTTATTTATTTTCTCAAGCCCAATTTACTATGGTCAAATGAGCGGACAAGCAAAAACATTAATTGACAGATTCTATCAAGTTTCACAAAATCCAAATAAAAGCTTAGAAGGTACAAAAGTAATAGAAATATTTACCCAGGCTCAACCAAGCGATGCATTTGCAGCCTACATTGATTCAATGAAAGTTATACCATTTGGATACATGGGTATGGAAATAATCGATACCATTGTTGCAAAAGGAGCTGCTGGAAAAGGTGACGGATTAGAAGAAGCTATTGCACAAATAGAAAAAATAGGAGATAAATTATAAATCTCCTCTAATCACTTATTTCATAACCTAAATCAGTTAGCTGATTTCTTATTTTATCAGACAATTCATATTGTTTGTTGTTTCTTAATTCTTGTCTAACATCTGAAATTAAAGTTAATAATTCATCAGAAGATCCTGTATCTTTTAAAACAAAATCAATACCTAAAATAAAACCAACATCATCTAAAAATTCACGAATAGCTGAAACATCTTCATCAGCTAAAGAATCAATTTCACTTTTGGAATCATTTATTAATCCGAAAATAGCTGCAATAGCTTTTGGAGTGTTGAAATCATCATCCATACTTTTAAAGAATTCTTCTTTAGCAATTTTTAATGGAGCATAATCAGAAGTGGCATTTTCTATGATTTCACATTCTAATGATTCATAATATTTTTTAATTTTATCTAAACTTTTTTCAGACTGATGAAGTGACTCTTTTGAAAAGTCAATTGGACTTCTGTAATGAGTAGACAATACAAAGAACCTGAATACATCAGCATCATATTCTTTAAGTAATTCACGAATCGTAATGAAATTATTTAAAGATTTGGACATTTTTTCTCCTGAAACATTTAAAAATCCGGTGTGTAACCAGTAATTTACCATAGGACTTTTTCCGCTAACTGCTTCCATTTGGGTGATTTCTGCTTCATGATGAGGGAATATTAAGTCAAGCCCCCCTCCATGAACATCATATTGCGGTCCGAAGTAGTATTCAGTAATAGCTGTATCTTCAATATGCCATCCAGGTCTTCCTTCACCCCATGGAGAGTTCCATACAGGTTCATCTACATTTTCTCTTTTTTTCCATAATGCAAAATCAATCGGATTTTTCTTAGTAGTTTTAGCTATTTCCCTATGGGATTCCAATTCTTCAATGTTTCTATTTGATAATTTTCCAAATTCCTTAAAATTGTCTATTCCAAAATAGACTCCGTCTTCAGTTTCATAAGCAAAACCTTTATCAATTAATCTTTGAATCTGATCAATTATTTCGCCCATGTGGTCAGTAGCTCTTGCAAATAAATTAACTCCTGTGACATTTAATTTAGCCATGTCTTCAATATATCTTTTTTCAAACTTCTTAGCTATATCACCTGCAGGAATTCCAGTTTCTTTTGATCTTTTAATTATCTTATCATCAACATCAGTAATGTTCTGAATATAAAATACTGTATAACCTTTATATTCCCAGTATCTTTTTATTGTATCAAAAGAAATGTAAGTTCTTCCATGACCAATATGAGCATCATCATAAACAGTAGGTCCACAAACAAATAAATTAATTCTATTATCATTCATGGTTTCAAAAGTTTCTTTACTACGAGTTAAAGTAGAATAAATTTCCATAAAATACCTCAAAAAAAGCAATAATTAATAAATGAAGGCAAGCTAGGGATTTGAACCCCAGTATCATGGTCTGCAGCCACGCACCTAAGCCGCTCGGTCAGCTTGCCACAAAAAATAAAACAGTAATTAATAGTTTGACTATTATTACATATATAGTTTACTATTTACATTCAGTAACTTCAGAACCTAAACAACCCTGACAGTCTTCATCAAGATCATTCTTATCAATGTTTAATTGTTTTAAAACATCCCCAATTTTAATATGTTTACAAATGGAACATGTTCTACCAATTATTTCAGTTTTTTTAGCTTCACCATTACGTAACTGAACAGCTAATTCCTTAACCATTTCTTTTACATTTGGACTTAATTCAATACCGCTGCCCCTTTTATCAGTAATATACTGAGACACAGCAGGCTGAGTTATATCCATAAGCTCGGAAACATCTTTTTGTTTCATACCTAAAGCTAGCAAATCTTTAGCTAATTCTGATCTGATTGCAGGTATTACATACCATACAACAATTTCACAAGGCGGTTTCATGTTAATCTCCTATTTTTTCAATAAATCATCCAATTCGTCTTCATCATCTTCAGTTAAACAAATTGAATTTTTTTCATACAAAATTTTAATGTGTTTATCATTTTCTTTAAGATGCTTTGTAAGAGTATTGATTGCATCAGCGACAGGATCCGGAAGCTTATTATGGTCCAAATCAACAGTCTTATGCTGAATTTCAATATTTTCAGCATTTTTACTTCTGACAATTCTTCCAGGAACTCCAACACATGTGGAATCCGGAGGAACATCCTTTAAAACAACTGCACCGGTTCCTATTTTAGAATATTGGCCAACAGTAATATTACCCATTACTTTAGCTCCGGCACCAATAATTGCTCCTTTTTCTACAGTCGGGTGTCTTTTAGTTTTTTGTGTGCTTGTTCCTCCAAGAATTACTCCCTGATAAATAAGTACATCATCACCAACAATTGCAGTTTCTCCAACAACAACACCCATTCCATGGTCAATAAAAACACGTTTACCTATAGTTGCGCCGGGATGGATTTCAATACCTGTTAAAAATCTGGCTAAATTTGAATTCATTCTAGCCAATAACTTTAAAGAGTGATTCCATAGATAATGGCTGACTCTATGCATAATAATAGCATAAAAACCAGGATAACATAAAAATATCTCTAGAGTACTGCGTGCTGCCGGATCCTTCTCCTTTATTGTCTTGATTTCACTCTTTAATCTACCAAGCATTAACAAACCCCAAATTGTATTTAGAATATGTATATCTATAAAAATATAACATATAGTATATACATTTTCTATAATACATAATATATAAATTTATTCAAATAACCAGTCAACAGATAAATATCTTGAACCGTCATCAGGTAAAATAGCCAATATTCTTTTACCTTTATTTTCATCCCTTTTAGCTACTTGAATTGCAGCCCATGTTGCTGCTCCAGATGAAATTCCTGCAAAGATTCCTTCTTTTTTAGCTAAATCAAGTAAAGTGTTACCTGCATCTTCATCTTTAACAGGAATAATCTCATCAATAATATCAGAATCATAAATAGACGGAACAAAACCTGCACCAATACCTTGGATTTTATGAGGACCTTTAACTCCTTTTCCTAAGGTTTGGGAAGACTCAGGTTCAACAGCTATAATTTGAACATCAGGATTTTCCTCTTTTAATACTTTTCCAATACCTGTAATAGTTCCCCCAGTTCCTACACCAGCAACTACAGCATCAATTTTACCTTCAGTATCTCTTAAAATTTCTTTAGCAGTAGTTTGAGAATGAATTCTTGTATTAGCTTCATTATCAAATTGATGTAAAACAATACCATTTGGAATTTCTTTTTCCAATTCATCAGCTTTAGCTATAGCTCCACCCATACCTTCTGAACCTGGAGTTAATACTAATTCTGCTCCAAAGATACCTAACAATTTCCTTCTTTCAATAGACATGGTTTCAGGCATTGTTAAAATTAATCTGTAACCTTTAGCAGCTGCAGCAAAACCTAATCCAATACCGGTATTTCCACTAGTTGGTTCAATAATTACAGAACCTTCTTTAAGCAAACCTTTTTCTTCAGCATCTTCAATCATTGCAACTGCAACACGGTCTTTTACACTTCCAGTTGGATTGAAAGATTCCATTTTTACATCTACTTCTGCATCTAAATCTTCAGTTATATTATTTAATCTTACAATAGGAGTATTTCCAATAGCATCAATAACACTATCTAAAACTCCTCTTTTTAATTCTGGGACATTTACCATAATTATTTCTCCTAATTAATTCCATTTAAGGTATATTATAAAGGGTTAATCATTAATTGTCATATTTTGGAATACCTAATATAACAATAGTTATTGTTTATAACTACTGTTATATAACAATGTTTTTATTTATAAATGTTTCGGAAAATCAGCAGTAATCACAAATATCTGAAATCGGACACATTTCACATTGAGGACTCATAGGTTTACAGATAGTTTGACCAAACTGAACCATCAAATCATTTAATTTAATCCATAATTCCTTAGGGGCAATTTTAGCCAATTCCACTTCTGTCTGTTCAGGTGTTTTGGTATTTACCAAACCAATTCTGTTGGAAATTCTGTGAACATGAGTGTCAACAGGAATAGCCGGAAGTTCAAATGCATAAACCAGAACACAATTGGCAGTTTTACGGCCAACACCAGGAAGCTCAACCAACTCCTTTAGATTGTCCGGAACTTCACCACCATACTGATCAATCAAAATCCTTGAAACCTCTTTAATTCTAGCTGCTTTTACACGATAAAAACCTGAACATCTAATTAGCTCTTCAACATCATCAGTTGGAGCATCAACTATTTCATAAATGTTTTTATATTTGCCAAATAAGTTTTTAGTAGCCTGGTCTGTATTTTCATCTCTTGTTCTTTGAGATAAAATTGTCCTGACTAAAACTTTGTAGGGATCCTTATTTACAAACTCCCTGATTTTATATAACTTATTTAACTCATCTACAATTTTAATAACCTTTTCAGTTTCTGTTAATTCCAACACCAACACTTCCTAAATTAACTCCAGTTCAACTCCAATTTCTGACATGGCTTCAATGAAATTAGGAAAAGACACATCAAAAACTTCCCCATTTTTAATTTCTATATCATGTTTTAGACCAACCAATGAAAATGCCATAGCCAGCCTATGATCTTTATGTGAATCAACAACACCTGAACGGATTCCTCCTTCAATAGACATGCCGTCTTCAAATTCTTTTAACTTGCAGCCTAATTTCTTAAGTTCACTACATGTAGTAGCTATCCTATCTGTTTCTTTAACTCTGGCATGTTTAACACCTGTAATATTAGTGGTTCCATCAGCCAGAGCTGCTAAAATAGCTACTGTAATTAATAAATCAGGAGCATTTGACAAATCAACATCAATACCTTTTAAATTACCTTCAGATGAGATTTCCACATAATCATCAAAAATCTCTATTTTTGCACCCATCTTCTTTAAAATATTCAATATTAACTTATCTCCCTGTTTAGAATCTTTAAATAAATTTAATATTTTTGCATTTCCACCATAAATAGCTACAGCTGCAAGCAAATAAGATGCTGATGAATAGTCGCCTTCAACTACATAGTCACAGGATTTATATTCCTGTTTAGATATTTTAAATTCATCAATGCGGCAATTTTTAGATTCCCTGTCACAGTCATCATGACGTACAAAGAATTCATTTTCAATTTTAACACCAAATTTAGCCATTATATCACAGGTCATATTTACATAAGGGCGTGACTTGAATTCAGGCAGTACAAATAAATCAACTCCATTTTCAGATAAAGGAGCAGAAATCAGAATTGATGAAATAAACTGAGAACTGACATTGCCTAAAATATTAGTTTCACCACCCACATAACCTGGCTTGATTAAAATAGGTGCTTTCCCATTACCATTAATTGAAGCTGCACATACACCTAATGAAGCCAATGATTCTGTTAAAATCTCCATAGGCCTTGTCTGCAAAGAGTCATCTCCTGTTAATATAACTTCATTGTCAGCCAAACTGGCTATGCTTGTCATTAATCTTAAAGTAGTTCCGGAATTACCTAAATCAATAGGAACTTCTGATGAATTGTGCAATTTACCATTGGTTCCGATCACTTCCAAATAATCATCTTTTTTAGTGATATTTGCTCCTAAAGCTCTGCATACATTAATGGATGACAAAACATCCTGTGAAAAAAGCATATCATGAATTTTGGATGTTCCATCAGCTAAAGAAGCTAATATAACTGCCCTGTGAGAATAACTTTTAGAGGGTGGTGCCTTAACTTCACCACCAATATTGGAAATAGTTTTAACTTTAAGATTCATACTGATAATTATATTTTATAAATTATTATATTTATCTGAAAAGTAAAAAATTTGAAAAAAAGAAATGAAGTGAGGTTTTTTTTCAATTAAATTATTTAACTCTTTGAAGTACAATTGATATGAAATTTAAATATTTGCAAGCTCCTGCATCAACAGCTTTTTTATCTCCGGCAGCATATTCATTATCACAGTTAATCCAATCTGTCCAAAGTTCTTCATTTCCTTCCATTTGTTTAATTGAAATAACCTTTGATTTATTGGATTTATCAACTATATTCTTCCAATAATCCATATCATGAATATAATCTAACTGTTCCTCATTCCAGGAAAGCAATAATTCATCAGGCAAATCATCATGACAATCTTTTTTCATGCCAGGAACTGCAATATACACATAACCCCCAGGCTTGATAAATGGAATTATTTTTTCATCTAAAAAGTTATCATCTCTTCCAAAGTAATTATATGAATCTGCACAAATTATCGCATTAAAAAATTCATGTGCAAATGGTAAATCATTAGCATCAGCTTTAATAGGAATTATTTCATCACCTGAAAGTCCCATTTCATCAAAAAATTTCTTGTTTTCTGTTGGGTCGCTCCACAAATCAGTTGGAAAAACTTTAAAACCATATTCTTTTACAAGAAATACTGAAGTTAAACCATTACCACTCCCCAAATCCATTACAGTAGCAGAATCAGAAATATTGTGATTCAGTAATAATTCTTCAACTAATTTTAAAGGATTTGGACCCATAATTTTATTTTCAACTAAATTTTTATCATACTTTTTTGATTTCTCATAATTCAAGGTAATCACTTAAAAAATTGTTAATTTAATAAAAACAAATTAATTTTAGATAAAAAAAAGAATAAAAACTTTACTATTAAAAAAAATAGGAATTGAAGTAAAATTATCTAATTACTTCAACAATAACATCTAAATTTTCAGACTGCAGGATATCCACTTTTTTACCGGAAGCTCCTACAATTTCTTTTGAGATGTTTAATAAATCTTTACCAACAGTAATCTCCCCAATAGCCAATTCACCTGAATTTTCTAATTCATCAGCTATTTCTTCAATGTCCCTGGATTTTAGGTAACCTATGATTTTTCCGGCATCTTTTTTAAACATCGGTCCGATTTGAGACATGTCAGGTTCAACTTCAATGATTTTTTCATGGACTTCAGGTTTTCCTGTTTTAATAGCCAAATCATCAATTTTAAGAGTTCCTTCAATATCCTGTGAAAATTCATTGAACACTTCAACTAAATTGCCGTCATTGGTATAAACATTGACTTCAGATAACTGAGCGTTAAGAGGTATTTTTGAACTGGATTTGAATCTTCTTACTTCATCGATTAAATCTACAGTGATATTACCTTTATTTTCGTATTCTTCACTTACCAAATCTTCATTAACTTCAGGCCAGGAGGTTTTATGAATAGATTCCCCGTCACCGAAGTACTGGTAAACTTCCTCTGCAAAGAATGGTACAATTGGAGATAATAATTTTAATGAAGTTTCAATAACATTTCTTAAAGTGTATTTAGCTGCTTTTCTTGATGAATCGCTTACATCATCATTGTACAATCTGTATTTTACTGCTTCAATGTATTCATCACAGAAATCATGCCAGATGAACTTTTCAATTGATGTGATTGTAGTTGCAAAATCATAATTTGCAAATGCATTATCTACAACTTTATTGAGGTTATTTAATTTAGATAAAATCCATAAATCAAGGGGATCAAAGTTATCTTTTATTTCATCATAGTTTACCTCTTCATCAAATATCTGCATACTAATGAATCTGAATGCATTCCAGAATTTTCTTAAGAATCTGTAACCGTGTTTAATGTCTTTCCAGTCAAATATTACATCTGAACCCGGTACACTGTTAGCTGCCCATGTTCTTAAAGCATCTGCACCATACTGTTCAATTACTTCATCAGGTGCAATTACATTTCCTCTGGACTTACTCATTTTGTATCCGTCTTCACCAAATACCATACCATTGATTACAATATCATCAAATGGTTTTTTACCGGTTAAAGCAAGACAACGAAGTGTCGTATAAAATGCCCATGTTCTGATAATATCATGTCCCTGTGGACGGATATTTGCCGGGAAATTGTTTTCATAACCTTCATTAGGCCATCCTGCAATTGAAAGCGGTGAAATGGAACTGTCCATCCATGTATCTAAAACATCCTCTTCTCCGATGAATTCTTCACAGCCACAGCTGCATGCTTTTTTAGGTTTATCATGAGTCGGATCAACTGGCAAGTCTTCAACATCAGGAAGCATTACTTTACCACAATCTTTACAGAACCAGACAGGTATAGGAGTTGCAAATAACCTTTGTCTTGAAATACACCAGTCCCATTCCATAGAATCTGCCCAGTTAATCATACGGCTTTTCATGTGTTCAGGAACCCAGTTCATTTCTTCTGCTGCTTCTTTAGTTTGCTCGATTAACTTATTTACAGCTACAAACCATTGTTTTTTAACTAAAATTTCAATAGGAGTTTTACATCTCCAGCACTGACCAACATTCTGGTCAACTTTTTCCTGTTTTAAAAGATATCCTTCATCTTTCAAATCTTCAATAGTTTTAGCTTTACATGTAGCCAAATCCATTCCTTCATATCTTCCTGCAACTTCAGTTAATCTGCCTTTTTCATCAATAGCATCAAGAATTTCCAGATTATGTTTATTTACCCAGGCTACATCTGTTTTATCCCCGAAAGTACAAACCATTACTGCACCGGTACCAAATTCAGGGTCTACTTCTTCATCAGGGTAAATTTTTACTTTCTGATGAGATAAAGGCACTTCAACATATTTATCAACTAAATGAGCATATCTTTCATCATCAGGATGAACTACAACAGCTACACAAGCAGACATTAACTCCGGACGGGTAGTTGCAATCATTACTCCTTCATCTTCAGGATTAGCCTCTTTGCCTGAAACTTTAGAACTGGCTATATTATCATAAGAATCTTCCATAGCTGGCGGGAAGTTAACATAGTTTAAAAATGTTTCATTATCGCTGTATTCCACTTCTGCAAAAGCAATAGCTGTTTCACAACGAGGACACCAGTTAACCGGATGGATTCCCTGGTAAATCAATCCTTCATCATACATTTTTAAAAAGGAATACTGTGTCCTTTTCATGTATTCCGGAGTCATTGTAATAAATTCACGGCTCCAATCCTGTGAAAAACCTAAAGCTTGCATCTGATCTTTCATTTTAGCTATGTTCTGGGTAGTTAACTCAATACAATACTCTCTGAATTTAGCTCTTGAAACATCATTTTTCTTAATTCCATGAGTTTCTTCAACTTTAACTTCAGTAGGAAGACCGTGACAGTCCCATCCCTGAGTAAATAGAACGTCTAATCCTTTTAATCTCCTATATCTTGCATTCATATCAATATAAACCCAATTCAATACATGGCCTAAATGAATAGAACCTGTTGGATATGGTGGTGGAGTATCAATTATATATCTAGGTTTAGTTCCATCACCGAGGAATTTATAAAGTTCCTCATCTTCCCATTTTTGCTCCCAAATCTTTTCTTTTTTAAAATCATAGTCTTTAGGAATATTCTCATTTGACATATCTTTTCTCCAAATAATTAAATAAAAATAATATTATTAAATATGTATTTCTTTATTTAAAAATATATAAGAAAAATTTAAATTATCCGGAAATCCTTTTTGAAATTTTGTTGAATCAAACTAATATTTTAAGATGCATTCCTTATTTATACATCCATACGGTTTAGTGCTGTTTATTCTACTGAATTTTCATTTTATTTTTATTTAACGATGAATTTCAAGAGGTATTTAATTTCTTCATTAATATCTCATCAGATAAATTCAGTATCACAGAATTTAAAAACCATATAACAGATTAATAATTAAAATAAATCAATATGCAACTTCTGCTGTAAAAAAAATTAGAAAAATTTCAACAGAGTCAGAAACTTAATAAAAACAGATACTTTAATAATGATTAACTACACTAAATAATAAATGTATAAAAGAATATAAAAGGACTGTTAAAAATGGAATTATTATGGTTTTATGTTGCAATCGTATTAGCTATAAGCGACACAATCCACACACAAATCGTATGGAAAATCTTTAATAAGTTCTACCTTATTTTAGGAGGAATAATTAATAATTCAGTAAATGCTCCATGGAAAACATGGATTATACATGAATTAATGGAAGCAGGATTCCACTTTATTTTTGTGTCTATAGCATTTTTAAACTTAGAAATAGGAATATTAGCAGCATTTATTCATTTTGTGATAGATGTAAGCCACACATTACTTATTAGCAGTCATATGAATGAATTAGAACACAGATCATTACATTTTGTAATTGAATCATTATTCTTCATAGCTATTTATGGATTATAAAAATAATTTTATTGGAGTATATTAAATGCCAGTTATTACATTCAAATATCAAGATTTAAAAGATTTAGGAATAGATATGGAAAAAGACGAATTGATAAACACTTTACCAATGATGTCAAGTGATATTGAAGACTTTGATGATGAAGAAATCAAAGTGGAATTTTTCCCGAATCGTCCGGACAATTTATCTGTAGAAGGAGTTGCCAGATCTTTTAAAGGCTTTATCAATCAGGAAACAGGACTTCCAAAATACGAAGTTACACCATCAGATGAAAGTGTAATTGTAGATGCCAAAGTAGCTAAAATCAGACCTTATATTGCATTTGCAAAAATCGAAGGTGTGGATTTTACTGGTGACAAACTTAAATACATTATGGATTTCCAGGAAAACCTCCACTGGGTAATCGGAAGAGACAGAAAAAAAGTAGCTATCGGTATTCACAATGCAGATGTTGTATCCCAGCCATTTAATTACATAGCTACTCCTAAAGATGAAAATGCATTTGTTGCTCTTGAAAAAGATACTCCAATGACTCCTGAAGAAATATTAACCCAGCATGAAAAAGGAGTTGCCTATGCTCATCTTCTTGAAGATTTTGATAAATATCCTTTAATTTTAGACAAGGATAATCAGGTACTTTCCATGCCCCCAATCATCAACGGAGAACTTACAAAAATTGATGAAAATGTGAAAAACATTATTGTAGATGTAACTGGAACTGACGAACGTGCAGTTAACCAGTGTTTAAACATTATCTGCAGTTCATTTGCAGAAGTCGGCGGAAAAATAAAAAGTATGGAAGTTAAATACGAAGACAAAAGCATAACTACTCCTGATTTAACTCCTCAAGTAAAAAATGTCCATGTTGATGTAGCTAACAGTTTAATTGGTGGAACTGACTTAAATGCTGAAGATATACAACAGTTATTATCCCAGGCACGTTTTGATTCAGAAATATTAAATGACAATGAATTAAAAGTTTACATTCCATCCTACAGAATAGATATCCTTCATGAAGTGGATGTTGTTGAAAACATTGCGGTACAATACAGAATTAATGATGTTGAAGCTAAACTTCCAGACATTTCAACAATAGCTTACGAACATGACTGGTTCAGATCAGAATCCCTTATGAGAGAAGTTATGATTGGATTAGGATTCCAGGAAATCATGAGTTTAATGCTTACTAATGAAGATGCACACTTCAGCAAAATGAAACAAAAGGAAATTGACCACGTTCAGGTAGCAAGACCTATTACAATTGACAGAACCATGATTCGTACCAGCCTAATCAACAGTTTAATGGAGTTTCTAGAAGACAATAAACACGAAGATTTACCTCAAAAAATATTTGAAATCGGTGATGTCCTATACATGGATGAAACCCAGGAAACTAAAGTAAGAGCTTCCAAAAAACTAGCCGGATTGATTTGCCACTCAAGTGCGAACTTTACTGAAATCAAATCTGTTGTAACCAGCTTACTTCAAAACTTAGGTTATTCCATGGAAATCAGCGACAGCAACAATCCCAGTTTTATAGCTGGAAGGGTAAGTGATGTAAAAGGAACTTCAGCTAATGGAAATATATCCGGTTTCTTCGGCGAATTCTCTCCGGAAGTAATCACTAACTTTACCCTAGATTATCCTGTAATCGGATTTGAAATTGAATTTAACCCACAGGAATAATTCAATTTTCTAATTACTCTTTTTTTAATTTTATTTTATCAAAGGATTTAAAGATAAATCACTTATAAACAATTTTTCCAATTATTAGACAATTTAGATAATTATCCTGTCAATACCACAGTTTTTTCATTTGAACATCAATTTCAGAGTAATTTACATCAGGATTATTCTGAGAAGAATTGTTAACTGAAATGCTTTGTGAATCTTCACCAGGCTGTGCTGTTTGCTCAACAGCTATCAAAACACCGCCAACAGCCATAATTACAATTAAAAATAAAACCCAGTTATTCATGGTTATTCTCCGATTACAGTTATATTAATTATCCTGTTGTGTCTTGGCCCGTCTAATTCTATAAAAAATACTGACTGCCAAGTTCCCAAATTTAATTTATTGTTAGATATTGGAACAGACTCACTAGAAGAGAGTAAAAATGATTTTAAATGAGATTCAGCATTATTATCAATATTATCATGTTTATAACTAAATTTATTGGAAATTATATTAGATAACACAAATTCCAAATCTTCAAGCAGACCTTCCTCATTTTCATTTACACAAATAGCTGATGTGGAATGTTTGGAAAATATATTTACAATTCCATTACTGATATTGGAATTAGCTATTATTTCATTGATTTTAGATGTTATATCAATAATTTCAAAAGTCTTATTTGTATCCAAATTAATCTCAATATTTTCAATTAGCATTATAAAAATATTATATGAAACTAGTATTTAAAAATTAAAAAACAAATAAAACCTGTAAAATTTTACAGACTCGAAAAATTAAGAAAAATTCATAATCTAAATAAAATAACCTGTAATATATTACATAAATGCAAATGTTTCAGGAGGTAAATAAATAATATTATCTTCTTTGACAATATTTGATTTGGTATTTGAAATAATTATACCATGAGAAGAATTATATGTACTAATAGCACGTTTAATTTGACTTTTATCCTTTTTACCACAGCTTACTTCAATTGGAATAGGTTTTTCTAATCCTCTTTGAACAATAAAGTCAACATTTTTCCCACTACTTTTTTTATTGCTGTCATCATAGTATATTTTATAATTTATGTGATTTTTATTATCCAAATCATGAAAACTTGAAGCTACATAAGTTTCAAGCAGTTTTCCCATATATGCTGTTTCATCCTCAAAGGTAGCATTGCCTATATTTAATATAAGATTATGTTTTAAACTTGATGTTGCAAAAAAATATTCATAAGGTTTTGTTGTTCGTTTTACTGATGAAGTAAACGGTTCAATATGAAATATTAATTGTGTTTTTTCAAGAATATTTAATACTTTAGTGACTAAAGCAATCTTGGCATCAAAATGATTTGAAAGAGAACCTTTTGAAACTTCACCGGGATTTTGAAAAGCAAAAAAATTCAAAATCTGAAAAGCAAGATATTGTGTATCATTATTTATACCTCCAATATTGGCCATATCCGTTGTAACAACTTTATCCACCATATCAACAATTTTTTTAGTTATATCATTAGTATTTTGATAAAATGAAGATGGAAAACCTCCAAATTCTAAGAAATTTTTCCATTCAGACATGTCATAGTTTGAAAAACTTGAATATATATTAATTATTCTTCTTTCTAACTCTGCAATATTTTGCACATTTCCGTCAAAAATCATTTGAATTAATGACTCTGAAATATCATTTTTAAAATTTCCATATTTTAATTTTAAATGTTCTGAATATGTTAACGGGTAAATTGGAATATTTAATAATCTCCTTGCAGCATCAGGATTATAAGAAAGTTTTAGTGCAGATGATCCACTGAAAATCATGAAAATATTTTTAGTACCGTCAAATATTAATTTTCCATTTAATACCCATTCTTTATCATATTGTGCTTCATCAATTAAAATGAATACTGGTTTAGATAATGTTTCAATTATTGAATTATGATATGTTTCTAAATAGGAATTGACAACACTAAAAATATCCGCATTACCTATTTTTTTTAATCGATCACAAGAAAAATACAAAATATTTTCAGGAGATATCCCTCTTTCTTTTAGAAGATATTCATATACCTGAAATAGCAGAGTTGTTTTTCCAACATCACGTACCCCCGGTAAAACAAGAAAACGATTTATATTATCTCCTTCAAGAAAATTATCAATATATTTTATAATATTATCATAATCAGAACGTTTATTAAATTTTTTATCTTTGTGTGTTAACTCCTGATTTAATTTCATAGGTACTGACAATATTTGATTTCTAATATATTTATTTTGCAATTCGTTCATTGTTTTGCCCCCTCAAAATAATAACTATTACTATATATAGTCATAGTTATTTATATATACTACTATTTTTAACAGTTATAGTTATTTATATATAACTAACCTTTTTAATCATCATAGTTTTAAAATTTAAGGTTACATCATCATTTAGTTTATTTGTATCCAAATTAAACCTAATATTTCCAATTATGAAAATATTATATAAAACCAGTATTTAAAAATTAAAAAAAAGAAAAATGAAAAAATGTTTATCACATTTTATTTTTACGTTTATATCCTATTATTAATAAAACCAATAAAGCGATTATTGCAAGAATAATAACTCCTGATGTATTTTGAATTACTTTAGATATTTTATTTGGAGACACTAGCTCATAGGATTTTCCTTCTTTTGATGAACCGTCATCACTTGGAGAACCACTGCTGTCTGAAGATTTTGCTGCACTTTGATCTCCTTTAGCCATAGCATCTTTACCGCTTAAAGATTCATATTTCTGATAGTAATCAGAACTATTTGTTCCAAGATTTTGTGAAAATTCATCAGAGTTTTTGATATTTGCAATACCACTCTCACCAGAAGCATCTCCTGAACCAGAACTGTCACCAGTTTTATTACCTGAGTTATCACCATCAGAACCAGACGGTTTGCCGTCAGATCCCATGTTGTCATCTTTACCAGAATCACCATTACCTGAATCGTCTTTTTTATTATAAGAAATTACATTCTGCTTTATTTTTTTAATTTCCTGATTATGTTCTCCGCCAACCTGAATTTCAACTTGGTGGTCAACATTAGGATCTACTTTAATTACTGCCTTACCATTTTCCAAAGTTGCAGTATACATATTACCGTCAACTTCAACCTGAACTGCAATAGTTCCAGCTTCTTTTACTGGAGTATCATCTTCAACCATTTGAATTCCTATACCGTTAGGTAATGATATTGCATTTAACCTTAAGATTTTGGCAAGCAACAGCGGGCAGACAAATGTGTTTTCAGGGTCATCAGAATTAAAAAAATTCGGACCTAATGTAATCATATTCTGTAAAGGATTATTTTTAGCCTGGAAGTTTTCATTATGTGCAAATGAATTATATGACACATAAACTCCATTATTAGCTACAGCACTATATGCATCCCCGAATAAAAGACCATTACCAGATTCAAAACCACCCAATTCACAGTCAGGGTTTTGAATATTGTGAATCATGGTATTTGCTTTAATTTCATCTCCCCAGGACTGACAATTTATATAAATACCATTTGTATTGTAATTAAGGAAATTATGAGTATAGGAATTGTTAAAAGATTTGCCGTATAATGAAATTCCGTTAAAACTATTATTGCAGCAATAATTTGAAGTTATATTGGAATTATCAATATCATAAATCTCAATTCCTGATCTGCCATTGAACATCATTGTGTTATTGGCTACATAACAACTGGAAACATTTTTAAGCTGAAGCCCGTTTTCCTTGGCATTATTTAAAACATTTCCAAATAAAGTTACATTCTTTGAGTTTTTAACCAAAACATTATTTCCGGCATCAACAATAGAATTTTCCCTAATAATGGTATTGTCCGAATTATCAACAATAACTCCATAATCTGATGATGCAGCTACAATATTAAATCCGGATAAGACACTGCCTGCACTATTTTTTGTGAAATAAAATCCAAAAGTTTTATCAATATTTAACTCCTGAGCTTTATTGGACAGCTCTCCAGATGTATAAACCGTGCTGTTAACATTAGAGATAATATTTACTTTTTTGTCAACAACTAATGAAATCCCCTTATATTCCTTGCTAACAAAATTAAATGTATCTCCCTGTCCAGCATTATCCAACATTGATTGAATGTCATCATTGGACAAGTCGGAAGAAACATCATAGATAGTAGTTCCCATAACAATGTCATCATTACTGTATTGTAATTCATCAGCTCCGTAGACAGATGAAATCAGGATTAAACCTAAAAGACATATGATAAAAAGATTTAACAGTTTTTTATATTTCTTTTCAATCATGTCAATCTACCATCAACATACATTATAAATCAATAATTATATTGATTAAATTTGTATATGGAAATCAAAGCATATAAATATTTTCAAATAATTTAGCACTTTATAAACAATTTAAACAAAAAATAACAATTATACCCTACTTTTAAAGTAAATATATTAAAAATTCAAATCGAAATATTTATTATAACTATAAACAAACGATATATCATTAAGTACCTAACAAGTATTTAATATCATTAAATGAGGTAGAATAATGAATAAGAAAGGATTGATATTATCCATATTCATATCATTAATTGTTATTTTATCTTCAGGCTCTGTTTTTGCAGAAGACATAAGCAATGCAAATTCTGATGACAGCGCTTCAAGTCCAATAGCAAATGATGCAGTTTATGGAGAAATAACAACATCTTCAAATTATACTGTTCATACTGGATCAAATAGTTCAACTATTCAAAACATTATAAACAGTATGCATGACGGGGATGTATTGAATTTTGAAAAAGGTGAATATAAAGACATTTGCATATATATTGATAAAAATATTACTGTAAACGGTAATGGTGCACAATTAATCGGTTATCAAACACCGGGAATCAACAATACAAATATTCCAGATATTGTTAAAAACACAACAAAAACTGGAGGATACGGAATAAGTAATTTTGCAACTGTTTATATTCTTAAAACATCAAATGTAAAACTTAACGGATTAACTATGATTAGTTTAAACAGCACAACTTATTCCAATGCTGTACTTTACGCTTACCAATCCAAAAATTTAGAAATAATCAACAATACCATAATCGGATCTTCATGGGGTATTTATTTACAGACTTGTGTAAATACTACAATAAATCAGAATACCATTAAAAATCAGGCAACAACCGGTATTTTAAACTTTGGATCTGCAAAAAGCATAATAAAAAATAATAAAATTACAAATGCTGTAAACCACGGTATTGACATAAGACACGGAACCGGACCAAACGTAACAGTATTCAACAACACCATCATCGGTTCAAAAGAAGGAATATACCTTATGCATTCCGGAGGACATACTGTATATAACAACACCCTTATTAACTGTACCATCAGTTCAATAACCTGTTATGGTTCTTCTAATATTTACATATACAATAATACAATGTTCAAATCAAGAATGGGAGTATTATTGGGTTCAGGATTTTCAAATATTACCATTGGTGAAAATAATTACAACTTAGCTAATTTACCTTACCCTCCTACTTTTGTATATTATGTTGGAATCGCAGATTCTGCATATCAAAGTCCGCAAAGTGTAAGTGGAACTTATAGTGACAGCAGTACTTATTCTCCAGAATACACCAATAAAATTGATATTGAAGCTCCTAAAGATATTGTAATTGATTATAATGGAATATTAAAACCTACTGGAACTACCTACACTGTTCCTGTCGGCACTGCAAGTGAAGATATTCAAAAAATGATTGATTCAATGAAAGACGGAGACACATTATCCTTTGAGAAAAACGGAATTTATGAAAATATCTGTATTTATGTTGATAAAAACATTAAAATACTTGGAAATAATGCAACATTAATCGGATATGAAACAAAAGGTGTTAACAACTCCAATATTCCTTTAAAAGTATGGAAAAAAACTAATGAAGGAGGATATGGATGCGTTTACTTCTCAGTATTATATTTATTCAATACCGATAATGCAGTTGTATCTGATTTGAATATCGTTGGAAAAGCTCCAGGATATAATCCAAATACTGTTGGTACAACTACTGACGAATATAAAACTACTTCAATTTACTCAGAATCCAATAAAAACATAACAATTACCAATTGTGATGTAAAAGGATCATCATGGGGTATTTTCTTACAATATAATAAAAATGCAGTTATTGCAAATAACAACATCCATGACCAATACACAACAGGATTAATAAACTTCGGATCAGCTAACAGTATTATTGCAAATAACACAGTTACCAATGCTGTAAACCACGGTATTGATGTAAGACACGGAACCGGACCAAACGTAACAGTATTCAACAACACCATCATCGGTTCAAAAGAAGGAATCTACCTTATGCACTCTTCCGGACACAAAGTATACAATAACACTATTATTAAATGTACTTTAAGCTCTATAACTGCATACGGTTCAGGTAATGAAGCAATATTCAACAACACATTAAGTGGAAGCAGAATAGGCATAATTGTTGGTGGCGGATACTACAATGTAACCATCGGCAGCAATAATTACAATTTAGACAGATTACCATTCCCTCCATCATTCCCATACTACATTGTTCAGGCAGACAATAAATACCAAACTCCTGACAAAACACAGGGAACTTACTATGACTCTGCAAAAGAACCAAAAGCAGTTATTATCGTTGATGACATTACCATGTATTATAAAAATGGAACTAAATTACATATTACTTTAAAAGACAACAAAGGATATAATTTAGCAGATACTCCAATTACAGTTACAATAAATGGTGTTTCTTACAATAAAACCACTGATAAAAATGGTGCTGTTGAAATGAATATTTATTTAAAACCTGGAGTATACACTGCAACAGTTGCTTATGCAGGAAATAAAACAATTGGAGCAAATTCCGTAGATGCTAAAATTACTGTTTTACCAACTATAACAGGTAACAACATAACTAAAATGTATCAAAATGGAACTCATTTCTTCGCTGCATTTGTAAACGGTCAGGGAAAAGCATTGGCAAACACCAAAGTTACATTTAATATCAACGGTGTATTCTACACCAAGCAAACCAATGATAAAGGAATAGCCAATTTAAATATCATGTTAAGACCTAATCATTATATTTTAACTGCATACAATCCTGTTACCGGTGACGAACAAGGATTTAGCGTAGATGTCAAATCTTTAATTGAAGCTAGTGATTTAACTAAATATTACTTAAACGCTTCCAGATTCCAGGCAACAATATACAACAAAGACGGATCTTTAGCAGTAAATAAAGAAGTAATCTATAACATCAACGGTGTTTTCTACACCAAAACTACTGATGAAAACGGTGTTGCAAGCTTAGGAATTAGCTTAAGACCTGGAAATTACATTATTACAACTATAGTTGACGGCTTGGCTATGGGTAATAACGTAACTGTTATGCCAACATTAGTAACTAAAGATTTGGATATGAAATACCTTGATGGAAGTGACTTTACTGCACAAACCTTAGACGGTCAAGGAAATCCGTTAGCTAACCAGAATGTATCATTTAACGTGAACGGTGTATTCTATCACAAAGTAACTGATAAAGACGGTATTGCATCATTAAAGATAAGATTAATGTCCGGAGAATATATCATTACTTCATACTGGAACAATTTCCAAACTGGAAACACAATAAAAATAGCATAAAAAGAGGTTAAAAACCTCTAATTTTTTCTTTTTTAAAAAAATAATTTTAAAATCAGTAACTGTTTCTTCTAGAATAAGCTATATAAACAATGAATATTCCTATTAAAAGAAGAACTATTTGTGGAAATATTGCAAATAAAACAACCGGAATCAATTTCAATTCTGCTAAAATCCATAAAAGGGCATAAACTACAATTAAAATTCCCAGAAGCATAGCCATTTTATTAGCTATTTCCCTAAAATCATATGGAATTCCACTTGGTATTGGCATTATAACACCTTCACAATTCTTTTATACCTTCAGAAGTACCAATTATGACTTTATCAACCATCTGAGTAAAAATACCATTTTCAACAACACCTGGAATAGAATTTAAATCTATTTCCAAATGCATAGGGCTTTCTATTTTTTCAAATTTGGCATCAATGACAAAATTTCCATTATCTGTTATAACCGGTCCGTCCTTACGCTCACCCATTCTTATTTCACATTCTGCACCCATGTCCTCTAAAGTTTGTATAACCACACGTGATGCATCAGGAATTACTTCCACAGGTACCGGAAAGTTTCCAATTTCTTCAACATATTTTGATTCATCTACAATTACAATAAATTGTTTTGCAGAGTAATCCACAATTTTTTCCTTGGTGTGAGCTGCTCCTCCACCTTTAACAAGGTTAAGGTTTTTATCCACTTCGTCTGCACCGTCAACAGCCAAATCAATGTCATGCTCTTCCAAGCTGGTAACCGGTATGTTCCACTGTTTAGCAAGCAGTAATGACTGGAATGAAGTAGGAATTCCCATGACATTTATTCCTTCATCAGCTATTCTTTTGCCTACTGCTTCAATGAAATAATGAGTTGTAGATCCGGTTCCAAGTCCTAAAATGTCTCCGTCTGTAACATATTCTGCTGCTTTATAACCTGCTTCTTTTTTAAGATTCATATTTATCATATCCTTATTTTTTAAATAACAAAACCTAATGTAAGTTTATTAAGTTTATATCCTTTTTTGCATTCACCTTTATGTTTCCCATGATTTTTCAAAACAATACATTTGTCTCCGTCTACCAGTCCTTCAGGGAAACAGTAATCATAATATTCACATTCTTCATCACAGTCAGCAGATTCATAGGAAAATGTAGATCCTTCAAAAATACTTTTTGATGAAGAAAGTAATGTTATGTTAGATCTGTCAACTTCCACTGGAATAACTGTATTTTCAGCATGAACCGGGCACTTTTGTTCATTGTCACGAACATCAATGATTTTATATTTCCTATTTTTTTCTAAAGAGTCAACACATGATGCTTTAAATCTACAATTTTCGCATTCATCTACAGAACCATAAAAAATAAACTCATTACCCTTTTTTGCCAAATCTTTACCAATTAATGTAATCATTTTATCACCCCAGTTTTTAGAGCTAACTCATAAGCTGCATCTTCAGATATACCGTTATCACCTAAAATTGTATATCTTTCAGGTCTAATAGTATGTGCCATTGTTAATGCATCAATGACATTTTCATCACTAATTCCCAATTCCTTAGCAGATGTTGGAGCTCCAACAGCTTTTAAACTATCTCTAATAAATTTCCAGTCCCCACCATATAAATACATCATCAATATAGTTCCAACACCGCACTGTTCACCATGCAGACAGGGTTTATCTAAAATTTTATCCAAAGCATGGGAAAATGTGTGTTCTGATCCGCTAGCAGGACGGCTGGAGCCTGCAATACTTATAGCCATTCCACTGCTAAACAAAGTTTTAACAACAAGACGTGCACTTTCCTCCAAACCAGGTTTAATACTGTCAACATTGTCAGTAATCATTTTTGCAGACATTATAGACAATGAAGCTGCAGATTCACTATATGACTCGTTTTTTAAACGGTGAGCCAATTGCCAATCCTTAATAGCTGTGAAATTTGAGATTAAATCAGCACATCCTGCAGACAATAATCTGAAAGGTGAATTTGCAATAATCTTACTGTCTGCAATAACAGCTATCGGTGCATGGGCTTTAGCAGATGTTGAAGTTTTAGGATTTTTTATTGAAGCTAAAGGAGATACAATACCGTCATGTGAAGCAGTAGTTGGCATTGAAACAAAAAATACATTTTTATCATATGAAGCTAATTTAGCTACATCAATAACTTTTCCTCCCCCAACACCTAAAACATTAGTGCCTGAAGTAATCATTTCACTGACTTCTTCTACTGAATCATATGATACTTTTTCAACAATTTTAACATCCACTTCAATATCCTGATTTTCAAGACTTTCAATAGCATGTTTTGCTGCAATATCATATGTATTCGGACCTGTTAGAACCAAAACTTTATTGTCCAAATGCAAATCCTTGCAGATTTCGCCGGTTTCATATATAACATCAGGTCCGATGTATACTTCACGGGGCATTTGTATTTTTCTAGTATTCATAATATCTCCTAAACATAATATACATTTGTATATCTTTAATTAGTAGTTATAAATAACTTATTATTTTAGACTGTAAAAAATTTTCTTTAAATAGATTTAATAGGCATTAACAACTGATATATAATTATTATAAAAATTTAATTAAGGTGATATGGTGGAAAATTTTAGTGAATGGTTTCATGACATATTAGAAGAAGCTAACATAACTGATTCAAGATATCCTATTAAAGGAATGGCTGTATGGATGCCTTACGGTTTCCAAATAAGAAAATATACAACAAATTTAATAAAAGAAGTATATGACCGTGATCATGAAGAAGTTTTATTTCCACTTCTTGTTCCAGAAGCAGAACTGGCTAAAGAAGGATTACATGTAAAAGGATTTGAAGATGAAGTTTACTGGGTTACTCATGGAGGTAAAACACAATTAAATGAAAAATTAGCCCTAAGACCAACTAGTGAAACATCAATCTATCCAATGTATTCACTATGGATTAGATCCCATATTGATTTGCCGTTGAAATATTATCAGATTGTAAATACATTCAGATATGAAACAAAACATACAAGACCACTTATTCGTGTTCGTGAAATTACTACCTTTAAGGAAGCACATACTGCTCATGCAAGTAAAGAGGAAGCAGACATTCAGGTTCAGGAACATATTGAAAACTATAAAGAAATCTTTGATACATTAGGTATTCCATATACTTTAACAAAAAGGCCGGAATGGGATAAATTCCCAGGGGCAGACTATACAATGGCATTTGATGCAATTATGCCTGATGGAAAAACCCTGCAAATCGGTACTATCCATAATTTAGGCCAAACCTTTGCAAAAACATTTGATATAACATTTGAAGATAAAGACGGAGAACATAAACTGGTTTATCAAACATGCGCAGGTTTATCTGATAGGGTAATAGCTTCTGCAATTGGAATTCACGGAGATGAAAAAGGATTACGTCTTCCACCTGAAATTTCACCAAAACAAATAACTATAATTCCTATTTTATTTAAAAAAGGAAAAGAAGAAGTTTTAGCTAAATGTGAAGAGCTTAAAAAAGAGTTTGAAGCTGCAGGATTACGTGTAAACATTGATAATCGAGACATCAGGCCAGGTAAAAAGTTCTATGACTGGGAATTAAAAGGAACTCCAATAAAACTTGAATTAGGCCCTAGAGATTTGGAAAACAACAAGACAATAGCTATGCGTAGAGACCAGCTGGAAAAAATCGAACTTGATTTAGATGAAAACCTCGTAAGCAATGTAATCCGTTTAATTGATGAGTTAAATGAAAATCTCGCTGAAAGTGCAAAAGAATTCCACACAGACCACATCAAATTTGCATCTGATATTGATGAAGTCAGAAAGCTAATTGAAGAAGGTAATGTTGTAGCAGTTAACTGGTGCGGAGACACTGACTGCGGAGAGAAAATAGAAGAAATCACTGGTTATTCAGTTTTAGGTATCTATGAAGAGCTTGAAGAAGCAGGCAAAAAATGTATACTCAGTGACGAAGATGCAAAATATGTTGCATTAATAGCTAAAACATACTAGAGATGAAACTATGGATGACATTTATGGAATAATACCTGTCAGTAAATTTAAAGAATGTAAAACCAGATTATCTCCATTTTTAAGTGAGGAAGAAAGGGAAAACCTTCTAAAAGTCATGCTTAAAGATGTTACTGATACTTTAAGAAAATATACTGATAAAATAATTATAATCAGTGCTGATGAAGATGTTTTAAATTATGCCAAAAGCTTAAATTTAAGTGTTTTGAAAGAAAATGACAATTCAAATTTAAATAAAGCATTAAAACAGGCTATGGAATATTGTAAAGGCAAAACCAAAAAAGTAATCATAATGCCATCCGACATTCCACTCATCGGTAAAACCAACCTTAAAATGGTAATTGATTCAAGCAAACAGCTTGATTTCATTATTATTCCTTCAAAAGGCGGGGGAACAAACACTATAATTATGAAACCACTGGCTATCAGAACCAAATTCGGAGATTTCAGCTATAAGGAACATGTAAATGCCGCTGACAGGAAAAACTTGAATCCGCAAGTTCATGACTCCTTATTTATGGCTTTAGACGTCAATACAACTGAAGATTTAGGGGAAATAATAGTTCATGGTGAAAATACTGAAACCAGACGTTATTTAAAAGAACTGAAAATAAATGTTGAATCAGTACACGGCAGCGAACGTTTGAAAGTCACAAGAGGCAGTTAAATGATTGTAATGTCAATAGCTGGAGTAGACCCTTCAGGAGGAGCAGGTATCCTTGCAGACATCAAAACATTTCAGGCACTTGGTGTTTACGGAACCGGAATTGTAACTGCACTTACTGCCCAAAACCCCCAAATGATGTACTCCCTAAAAGCTATTGAAACTGACTATGTTGAAGAACAAATTGATGCAGTTTTAGACAGCTACAATGTTGAATATATCAAAACAGGAATGTTATATTCAAAAGATATCATCAAAACAGTTTCTAAAAAAATCAGAGAATATAATCTGAAAGCTGTTGTTGATCCGGTTATGGTGGCAACATCCGGAGGAGAATTAGCCAAAGATGATTTGAGTCAAAATCTGCTTAAGTATTTACTTCCGAAAGCCATCCTAACAACTCCAAATGTTTCTGAAGCTGAAAAATTAACCGGGATTAAAATTGCTGATGAAGAAAAAGCTGAAATAGCCTGTGAAAAATTAGGAAAAATCTGTAATAACATTATAACCGGCGGACATCTAAACGGAACAAATATCACCTGTATTGATGGAAAAATCAGTACATTTAAACAGGAATTACTGAAAACAGATAATGTGCATGGCAGCGGCTGTAATTTCTCAGCAGCTATTGTAAGTTATTTAAGTCAAAAAAACGATTTGAAAACAAGTATTTTAAAAGCTTCAGAATATACTTACGAAAGTATAAAAAATGGAAAATATGGAACTTTAATAGCTAAATTATAGCTATTAGAAATCTTCCACATTTAATTTATCAAGTACTTCTTCTTGAATTTTAATAAATTCTTCGGATTCTCTTTTTCTAAGTCTTGGCATATCTACATCAAAGACTTCTTTAATTTTACCCGGATTTTTATCCATTATAACAATTTTATCTGCAAGATAAATCGCTTCATCAACATCATGAGTTACAAAAACAATTGTATTTTTAAATCTTTTCCAAACTCCAATCAGCTGTTCCTGAAGCATGTGCCTATTTTGCATATCCAATGCAGAAAATGGTTCATCCATAAGCAAAATAGGTGAATGGTTAAGCAAGGATCTAATAATTGCAACCCTTTGTTTCATACCACCTGAAAGTTCATGAGGATAACTATCTTTAAAGTCAATTAAACCAACACTTTCAAGATATCTTTCTGCAGCCTTAAGATTTTCCTCTTTAGTTCTGTCTTTTTTGAGATTAAGACCGAACATCACATTTTCCAAAACTGTCAGCCATGGAAATAATGAATATTGCTGAAAAATAACTGCCCTATCACCAGATGGTTTTTTAACAACTTCACCATCTGCTATAACTTCCCCTGAAGTCGGTTGGTCAAGACCAGCTATCAAACGAAGCAGAGTTGTTTTACCGCAACCGGAAGGGCCTAAAAGACAAACGAATTCACCATCCCCAATATTTAAATTAACATCATCTAAAACTTTTATATCATGATCCAAACCGCGGCCATGAAAAGATTTATTTATATTTTTAATTTCAATTGCCATTTTAAACTACCTACCAGAATACTCTTTTTTCTATAAGTCCGAAGACATAATCAAGGATTAAACCAATCAAACCAATAACCAACATACCTACAACAGTAGTACCTGTATCAAATAAATTTGTAGCTGTTAAAATTAAATATCCTAAACCGCTACTTGAACCTATCATCTCTGCAGAAATAGTACACATTAAAGCTATTCCCACACCAACTTTAAGTCCGGAAACTATAGGCGGTACTGCAGAAGGTAAAATAACCTGTGTAAGTACTGTTTTATCATCTGCTCCCAGTGTTTGTGCAGATTCAATTAAAACTTTATCGGTTCTTTTAACTCCATCAATTGTGTAAATAAGAATCGGGAAAACACAGCCTATGAAAATAATAAATATAGCAGGAGCTGTTCCGATTCCAAACCACAATATTGAAAATGGAATCCAAGCTATCGGAGGTATTGGCCTTAATATACTGATTACAAAACTACATAAAGTTTCCAACTTGCTATACCATCCAAGCAATATTCCTAAAGGAATAGCTACAATAGATGCAAGAATCATACCACCAAATACTTTAAATAAAGTATCCATAGTATCAACAAAAAGTTTTCCAGATTGTATTATATTCCATGCAGAATTGCAGACACTACCTGGACTTGGTAAGAAATAAGGATTAACTAACTCTAAAACAGAAGTTATGATATACCAGATAATTATAATTAAAATTGGTAAAATTATCGGTGTGAACTTATCTTTATTCATTAAATCACTTACATAAAATTTTTTTTACAATTATTAATATTGATTGTATTTTTATATAAATATTTCACATGATTTTAAGTAGATAATCACAAATCAAAATTGTATCCAAAGGTATATATATTGCAAAAGGTAAAATAAATGTTACATAAAATAAAAGTGAGGTGTAGCTTTGGAAGCAAATAGAAGATTTTTTTCAAAAATTGGATTTAATTATTTTGCACTTGGAATAATCGTATTGGTGCTAAATCTATTCATCGGATTATTTATAAGCATAATTAATCCAAATCTTTTATCTAATCAAACAATGATGACATTTTTCTCAGCTATTTGGACTTATCTCTTACCCTTACCAATATTTATTTATATAATGAGAAAAACAGAAGCAAAAACTCTTGAAAAACATAAAATGACCGTTAAAACATTTGTAATATGCATATCAATTACAATGTTTTTAATGTGGATCGGAAATATAATGGGAGTTATTATAACTTCAGGAATCGGCTCACTGATACAGCATGAGGTAGCCAATCCTATTAATGATGTGATAAACAATTCCGGTTTAGTTGCAAACTTGATTATAATAACCACAATAGCTCCAATCTTTGAAGAACTTATATTCAGAAAGTTATTAATTGACAGAACTATAAAATACGGAGGTACAATCTCAGTACTTCTTTCAGGATTATTATTCGCATTTTTCCATGGGAATTTAAATCAGTTTTTCTATGCATTCCTTCTTGGAGGATTTTTTGCAATAATCTATATAAAAACAGGACAAATCAAATATACAATAGGATTACATATGATTATAAATTTCATAGGATCAGTTGTCAGCCTATTTGTCTCACAACCATTAATGGACTTGGCTAACGGAAGTGTGATTTCACCAACAAGCACATTTGGTGTTATTTTATACATATTAATAACTTTAGGATTAACAGTTATGGGTTTGATTTATTCCATCAAGTATTTCGATAAAAGCCGGTTTGACGGAAGCGAAAAGGAAATAATTCTAAAAAATCCAGTAAGTACAATCCTTTTAAATCCGGGGATAATCTGTTTTATATTACTGATGTCATATACAATATTTACATCAATAGCTTAAAAAATAAAATAAGAAGTTTATGCAGTTTCTACTACATTAACTTCTATTTCCCTTGGTTCTTTTAATACAGAACGTGTACTTAAAGCTCCTAAAAGCATAGTTGATAAATTATGTATCAATGAAGATGTTGATGGAGTTATAATTCCAAACATACCCAGTGCTATTAAAGAACCGTTAATGCCAATTATACTGTGATAATTAGTATCTATTTTATTTAACATACCAACACTCAATTTTCTAAGTGTTATTAAATCATATAAATTATCAGACAATAAAGAAACATCTGCAACTTCTCTGGCAATATCTGAAGAGTTTTTCATTGAAACAGACACATCAGCAGCAGCCAATGCAGGAGAATCATTTATTCCATCTCCGACCATAATAATAGTTCTGCCTTCTTCTTTTAAACTTTCAACAATACTGGCCTTATCTTCAGGAAGCACCTGTGAGCGGTATTCAGTTATGCCCAATGCTTCAGCGCTGCTTTTTGCACCACTTTCACTGTCTCCAGTCAACATGATAACATTTTCAATACCTAATTTTTTAAGCTCTTCAATAACATCCCTAGCTTCTTTTCTTACAGGGTCGTTAATACATATGATACCTTCAAGTTTATTATCAATAGCCAAATAAACAACCGAATATTCACAGACTTTTTCGTCAATGAGTTTTTCATCTTCTTTGGATATTTCTACACCTTCATCATCAAATAAAAAGTGTCTGCTTCCTATAACAGCACGTTTGCCATTATAACTTGTTGCAATACCATGAGCTACAATATATTCAACTTCACTATGGTCTTCATCATGTTTTAGACCTTCCTCTTCAGCCTGTTTTACAATAGCCGTAGCAATACTATGTGCAAAATGCTCTTCAATACATGCAGACATTCTTAAAATTTCATCTCTGGAGTAATCTCCAAGAGAAATTACATCAACAACTTTTGGAGTTGCATTAGTAAGAGTTCCTGTTTTGTCGAACACTATTGTATCTGCAGTTGCATATTTTTCAAGGAATTTTCCACCTTTAACCATCATCCTATTATCTGAAGCTTCTTTCATTGCTGAAATAACAGATAATGGAGTTGTTAATTTAAGTGCACATGAGAAATCAACCATTAAAACAGACAATGCTTTTGTAGTATCCCTTGTTATCAGATAAGTAAGGAATGTTGTAAGGAAACTGTATGGCACAATAGAGTCTGCCAATTCCTCAGCTTTACTTTGAGCATCTGCTTTTAATTCTTCTGAATTCTCAATAAGATTTATAATTTTATTTAATCTGGTTTCTTTATCAAAAGAATAAACTTGAACAATCAGATTACCTTCTTCAACAACAGTACCTGCATGAACTGTTTTTCCAGGCATTTTATGGACAGCCAATGGTTCTCCAGTCATGGTTGCTTCATTAACCATCCCTTCACCGTCAACAACTTTACCATCTACAGGTATTACATCACCCATATGAACTTTAATTTTATCATCTTTGTTAATTTGGGATATAGGTTGTTGTATTTCCTCACCATCTTCATTTACTACCCATACAGTATCAATATTTAAAGTTAAACTTTCTTTTAAAGTATTTTTTGTTTTTTGTAATGTGTAGTCTTCAAGCAAATCGGAAATTGATAATAAAAACATCATAGAACTTGCCGGATCGAAATCTCTTTTAAGAAGTGATCCGGTAACTGCTGCACCATCAAGTAGAGCAACATCCACTCTGAAACTTGTTAAACTGTCTAAAGCATGCCATATATACTTAATAGCTCTATAAACAGTCAATAAATTCCTAATTGGAATAGGCAATACAATTTTACCTAATACCCTTCTCACAAGCATACCTGATAAACTAACCCAAAAATTATTAGTTAACTCATTTGAACTCATGTACATGTCAGGTTCAACTTCAACCAAATCATCCTCAGTTATTTTATCAAGTGCTGCAAAGACTTTGTCTCTGTTTTTAACATCATCATAATAGATTAAAATACTTCCGTTTCTATGAGATGTGAAAACTTTTTTAATAAAATTATTTTCTAAAAGCAATGAAGAAATACCATAACCCTCCTTTTTGGTGAAGGCAGCCTGGCCTGAACGAACTCTGATACGAGTTCCGTTATTATACATTACTTGGTATTTCATGTTTTAAACCTTATTCGTCATCTTCAACATAAATTGCTTTTTTATCATCTTTATTAGCATCAACAACAATGTCCTCCGCATTTTGAACCATGTCCTGGTAACATTCTTCAGCATCTTTTTTTGCAGCTAAAACAGCAGCCATACCCTTAGTACATCCTTCTTTTACTGCTTTAGATTCAAGGATTTTTTTACCTGCAATAGCTGCAGCTATTCCTCCAACAAAAATTAATGCGTGTTTATGTTCCATTAATTTATCAATGTATTCTTCCATATTATTTCCTCCGTTATAAAATATTATTAATTAAAACCTAAATTATTTAGGTCTACCTAAAACTTATATTGGTTATATTATATAAATGTTAGGTATACCTAAAAAAAACAATTATGAAAACAGATAATTTAAAATATAACAATTGTTAATAATATCTAATAAGAGGGAGTTCATATGGAATTTATCAAAACAATAGATGCAATTAAATGGAAAGATGGAAATTATGAAAAAACAGAAGAAAAAACTGTTGAAGACGAATATGCTTACTTATTTATTGACTGCCTACCTCCAAGAAAGTTTTCAGTTTATCCGAAAAACTTAGATGACTTTGCAATCGGATATTGTCTTGGAGAAGGTTTAATAAAAACAAATGAAGATATAGAAGAAATTAAAGTAAGTAAAACAAATGTATTAGTTAAAACTCGTCTTAACCATACTCCTGAAGAGGATTTTGAACAGTACGATATAGTTCAAAAAAGAAAAGGAGAGTGCGAACATGCCTGCGTTTGCAGATTACTTGAATATCAGGGAGTAAATTCAGACAATGCCGGAGGAATAAGATCCCAGTTAAAAACAGTGACTCCAAACAATTCCACTTTAAAAATTGATGCAACACAGATTATAAAAGATATGGATAATTTAAAAGAAAATGCCAAAATCTGGCAGGATACAGGAAGTGTTCATGTAGCTCAGCTAATTTATAAAAATAAAAGCATCATAAGAGAAGATGTAAGCAGACATGTAGCTGTAGACAAAGTCATTGGAGCTGCTTTTAAATCAGGATATGATTTGACACAATCATACATCACATACAGCGGAAGAATGCCTGCAGATATGCTTATAAAAGTAATAAGAGTAGGAATTCCAATCATCATATCCAATGCAGCACCTGCAGCTTCAGGATATGAAATAGCTAAAAAAGGCAATATAACAATGGTTGGATTTGTTAGAAATAACAGATTTAATCTCTACAGCGCACCGCAGAGAATAAATCTTGAAAAATAAAATTATTGTGTTTCGATAACACTATTTAAAATTTGAACAGCTTTACTGAAAGCAGGCATTCCAGAAGTTAAAAGGACAATTTTTAAAACATCCATTATTTCTTCTTTGGTAATGTCCAATTCTTTCATTCCGCTTTTTATTTGTTTTTTAGTAGCTCTTGGATCTGCTCTTGAAGCTGTAATTCCAATAGCTATTAATTTTTGAGTCTTATAATCAAGTGCATATCCGTCGTAAACTACTTCACTTATATCTTTAACAAGCTCGTAGAGGTCAGGATATTCCCCTTCAAGTTCATGAATTCCTTTTCCATAAAAAACTTCATCTTTCATATAACCACTCCCTTAATTGATTGGTTATTATATAAAAAATAAGTTATATATAAATGTAATCAGTTATTTTCAATAGCTTCACGAACTTTTTTAATAGCGATTTCCTTTTTAGCCGGATATGCTGCTATTTTAACTTTAAGATGAATTGAATCTCCAGAATCTACAATTGTAATTTTTTCGTCAACTGCATCTTCTTTAGATAATCGTAAAAATAAATTTCCTTTATCATCAACTTTGCGTTCCAAATCATTATTTAATTTATCAAGTTGATTTTGGTCTAATTCTAAGAGTAAATTAAAAAAAGCTTTTGTTTGTCTTTTCTTATCTACAACACCTGAGAGTATAATGATTTTATCTTCCATTAATCCTTCTGCATCTTCACTTTCAATTTCAGCATCTGGAAATATGTTGTAGATGGCCTGAGTTAATTCATCGAGATTTTCACTCTCATAAACAAACTCTCTAAATCTGATATTATGAATCATTTTATCAAAAAAGGTATTAAGAAAGGAGATTTATTTTTTTCTCCTTGCTTGTTCACTACCTTTTCCTTTGGAAGTTAATCCACGTCCTTTAGTTCCAGCACTAGTTAAGCCTCTGAGAGCTCTGTTAGTGTGTTTTTTGGAGCAAATCCAATTGATTTTTTCATCATTAACAATAGAAGGACTTTGTGGATCTACTAAAATAACTTCATAATATTTATATTTACCGTCAGCCCATACCCAGTAAGAGTTTAATACTTCTAAATTAGGGTATTTTTTAGCTACACGTTCTTCAGCAATCCTTTGAATGGATTTAGCTTGGGTAATTTTGTTTACACCCATTCTTTTAGGTTTACGTCCTCCGATAAAACGAGATTTCCTTCTTCCACCACGTCTTACTCTGGTTCTTACTAAAACGAAACCTTTTTTAGCTCTGTAACCTAAACTTCTAGCTCTATCAAGCCTGGTTGGTCTTTCAATTCTTTGAACTGCTGATTGCCTTCTCCATTTAGGAGCTCTTTCCCACATTAATTCCCTTACATAGGATTCATCTGGGTTTTTCCATGCATCTCTAATATATTTATACATAATAACACCTTTTGTTCAGCTTTTTTAAAAAGCCACATCCATGAGACATTGTCTCGAAAAAAGTTATGTAATCGTCAATAAATCAACGATAATAAAATATTTGTTTTGTTTATTTATAAAGTTATGGTTAAACATATAAAGAAAAATTAGTATTGAGTGTTAACGAATTATTTATAATTAATCCCATATAAATATTAATGAGGATGAAAAGTATGAAAATGCCTGATAAATTAGATTCAAAACTGCTGGCTCCCTGCGGAATAAACTGCATCAGCTGTGAGAGATATCAAAATCCGTGTGCAGGATGTTTAATAGGTGATGACGGAAAAACTAAAGCCAGTTTGAAATGCAAAATAAAATCCTGCTTTGATACAAAGAATTTTAGCTATTGCGGAAGGTGTAGTGAATTTCCATGCCCTCAAATGAAAAAACACAGCAAAAAATACATCAAAAGATATGATTTAAATACACTTGAAAGTGCCAAAAGAATAAAAAATATGGGTATTGGCAAAATAACAGATTCAGACCGTGAAAAATGGACCTGTCCACAATGTGGCGGAGTAATTAAATTTCAAACTAAAAAATGCAGTGAATGTGACTATTCATTATAACTCTTTTTTTAAAAGTAATACTTATGGCTAAAATAAGCTTATAAAAGTAATACTCCCTTATTTTTTAAAAAATAATACTTAATATATAAATAAAATAAAAAAAAAGTAATACTTAATACTTTTAGGCAAAATAAAGTATTTTAGTAATACTTTTTTTAGTAAACCTTATTAATTATTACGATAATAAAAATTATTAGGTTGTTATTATATCATACTAAATATTATATTGATATTACTAACAAGCTACTTTTTTAATAATTAAAACGAAATGTGAAAAAAATGGATAGAAAATATCTTATAGGTGCAATACTTGTAATTATTGTTATAATTATAGGATGTGCTGTTTATTTCGGACAGTCACATGTAGAACGTGCTGATGACGAACTTGTAGTTGCAGCTTACAGTCACGGAGGAGAACCAGAATCTGGTTTTGATCCGATTTTAGGTTGGAACTATTATTCAGAACCTTTAATACAAAGTACTTTATTAAAAATGAACAGAAATATGAGTTATGAAAATGATTTAGCCACTAATTATACAATAAGTGATGATTATAAAACATACACTGTTCAAATAAGAGATGATGTTAAATTTACCGACAACACACCATTAGATGCTGAAGATGTTGCATTTACATATAATGAAGCTAAAAAAACTGGAGCTAGCTTAGACTTAAGTAATATGAATAATGCAACTGCAGTAAACCCAACTACAGTACAATTTGATTTAAACAAATCAGATTCCACTTTCCTAGATAAATTAGCATATATTGGTATAGTACCATCTGATTCCTACAACAATGAAACTTATGGAAGTAACCCTGTTGGATCAGGACCATATAAATTTGCTCAATGGGATAAAGGTCAGCAAGTAATTTTAGAAAGAAATGACAATTATTATGGAGACCAACCGGAATTCAAAAAATTAACTATTCTTTTCGCTCAAAATGAAGCTGCATTTAATGCTGCTAAAAATAAAGAAGTAGATGTATCTGCTGTACCTTTAGCTTATGCAAAAGAAAATGTTGACGGATACAATATGTATCTCATGGACACTATTGATGTAAGAGGAATTTCCCTACCAACTAAAATGAATACTGGTGAAAAGAATCCTGACGGTGGAGATGTAGGTAACAATGTAACTGGAGATATCGCAATTAGAAAAGCTCTAAACTATGGTATTGACAGAACCAGCCTTTGTGAAGGTGCATTAAACGGAATAGGATATCCTAATTACGATGGAATTGCTCACCAATTACCATGGGCAAACAATGCAACTGCTATTGAAGACGGAGACATTGCAAAAGCAAATGAAACCTTGGAAAAAGCAGGATGGGTTGACAGTGATGGTGACGGAATCCGTGAGAAAAACGGAACCAAAGCATCCTTCGAATTATATTACTCATCTGATGCTCCTGAAAGACAAGCAATTGCAGTTTCTGTTTCTGAACAAGCAAAAGAAATGGGTATTGAAGTAAAAGCTATTGGTTCTAATTGGGATGAAATGGATGGAATTAAAAATTCACAGGCAATTGTCTGGGGATTCGGAAGTACTGACCCGTCAACAATCTGGTCAGAATACCACAGTTCCCAGGCAGGTATTGGATACAATAACCCATCATATGTAAACGACAGTGTTATTGATCAACATATTGACAATGCATTTAAACAATCACGTGAAAGTTCATATTCCGAATGGTCTAATGCAGTTTGGGACGGCAGTCATGGTATTTCACCACAAGGTGACGCATCATGGTTATGGATCGGTGAAATCAAATACGGATATTTCGTAGATGACAGCTTAGACATATCCAACGATACTGCTCTTTTACAACCTCACGGAGGAGACATATTTGGAAACATATATGACTGGAAACGTGTTTCATCAATAGAAAAATGATTTAAATGATTCAAATCATTTAAAATCATTTTATTACTTTTTTTGGACAACGATATTATGTCAAATCATGAAAAAATACTCAAATTTTTAGGATATCGGCTGGTAAGATTTATCATCCTACTTATTGCAATTATTATAATCAGTTTTATAATGGTCGATTTATCACCAATAAATCCTGTAAAGACTTATATCAGTAATATGATTGTCAGTCCAGAACAAGTTGCAGCATTGGAAGCCTATTGGGGTGTTAATGAACCTATAACTGCCAAAATAATGAATTGGTTAGGTAATATTATTCATGGTGATTTAGGAAATTCATTAATATTTAGAATACCTGTTATAGATGTTATTAAAGAAAAATTTTTCGCATCATTAATCTTAATGATGACATCCTGGGCAATATCAGGAGTTCTTGGATTTTTATTAGGAATTGTTGCAGGGTATAAAAAAGATACCTGGATTGACAAAGCAATCAAAGTTTACTGTTACATTTTACAGTCTGCTCCAACATTTTGGATTGCATTAATTATATTAATGGTATTCAGTATTCAGCTTGGATGGTTCCCTTCAGGACTTGGAGTTCCAATTGGAAGTTTAAGCCAGGATGTAACTATATGGGAATGGTTAAACCGTTTAATTTTACCGGCATTTACATTAAGTATCTTAGGTGTAGCTCAAATTGCATTGTATACCAGAGATAAGTTAATTGAAGAAATGAACAGTGATTATTTCTTATTTGCAAAAGCAAGAGGAGAACACGGATGGTCACTTATTAAAAGACACGGAATCAGGAATGTTCTTTTGCCAGCAATTACACTGCAATTTTTAAGTTTCAGTGAACTGTTTGGAGGAGCAGTTCTTGTAGAACAAGTATTTACATATCCTGGAATTGGACAGGCTGCAGTTTCAGCAGGTTTAAGAAGTGATGTTCCATTATTATTGGGAATTGTCATATTCAGTGCAATATTCGTTTATGTAGGTAATTTAATAGCAGATATTATTTACAACTTTGTAGACCCTAGAATTAAAGAAGGTGAAGAGGATGGTCAATAAAAACAAAAAAACATCAAAATTAAATATGAATCTAAGAACAAAAACATTATTGACTATATCTTTAATAGTATTACTTTTAGTTTTAGTAATAATTACCAGCTTATCCATAAATCCAGGAGATATTAAAACAAATTTCCAGCTAATGAACCAGGCTCCGTCATTTGAACACTTATTCGGTACTGACTGGATAGGCAGAGATATGTTTACCCGTACATTAAAAGGATTAGGATTAAGTATCCAGATTGGAATTGTTGCATCAATATTAAGTAGTATAATAGCAGTGATTCTTGGATTATTGTCCAGTTTCAACAAATATTTTGACACTTTTGTTTCATGGATTGTAGATTTATTCCTGTCTGTGCCTCACATATTGGCAATAATTCTTATTTCAATTGCATTAGGAGGAGGGGCATTTGGAGTTACTGTCGGTGTTGCATTGACACATTGGACATCCCTAACAAGAGTTCTTAGAGCTGAAATAAAACAGATTCAAACTTCAGAATATGTAAAACTATCTAAAAACCTTGGAAAATCTAAACTTTGGATAGCTACAAAACAGATATTGCCTTTAATTGTAAGTCAGATAATAGTTGGAACTATATTAATTTTCCCTCATGCAATTATGCACGAAGCCAGTGTTACATTTTTAGGATTCGGATTATCTCCTCACGAACCTGCTATTGGAGTTATCTTATCTGAATCAATGAAATATCTTGCAACTGGAAACTGGTGGTTAGCACTATTCCCTGGTTTATCTTTATTAATAATTGTATTGCTCTTTGATATAGTTGGAGAAAATATTAAAAAATTACTTAATCCGGCAAGTGCAAATAACTAGGAAGTGTCAAGATGAATAAACTATTAGACGTTAATAATGTATCAATCTCATTTATACAATACACAAAAGGATTAAAACAGCAAAATCTTAAAGTAATTACAGATTTAACCTTGGATATTGAAGAAGGAGAAATTTTAGCAGTATTAGGTTCAAGCGGATCTGGAAAAAGTTTATTAGCACATGCAATATTAGGCATTTTACCGGATAATGCTGATTTAAATGGAGAAATAAAATATAACGGAAATGTTTTAAATCAAAAAGCAAAAGAAGAAATTCGGGGAAAAGAAATTTCATTAATTCCACAGTCCGTTAATTTTCTAGACCCTTTAATGAAAATAGCTGACCAGGTTATTGGAGAATGTGAAACTGAAGAGGAATGCCGTGAAAAACAAATAAAACAAAGAAAAATATTTGAAAAATACGGATTAAGTGAAGATGTTGACAATATGTACCCATTCCAATTATCCGGAGGAATGGCAAGACGTGTTTTAATTTCAACAGCTCTTCTTTCAAACCCTAAATTAATAATTGCTGATGAACCAACTCCAGGATTAGATCAAAAATCAGTTAAAGAAACCTTAAATTATCTAAAACAGATGGCTGATGACAATGTAGGGGTACTGTTAATTACTCACGACATTTATGCAGCTTTAGAAGTTGCCAACAGAATTTGTATATTTTATTCCGGTTTTGTAATTGAAATAGTTGATACAAAAGACTTTAAAGAAGGTAAAAACTTATTACATCCATATACTCAGGCATTATATGAAGCATTGCCTAAAAATGGATTTAAACTAACTAAAGGGCATCAGCCATTACACGGAGAAATTCCAAACGGATGTCCGTACTATGACCGGTGTGATTCTCCTTTAGAATACTGTAATGAAAAAAGACCTAACTTAATTAACAACATCAGATGTTTTAAATACAATCAGGAGGAATAAAATGGAATTAATTGGAAAAAACATAACCTACAAATATCCTTCTTCAAAAAAATATGTTTTAAAAGATGTGGATATCACATTAAACAGCGATAAAATTACTGGACTAATTGGAGAAAGCGGAAAGGGTAAATCAACATTATGTAAAATATTATCTAATTATATTCCAAAATATGATGGGGAAGTTTATCTGGATAATCAGATACTTCCTAAAAATGGATTTTGCCCTGTTCAATTAATTTTTCAGCACCCTGAAAAAGTAATGAATCCAAAATGGAAAATGAAAGATATTTTAGAAGAATCCTGGAATGTCAGTGATGATTTAATAAGTGAATTTGGTATTCAGCAGTCATGGATGAGCAGATATCCAAGTGAGCTTTCAGGTGGAGAACTGCAAAGATACTCTGTTTTAAGATCACTGAATCCGAAAACAAAGTTTTTAATAGCTGATGAAATGACAACAATGCTTGATGCAGTCACACAGGTGCAAATATTGGATTCAGTTATTAAAATTATTAAAAAAAGAAAAATGGGATTACTTATTGTAAGTCATGACTTAGACTTAATCGATACCATTTGTGATGATAAAATTTATTTAAAAGATATTAATAATATTTAAACTATTAATATCTTATTTTCTAGCTTTTCCTACTTTACGGGCGATTACCAATTCCCCAACAGATATTAATCCTGCAAAGAAATTTTCAAGACCTTTGGTTGCCCAAATAGCCTCACCAAAAGTAGCTTCCCTTATTGTTGCTTCATAATCTTCAGGTTTTACTTTTTTACCGGTTGCCCTTTTAGAAACAATAGCTGCTGCAGCCATTAATTCATCCCAGGTTACACCTTTTAACTGTTTGCACATTGCAACATATAACTTGTAAACTTTAATATCATAAAGTGCAGACAAAAGTTCTACAATATCACAAGCACGAATCATTCCCACAACCTGATTATCATCATTTAAAACAGGTACAGTAACAAATTTATTGTTTGCTGTTTCTATAACTGCAAGTCTTGAAGGTGCATTTTCATTGATAGTAGTTATTTCTTCATAGGAACTCATGATTTCCTTAATTTTATCATTACCTTCACGTAACCCCTTAGTAATTTCAAAAGAAGTTACCCATCCAACCAAATGTTTATTATCATCTACAACAGGGCATGTGAACCTACGTATTTTTTCCATGGTGATAGAAACATCTTTAACACTGTCCTCAGGACTTATATATACAAATTTTTTATCCATTAACTCTTTAGCTTTCATAAAACAACCCCTTTAGTCAATTTCAACAAAGTTCAACGCCCCAACAGGACAGTGACTTGTACAATTAATACATCTTATGCATTTATCATTATTCAATACCACTTTCTCTTCATCTAACCAAATAGCTTCCACAGGACAGTTCTCTTCACACAAATAACAGTTAACACATTCGTCCTGATTAATTTCAAGATTTTTAGTGTGAACAATAGGTCCGATAGTTCTGTCTAATTTAACAGAGTCATTTTCGCAAAATTGAACACAGGCCCCGCATCCAATACATAACTTTTTATTAATGACCGGATACAATACATCATCTTCCAGTTCAATATCAACATCAATGCCCAATTCTTCAAAATAGGACTTGAACTCCAATGTGAAAGCATCAGTTGGGCAAAATTTAGCACAGTTATCGTAATTGGCAAGATCAGAATAATCAATAGAAATATCATTCATTCTAACTACCCTATGAGGACGACTAATACTAGCTAAATTATATTCAATAGCCTCATCACCTTCATCATGATTATATGAAACTTTATTGTCTATTAATTTAATAGCTGAAACAGGACATGTTTGAACACATATTTCACATTTAACACAATCATGAGTGATTTTAGCTATTTTAAAAATATTAGCTGGTTCAATAGCATCAACCGGACATTGGTCAACACACATATTACATCTTATACAACGTGGTGCTATAGCAATGATTTCTTTTTGAGAAAAGAATTTATTTAACTCAAACTGAAAATCATCCCCACTATCATGTATTTCCACAGATTTTAAGAGAATTTCACGCTCCAAACTACTTATCTGCTTATCAAAAGATATATTCATACTATTACCAACTGAATAATTTTTTATTTAAATTTAATTTTTGTTTTTAATAATTAATAAAGATTATTTAATTTATAAATTCCTTTAAATCTTTTAAATTAGGGAATTTTTCCATTCCAAAACCTTCAATTGCCTTACTAGCTACCCAATTTCCAATTTTACAAGATTCTTCAAGAGAATAACCATTTAATTTACCGTATAAAAATCCACTGTTAAAGCTATCTCCGGCACCTGTTGTATCAACAACACTGCATTCGTAGGTGCCAACATCACATTCCTCACTATCAGTAATTGCAAAAACACCTTCGGAACCTTTTTTAACAACAACAGTCCGAATACCTTCATCTAAAATATGAACAGCTATTTCTTTTACAGACAATTCATCAGCACAGTCAATAGCTTTGTAATAATCTTCATACAATAATCTTAATTCATTTTCATTAATTAACAAAATATCTGTTTTATCCAAAATCGGCTCTAACTCTTTTAATCCTTTTTGAACATATAACATTCCAGGATCAAAGCTCAGTAAAGTATTATCATTAAGTTTGTCCAGCAGTTCGATTTGAGTCTTGAATGAATCGCCAACAAAGGAAGTGTAATGCATTATTTTACATTTTGAAAGATTCAATAAATTAATTTCATCCAGTACTATTTCATCATTAACTCCAGGATCAACATAAAGACAGCGTTCGCCTTTTTCATCAACAAAACCTAATACTTTACCTGTGTTGCCTTTATCTGCATAAATCAAATTATTAGTATAAACTTCATTCATGGCCAAATTCAGTTCAATCAAATCTCCGTCATCATCTTCAGCTATTTTACCAATTATGGATGTTGGACATCCTAATCTGGCCAGCCCGATTACAGTATTTGCTGCAGATCCTCCAGGAGTATCTTTTTGAGATTTAATGAAACTTTCCTCATCATTACATGCAATATTTTCTACTGTATGCAATTTGTCAACATTCAAAGCTCCAAAACCTATTACATCAACATTAATGTCACTGTCTAAAAATTCCATTTTAAAACCTTATTTTAGAATATCTAATAAATTAATATTTTTGTCTCCAAGTTTTCCGTCATAATTACCTGCAGATATGCTAATTACACCATCAACTTCCAAAGCAGCATCAATTCCTGCTTTTACAGCTTCATTCATTGCATCTTCACTTACTGCATTAATTACAATTTCAGGAATATAATTAACTTCACCAGGAACTTTAGATTCACTGCCTAAACGCTCTTTTAAAGAAGGACAGTAAACATGATTTGTAGTAGGTCCGATTTCAGGATAATTAGTTTCCGGTTTTGAAGCTGCAGAACATATGTCAAATGGTGCAATAGCTCCAGTAACTGATTGAATTGCATCAAGAGCTCTTTTTCCACCTTCCAAAACAGCTTCCTGAGTTTCACACAAATACCAGAAGTTGCCTCCCATAGTACCTTTGTTTAAAGATAATTTTTCTTCAATTTGGAAATCAGGTACTGCAATTGGAACATTAATCAATTTACGGCCATATTCTTCTACAGTCCATTCATAGCCGTCACCACAATGTCCGACAATATCCATCATTTCTATATATTCATCACTTTTTTCATCAGGATAATCAAAAACCCTCATAAATGGTTTGACTAAAATATCCTGTCTAATCCTGTAAGATAATTCAAATGCGAATTTTTCAACATTATCTCCACCAAGCCAGTATTGTACCACTGCACCGTATCTGCCGTCAGGAGTTTCGCTTTTTGCTAAGAATCCTTCAACTCCACCTTCAACTCTTCCGATTACAGCACTTGGAGTGGATGTTGAATCATAAGCTGCTCTTTCAACTAATTCTTTAGTAGGGCCGGTTATTAAAGCTCTTACATATTGGCCTTCAAAAGCTTCAAAAAATGTATTTTCTACTTTTTCATAACTCATCATATTACCTTCTTAATAATTATTAACCTAATCCACCAACGTCTTCGCCACGGATACGATTTCTCATTTCAATACTTTCTTTCAATATATCTTCAAAATTATCCGAATCAACTATTTTAATAAGTGGATATTTAATATTTTTAAATATTCTAAAAAATTCTTCATTAATTTGTGAATCAATTTTATAATCTTCAAATAACTTTTTAATATTATCTGAATTATTATAATCATCAATAAAAGTTAAAACTGCTTTTTTATCATTGTTAGCATAAATATTAGCTATTACTGCTGTTGCAATTGCACTTGGAGATACGATAGCTATTTGAGCTTCCCTTAACGGATAATCATTACCGTTAAAAGATATACTGATTCCATCATGCTCACGGGCAAATCTCAATGGTTCAACATCCGTAATGCTGTCTCCAATATAGAGAATTTCATTAATATTGATATTGTCACGAGATATTATGTCATCAATAGCTAATTTTTTACCTTCACCGCCAATAACATCAATATTTTTAATATTTTCATAAATCCCCATTTTAGGAATTTCACTGAAGAAAATATCATCGAACAGCTCATAATTTTTAGGATTTTCCAGTATCTGCTTTTTAAATTCAGCAATTTTAAGTATTTCTTCATCAATAAGATTTAACTCATCCATATCAACATCAGTATAATATGTGTTTTCAAATGGAAATTCCATAAAATTAGATACTGCTTCAATATATTGACCATAGCTAGTACTAACTATGTAAGTATTCATAGCACTTTGAAGGTATTTTAATAGAAATCTTGAATCGTTAACTACATAGATATGTTCCCGTGAAAAATTAATCAAATCTTCATTTTTAAGATTTTCAACAGCAAAAAAGGGCAAGATTAATTTCAGTGTGTTGCCTGCTTTATAATTATCTTTTTTAACTTCATCTACAAGATAATCATCATATAAACTAAGAATTTTAAATAATTCATCTCCATCCTCAATGAAATGTGCACATAACTCAAAAGCATTGTCATTTAAAGTTAATGGACCTTCACAGTCTGTAATAAATGATTTTTCAAACACATAATCACCTGAAATTAACTAATTTTATTGCAGTTACAGGACAAATTGCCTCACATTGTCTGCAATAAATACAGTTTTCCTCATTAAAAGTAACTTTATCCCCTTCAAGTATCAATGCATCAGTCGGACAATTTTTAACACAAATTCCACAGCTTTGACATTTTTCACTGGCCAATGAAAAGTCAGCTTCCCTTTGGCCTTTCAGATCAGACCTGCTGAAGAACAAATCACATCCTTTACTATGGAAATAATCATCATAAGCTCGGATTGCTCCAAACTGACAGTCTCCAACACATCTTCCACAGTAAACACATTTATTTTCATCTATGACAATTGGTTTTGGAGCATCAAGTGATATTGCACCAGTCGGACAACTGTTTAAACATTCACCACATGCAATACATTTTTTGTCAAATACTTCAATGCCGCGGTTTATCAAATAAGATTCAAACAGCTTGCCGAATTTTTTAATTTCAATATTTTCCCCTAAACTTAAATTCAACTCTCTGTTCATCATGTCATTGACATTATATTGAATATATCCCTCATAATCAACATCATCAAATTCCAAAGATAATGTTTTTGATATTTTCTTAAGAGAACCGTTTAATCCAATTAAATCAATAGATAATCTTTTCATATCCTTATCTACAATTTCAGAAACCATGTCATAAGACTTAATCTCACTATATAATTTAAATGCTTTTTTACGTGAAGAATATTTAATAGCTGTTGACGGACAGGAATGCATACACTCCTCACATCTTGCACAGTATCCCGGATTAATATAAGGCAATTTATTAGTTTTGGAAACATTGATTGCACCTGCTGCCGGACAAACTCTGGTACAGGTCATACAACCGATACAAACATCCTGGTTAACAATAATAACTTTTCCGCCTTTAACTGTTTTTGGAAGAAGCTGACCATATTTAATTGCATCAGTCGGACAGACTCTAAAACAATATCCGCATCTGACACAGGTATCAGGATTTATTACACTGTAAGCTTCTCCAGTGTCAACTGCATGAATTTTAATTGAACCTGTTTTACATGCCTGAACACATGCCCCGCAGGATTTACATAATTTTGTGTTGATATTTGGAACGTTTTCCTTAATTGGTTCTGCAATATCCACATCCATATGTATTGCATCATAAGGACAAGCATTACGACATAATACACAACCAAAACAGGTACTTTTTATTTTAGTAAAACCGTCATTAGGATCAACATATATTGCTTCAATCGGACAGGACTCAAGACATGGCTTGTCTGTACAATTTGCACATTTGCTCTGATTAATTGAAGATTCAACATCTACATCCCTTAAAGGTCTTGGAGTTTTAGTATAACTATCAATCATAACACTCAACCCATAACTACCTCTTCATTTAAATTTGAAGCTTTGACTGTAACATTTACTATCTTTTCACCATTTTCATCCTCTTCTAAAGAGAATTTGGAAATGAAATATTTAATTGTTGAAAACGGACAGGACTGATAACAAATACTACAGCGTAAACATTTATTTTCATTTCTCACAATAGTGTCATTCTTTTCATCAAAGGAAATTGCTTTAGTAGGGCAATCCGGAATACACATTTGACATTTCTTGCAGGTTTCACTATCCCAGTCAATAATTCTAATTTTAAGTCTGTTAATAGCATTAGTTAATATTTCTAAAGCTATCTCTTCATCAGATATTATTTCCAATGCTTTATCAAAAATATCGGAAAGCGGGAAATTATACTGTAAAAGCCTGTCTTTTTTCAGGGACCTTAAATCTTCTTCCTTATTGTTAATGTATTTTTCAAGAAAAGTTACAACCTGAGCTATCAGCTCTTTTTGATCTTGGATATTGTCAACGAAAACTCCTTTCATAGCACCGTTTACCGGACAAACATCAAGACATTCTCCACATGAAATACATTTAAATGGATTTACAACAACCTTGCCGTCATCTTCAACATGGATTGCTCCGACAGGACATTGTTTCATACATTTTTTACATCTGATACAAAGATAATCGTCAATGATAAATTGTCTTTTAGAAGGAATAATATTAAATTCAGGCTTCAATAAATGATTTTCCCCACATTCTAAAGTTTTAGGTTCAGTCGGACAGACTTCTGCACAAAAACCGCATCTGATACAGGCAGATTTATTTATTATCGGATAAGTAACGCCTTCCTTTGTTTCATCATCCTCATCACGAACTAATTTAATTGCATTTGGAGACGGACATGAAGAAATGCAAGCACCACAACCAATACAATATTCTTTAATTACATTTGGAAAGTTTCTAAATCTGGATGGTTTTTCTACAATTTCCGGACTGGTTTTGGCATTAGTAAATCCCTGTGCCCATGCTTTTCTGGCAAAATCATAAATATACCACATCAAAGAAGACATTTTACCTTACCTCAAAAATATTTTTAGTAGTTGTATTGCCTTTTTTATCAGTAATAGCAACTCTTTCTGCACATGCAACACAAGGATCACTTGATGCATAAGTGGATACTGCATCTGCAACAGTAGCAACATCCTTAATCATATATTTTGCACAGGAATCCATATTTGAAATACTTGGAGTCCTGATGGAAATATGTTTAATTAAATTACCGTTGGTTTCAATCATATAACTTACTTCACCACGAGGAGCTTCATTTCTCCATTCAGCATATCCTGATTTAATATCAACAGGAACACGAATATCTCCTTTAGGCATGTTTTCAATAGCCTGCCTGATTAAACTGATACACTCAGGTATTTCATCAATCCTGTTTAAGGTTCTTGCATAATTGTCCCCTTCTTTTCTCCAGATGGTTTTAAAATCAAAGTGGTCGTTGTAAGTATAATGGTCTTCCCTTAAATCATGCTTTAATCCGGATCCTCTTCCAATAGGACCTACAGCTTTTCCTTTAATAGCTTCTTTTTTAGTCATTACTCCAACATTACGGGAACGCATTCCAATAGCAGGACCTTCTGCATAAATCTCTCTTAATCTTGGAATTCTCTCTTCAATAATTTTCAGATTATCAAGAATCGGTTTGAAATGACGTTCATCAGCATCCATTTTAACTCCACCTACTACATTCCAACCCATATTAACTCTATTTCCAGTTAACAGTTCAATAGAATCCATTGCATATTCCCTTATATCCAAAGATTGCATATATAATGTTTCATGATCAATAGATTTGAAAAATGTAGAATTACCAAGCAAATGACTTTGAATCCTGTCTAATTCATTTGTAATAACCCTTAAAAACTGAGCTCTTAAAGGTGCATAAACTCCGGAGATTCTCTCAATAGTTTCTGCAAATGATTGAGTATGTTCATAAGAACATATTCCGCAAACTCTTTCAGCCAAATAAATACCTTTTTGCCAAGTTTTACCTTCAATTATCTTTTCAATCCCTCTGTGAACATAACCATATTCAATTTCGGCTTTAACAACTCTTTCTCCTTCGGTCTGAAGTTTTAGCCTTATCGGTTCTTTTAAATATGGGTGAATCGGACCAATAGGTAATATCATTTCTTTTCCCTCCCACGATTAGCAATAGCCTGTGGACCCACAGCTAAAATTGCCTCTAAAATTTCACTAGGTCTAGGTGGGCAACCAGGTATCTCTGCATCAACAGGTATAAAATCAGAAGCAGGAGCATAAACTTTTCCACCTTCCTGATTAAATACATCTCCTGATTGAGGACAATTTCCAACAGCCACTACAATTTTTGGTTCAGGAGCTTTATCGTAAACTCTCTTTAAATTATCAACCCACTGCTCGGTAACAGCACCAGTCAATAATAAAACATCAGCTTCACGAGGATTGTTATGAACATAAATACCATACTGCTCTAAATCATATCTTGGAGAAGTTAATGCAACCAGTTCAACATCACACCCATTACATCCTCCGCAATTCACAATACAAACATGAATTGAGCTTTTCCTCACAACATCCTTAATAGCATTTAACATCTATAAGCCTCTCAAAATTATTAATTATTATATTTATACTATTCATTATTTATATTCTTTAATAAATTAAATAAATCCTTTCTACCCTCATCTAAAGCAATATCATAAGATTTCCCATCAATAATCTCATTAGCCACTTTATTTTTAAGTTCATCACCCTGTTCTACAGACAATAACTCCAATACATCCACATACCAGGGCAACCTTAAATCAGCATCCAATCTTTCAAGTAAACATTTGTGATTGGCAATTTCCAATGTTCCATGTAATGCTTCTAAAGAAGACATATCCAATAAATCCATAAACAAATCTTCCAAATCTTCAGTTGTGCATCCAAATTCTTTTGAAAAAGGAATTATTATATCTTCCTGCCATTTAAAACTTCCAATCACTCTTTTTTTCATTAAATTAAGTTTAGCTTCATTATCCATACAATCACAACTAGATTAAATGCATTATCAAATAAACAATAACAGCAGCAATTATTCCTATTAAAGTCTCTATCCTACCATATCCCGGTCTTTCACCTATTACAAAACCAGCCAAAAGAAGACCGACAGCTATCAAACCTTGAGAAAATTGACAATTAACTGCCAGCATCCAACCAATAACTGAAACCACACACATTACAACATTTAAACCTTTAACAATGAAAGGTTCTCCATGCTGCTTATAACTGTATAATAATCCAATTATTGACCCTATAATAAATGCAAGTAAATAAATTAAAAATTCCAACATAATATCATCTCTAAACTGGTCTAAATCTTATTATAAATAAACATATAATCACTATAAAAGTTATGACAAAAAATAACTTTTCTAAATTCTCAATATGGTGAGAAAAATGCCCTTTAAGAGTTAAAATAATTAATGCAGTACAAAATAACATTAAAATAACCATATATCCAATTAAAGTTGTATGAAGGAAAGTAGTTATTAAAGTAAGAACCACTGCACCAAATCCAACTAAAGAAGTTAAATATATTGTAGCTTTATCATTCATCATCTCAACCTCATACAAATATCATTAAAAGTGTTCCAACAAAACAAACCGCACCAATTGTTATCTGAGTCATAACAGAATGGTTCGGATTTAACATTGGAGTTACAGCATTAATAAATCCAGTAATAAATGTTATAATTATCATTCCCAAAGCATAATAAACCGGAGATAAAGGTCCAAAGAATATTGTTAAAAATACCCAAAGCATCACATACCATGAAACAGACTCTGAAAACATTATAAATCCTCTTAAGAATCCAAAGTGTTCTGTTTCAAATCCGGAAATTAAATCTTTACCTTTTGTAATTCCAAATGGAGAATACGGAGACTTGGATATAATCAGCATAAAGAACATCAGAGCAGCTAAAGGAATGGAAAATGCCAAAGGACCATGAACTCCCTGATATGCTATAATTTTTCCAATATTCATGGAATCTGTTTTTAAATAAACAAGAACAATAGCTGCAAATAATGGAAGTTCAGTAGCTGCAGATAAAACTGCCCTTACACAGCTCAGTTTACCATAAGGAGAACCAGAACTTGATCCGGAATTATGTTCCACAATTTTGTAAACTGCATAAACACCAAACAGGATAAGTAATGAATCATGAGCTACAGGACCTACAATAACACCAACAACCCAAATTATAGCCAAAATAACAACAATACCAACATAAAATGGCATTGAAACAGTTTTTGGAAATGAAGATTCTTTAAAAAAGAACTTTAAAGAATGTAATAAATGCTGAATAATTGGAGGGCCCGGTCTAAGCTGAACACGAGCAATGACTTTTCTGTGCAAACCTAAAAGCAAACTGCCTGCAAGGAATGCGATTATTACATTAATTAAAATATCTGCCATCAAATTCATAATACCACTAATATCCTGTAAATGGTTCTTTTATCCTTTCTTCCTTATCATCTTTTCTCGGTTTGGCCATTGTTAATAAACCTAAACCTAAAATCCATAATGGAATTCCGAAAATAGCTATTACATACACAGCCCAGCTGGCCATATCAAATATTAAAGCAGCCAATATAGCCAATGTAGAGATTGCCAATAATATAATACTTATAATTTTTTGAATATCCATACTCTCACTACCATAAAACTAATAATAATATCTCCACTGCTCTAATAATAACAAATAATGAACTTAAATGAATAATAACCAAAAATGGAGAACCTGGAGTTCTAAACATTTCTGCCTTACTTGCAAAGAATGGTGCAACACCACACTCTCCCAAAATTCCAAGCAGCATCAGTAAAGCACCAAAAATCATCATTGGAGTTGCATGCATTTGATTTAGCACCAGCAAACTCAATGTTCCAGAAGAAGCAAGGACAATAGCTGCTCCACCAAATAACGGCAAACTACACATCATAGCTATTAAACCATAATTAAAAGCAGAGTTTAAAACACTAACCTGCCTTACAGCTGAAACAATACCAATATTCACAATACCAATTAATGCTATGAACAAAGTAAAGTTAAACAAATCTCCAGTAATCATTGCCCCTGCAGAAGCTATACCACAGATTACAGATAAAAATCTTCTTTGCTTAAACTCTTTTGGACCTACTTTCACATCTGTATTTCCAAGTTTCATGAAAGTAGCTTCGACTTGTGTTTCTGGTTTACTTACAGCTATCAATAAGGTAAACCCTAACATTACAGCAAATAAAAACAAATTAAGAGGTGTGAAGTACAATACAATATCCCCAAAAGGAACTGTACCCAATAAATTTCCACCAAGTGTACTAAAATCCATATTTACTTACTCCTTATTCATATCTTCTCTCATAAGCACTCCAATTAAACCAACTTTTGAAGCTACTTTTAATAACAATCCACAAGCCGCTAAGAATAAACTTAATAACCATAACTTAGGCATTATAAAGAATAATGCAAATCCAATAATCCATAAACACCAAGCAATACCTGAAACTCCACCAAGTCCTTCTAAAGTGAAAACAGGCAAACCTCTTGCTTTTTTAGAAATTGCATATAATAAAATTCCCCCACCCGCTACTGCACCACCAGTAAATCCGGTTAAAAAGATACCATAAGCTATTAAAGCCAAAGCAATGAAATTAGGTGCTGTAGTCATAATTTCCAAATCCAAATTAAATGGAATCGGGAATAATGAAGTGCCTTCAGGCAAGCTTCTTTTAGGATTCTGTTCAATGATATGCATTTCCCTTGAAAGTAAAATCTCTGAAATAGCTAATGTTTCAGCCAGTTCAACTACCAAACCAGGTAAAATCAGAGATTCAGCCAAATCAGTTCCTACAGCAGAAACAACAAAAATCATTGCAAGACCAATTAAATCTGTAAGAATAAGTATATGAATTTCTTCTTTTTTCATAGCAATAGCTATTGATCCTATAAATCCGATAATCAAACCTGCATAAATTGCCGGCAAATACATTGATATAAATGCTTGAGGAACAAACTCAGGAACCAATACCATTAATTATCCCTCCTTAATTGCCTGGCTCTGGATTTAGCATCATTTATTTTAACTTCATTAGCTACTTTTACTGAATCCCCTATAGCCTTCTTAACATTATCTCTTATTTCGTTTTCATCATTTTTTCTATTCATTGTATAATTCATAGACAGCCATGAAGCTATAATAAAGGACATCATCAATATGGAAGATTCCAATATTGTATCAAAACCACGAGTATAATACAATATTTCGTCAATTAATCCACCAGGAGAAGAATAAATAGATGTACCGAAATATGGTGAAATCTGAGAAACCCATAAAGCTACTGGTGACATATATGATGTAATCATACCAATTTCTTCAGCATTTTGAGGAAACTGAGCCATAACTATACCTGGAGTTTTTAAAATTTCTCCTCCCCTATCATAAGGTGCTACAGCTAATCCAGCATCCATCTGTTCTTGAGGTTCAGGTCTGGGATAAATTTGACCAGGATTTAAACTCATCGGAACAATAAAACCTATTAAAAGGATTATTCCCAATGAAAAAGCAAAAATCCTCGGAACATTTTTTGGATTAGCCAATTTATTCCATAAAGCTCCTATCCTCATACGTCTGCCCCCATTTCTTCTAAACGAATAATTGCTCTAAACAAAACAAAAGTAATAACAACAGTTGTTGCAAGTAATGTTAATAAAGCTAAAACATGATTATAAGTTAACAGCACCAAACAAACTCCAATAGAAGCCACTTCTGTATTGAATGTTCTTATAATAGGGTCTTTTACACCTGGACCCCATGCAGTAGCTAAACTACCTACAATAGCTAGAAAAATACCAACATAAAAGAACAGATTAACATCAATCATGTAACTCACCACTTTTAACTTTTCTTTGTCTAATTTCTTTAATTTTAACAATAGCCATAATAAAAATTAAAGTACATAAAGGATCAGACAATGCAACAAACATTGCAACATCCAAATATCTAAATAGCACCACAACAAGTAAAAAACCTGCATCCATTATGGAAAACATAATTACTTTGTCTAATGGTTTTTTCAATAATATTACTCCAAATGCTCCGATTAACATTAAAGCTATTGCAATAATTGATACAACAAATTCCATTTCAACGCCTCAATCAAGAATTATTTCATCATCAAGCTTATCCAAACTTGTTGCAATAGCATTAGCACTAATTGTAGAACATATGAAAAATGCAGCAGCAACTACAAATGCAAATGGTGTTTTAATTACCAAAGCTATTAATGCAGGAACTCCAAAGCCAATGACATTTAAATAAAGCAATTTTGAAACTCTATTTTCAGTTATTAAAGCCCTTAATGCCACATATATTAATATTATCCCAATTATTATTTCAACATACATATAATCACTCTTTAGCATGCCTATTGAACTTTTTAGCTATTTTACCCAGGATAATAGATGCTCTGACTTGATCAATTCCTTGAATTGTTAAAATAGCTATACATATCCCTGCTATAAACATTTCAGGAGTCAAACCTACAAATGAACATACAAACAATATAACAGTTATAGTTAAAGAACCGGTAGTTCCGGCATAACCTGGATCTGCACACAATCTATTTCCCATAAATACAAAGAAAGCGGCCAGTATACCTCCAGGAATTCCTAAAATCATATATCCAATAGACGCTATTAATGTACCGGCAGAAGCATCAGGAGAACATAAAATATTTCCTTGGAAAAATCCACCAGCAATATCTCCATTTCGTTTTTCAATTGAATCTCCAACAGTCTGAACCCCTTTAACTCCAGGCTGTTGTGGAAGTCCAAAATAAGTATCAATAATAACGAAGTTTAACCAACAGATAACAGATGCTACTATAATACCAATTATCTCATTCATTAGCCGGCCTCCTCTTCATTATCTTGTAAAGGTTTTGGAAATACTTCATAAAACAAATATTTCACAAATAATGCAGTTAATACACCAATAACTACAGACAACACTAATCCATTGTAGATAAATGTATAACCTAAAACAAAGAAAAGTGAAAGAATACCTATAGCTATTACTGGAGTAGGATATAACGCACTTACATCAAAAGAATACATATATGGTTTACTTGGTAATAATGGAACTCGTAAAATTAAAGCAACTACAATTGATACTGCAATTGCTACAATATAACATAATGCAGCATCAAAACTAGAAATATTAATATTTGCAAGGCCATAAGCACCACTATAAACACATGAATGCACCATACTAAGATTAAACATATAATATTCCTCTCTATAATTATTAATTATTACAAATGAAAATATATAAATGTTGTTACTTAAAAATAGCTTATACAGCAATAATAGAATGTCAAGTGGTCTAAATGAAAAATAAAAATATAATAATAACCGGAGGACTTGGTTTTATAGGTTCACACATTGCAGATGAACTAATCGAAGACAATAATGTCACTATAATAGATAATCTTTCTTCAGGAAAAGTAGAAAACTTGAAAAACCCAGCTCATGAAAATTTGACCATTATAAAAAATAACTTAAATGATATGAATTTAGATGAAACATTTGCAGATACAGATTACATATTCCATCTTGCAGCTATGGCCAGTGTTCCATTAAGTGTAAATGACCCCATCAAATGCAATGACAATAATGTAAACTCAACTATCAAATTACTGACAGCTGCAAAAAACCAGAACGTGAAAAAAGTAATATTTTCATCATCTTCAGCAGTTTACGGAAACAATGCAAACATGCCTTTAAAAGAAAGTGAATTGATGATGCCTACTTCACCTTATGCGGCATCCAAAGCAAATTGTGAGTTATATCTGCAGGCATTTGAAGAAAGTTACGGTTTGAAATCAATAGCTTTAAGATATTTTAATGTATTCGGCCCCAAACAAGATAAAAACTCTCAGTATGCTGCAGTAATTCCAAATTTTATTGATGCAATACTCAATAATGAACATCCTATAATCTACGGAGACGGTCAGCAAACAAGAGATTTCATATTTGTAAAAGATGTTGCAAAAGCAAATATAGCTGCAGCAGAATCAAATTATACCGGGCCTGTAAATATAGCTACAGGTGAAAAATTAACAGTAAACAGATTATATGAAATAATTGCAGATTCTATGGAAAGCGATTTGGAACCTGTATATGTTGATAAGAGAAAAGGAGATATTGAACATTCAATAGCTGATATTGACAAAATGAGTGAAATTAATTTCAAAGCTGATTCATCCAACTTTGAAAAACAGATTAATGAAACCATACAATGGTTTAAAGAAAATTAAAAAATAGAAATTTAGTGGAATCCGCAATGAGAGCAGGTTTCACATAATTCTTCTTCTGAAGGAACGGTTTTTCCAGTTTCCTGCAATAACACAGACAATGCATAATAATCTTCAGATGCATTTTCTTCTCTTAAAACCGGAGAGATACCTTTAAAAATACATTTAATATCACCAGTTCCACCAATATCTACAGCAGTTGGTTCACCCATCTGAAATCTGTTGAAATATTCAAGAACTTCATCTCTTAAAGCTGAAGGTACTCTGAAATTAAATGAAAGTATATTATTTTCTTTCATTTTAAGTCCAACATATTTTTGTTTTATTTCATAATTTAATCCTAATTTCTTTTTAAAAATTACAATATCAGATATGTCTGAAGATGCCATTTGAATTCCCCCGAAATATTTTTTTTAACTAAAAATTACTTATAACTTTTTTTAGTATATAAACTATTCTTTCATAAAAAATTAATTTTTCAAAATTCATAACGAATTATCACGATTTTTAATAAGGTTTATATAAATTAAAAATCATACTTACATCATTATAATAATTATTGTTATATATATAATAATACACTAATAATTTTAATAAAATTAACATATAACTGAGGTGTTTACTTTGAACGAATATAATAAAAATATTGGTAATAGAGTAAAAGAATTAAGAGAACTCTCTGATATTACCATTCAAGACTTTGCAGAGGAATTAGATATTGATGAAACAATGTATAAACAATATGAAAATGGTGAAGTAGACATACCAGCAAGTTTCTTATGCGAAATTGCAAATAAATTTCAAGTTGATTTAGGTTTACTTTTAACTGGTGAAGAAACCAGAATGAATATTTTCGATGTTACCCGTGCAGATAAAGGTATTTCAGTAGAAAGAAGAAAAGAGTACAAATACGAAAATTTATGTACCAAATTCATTGACAAAAAAGCTGAAATTTTTATTGTAACTGTGGATCCTAAAGAAGACGCAGTTCCTTCATTAAACAGTCACCCTGGACAGGAATTTAACTATGTTCTTGAAGGCTCTTTAAAATTTTATATCCACAATAATGAAATTACATTAAACGAAGGAGATTCAATCTTCTTTGATTCCAGCCATAGACATGCTATGGTTGCACTTAACGATGAAAAAGCTAAATTTTTAGCTATAATAATGTAAAACCACAGAGGTTAATAATATGACATCATTAATTGAAGATTATGTAAATAGAGTTGATTTTGACTCATATGAAGATTTTCACAAAAATTTTAAAATAACATATCCTGACAATTTTAATTTCGGGTTTGATGTAATCGACAAATATGCTGAAATAGACCCTGAAAAAATCGCTTTAATCTGGACAAACGATGAAGATGAAAAACACACTTTCACCTTTTCAGATGTTAAAAAGTATAGTAATAAAATTGCAAACTTTTTTACTAAAAAAGGCATTAAAAAAGGTGATAAAGTAATGCTTACCTTAAAAAACAGATACGAATTCTGGTTTACCATGGTTGCATTGCATAAAATCGGAGCAGTAGCTATTCCTGCAACCCACATGTTAAAACTTCATGATATTGATTTCAGGATAAAAAATGCCAATGTCAAACTTATCGTAACTGTTGAAGAAGACAGATTAATTCCAGATTATGAAGAAGCTCAAAAGGAACTTGGCACTGATTTGGTAAAATGTGTAATTGAAAGGGATCTTGACGGCTGGATTAATTTTAATAAAGCTATCGAAGAGGAAAGCGATGAATTTGAAAGACCGACCGGAGACGATGAAGTGCTTGCAGATGACATTTCATTAATTTATTTCACATCAGGTACAAGCGGACTTCCTAAAATGGTAGCTCACAAACAAACTTACGGATTAGGACACATTCCAACAGCTAAATATTGGCATAAAGTAGAAGAAGACGGTATACACCACACAGCAGCAGATACCGGATGGGGAAAAGCAGTCTGGGGAAACTTCTACGGACAATGGATTGCAGGATCTGCAGTTTTCATATATGATTACGACAGATTCAACGGTATTAAATTACTTGAAAAAGTTATTGAAAATAAAGTAAACACTTTCTGTGCTCCTCCAACAATATACAGATTCTTAATTAAAGAAAACATCAAAGGATATGACTTTTCAAACATACATCATGTAACAACAGCTGGAGAACCATTACCTCCTGAAGTATCAAAAAGGTTTAAAGAAATATCCGGACTGAGAATTAAGGAAGGATTCGGTCAAACCGAAACAGTATTGACTATTGCAACTTTTGACTGGATAGATGCAAAATTAGGTTCTATCGGAAAACCAAGCCCGTTATTTGATGTTAAATTATTAAATGAAAATGATGAAGAAGTTGACATAGGTCAGGAAGGTGAAATCTGTATTGATGTATCTCATGGCATAAGTCCTGGTTTATTTAAAGAATATTACAAAAATCCTGAAAAACAGGCTGCACAATGGCATGACGGCTACTACCATTGCGGAGATACCGCATGGAAGGACGAAGACGGATATATCCATTTCATAGGAAGAAATGATGATATTATTAAAAGTTCAGGATACCGTATTGGACCTTATGAAGTAGAAAGTGCAGTATTATCCCATGAATCAGTAAGTAACTGTGCAATTACTGCATATCCTGATGAAATAAGAGGACAAATCGTAAAAGCTACAATCATATTGCAACCAGGATACGAAGGTTCCGAAGAACTTAAAAAAGAAATTCAAAATCATGTAAAAAGAGTTACAGCTCCTTATAAATATCCAAGATTAATTGAATTTGTGGATGAAATTCCAGAAACAATAAGTGGAAAAATAAGAAGAGTAGAAATCAGAAATAACGATAACAAAAAGGAATAGATGGTAAAATGGCTGATGTATCATATCCAATAATACACAAAGAAGAATGTAAAGGCTGCGGGAGATGTGTTTTAGGATGCTCCCAAAATGTTATTAAAATAGGTAGTGAGCTTAATAAAGCAGGATATCGCTATGCATATTACAGCGGAGAAGGTTGCAGCGGATGCAGGGATTGTTTCCTTACATGCCCAGAACCCTTAGCTCTCGAAGTTTATGTATATACTAAAAAGGAGGAAGACAATGACTAATCAAATGGTAAAAGGAAATACTGCAGTTATCATTGGAGCAATGTATGCTGGATGCGACTGTTTCTTTGGATATCCAATTACACCTGCAAGTGAAATTCTTCACGAAGCATCCAAATACTTCCCAATGGTTAACAGAAACTTCGTTCAAGCAGAAAGTGAGGAAGCTTCAATCAACATGATATATGGAGGAGCTTCAACAGGACACCGAGTTATGACTGCATCTTCCGGACCTGGAATAAGTTTAATGCAGGAAGGCTTTACTTATCTGGCTGGTGCAGAATTGCCTGCAGTAATTGTTGACATTATGAGGGCAGGACCAGGATTAGGTAATATTGGACCTGAACAGGGAGATTATAATCAGGTAGTTAAAGGTGGAGGTCACGGTAATTATAAAAATATAGTTTTAGCTCCAAACAGTGTACAGGAAATGTGCGATTTAACTATGAAAGCATTTGAATTAGCTCATAAATACAGAAATCCTGTTGTTGTACTTGCTGACGGTACTCTTGGACAAATGGCTGAACCTTTAGAATTCCCAAAAGAAGCTGTTGACCCTACAATAGATGAATCCTGGGCAGTACGTGGAAACAAAGACACAATGGAAAATTTAGTCACTTCCATTTTCCTTGATTTTGACCAGTTAGAAGACTTCAACTTTGAAATTCAGGAAAAATATGCTAAAATAGCTGAAAATGAAGTTGAATACGAAGATTACAAACTTGACGATGCTGAAATTGTTTTAGTATCTTATGGAATTAGTAGTAGAGTAGCCAGAAGTGCAGTTGATGTTTCCCGTGAAAAAGGATTAAAAGTAGGACTTTTAAGACCTATTACATTATCACCATTCCCAGAAGAAAAAATTAAAGAGCTTGGTGATAAGGGAGTAAGTTTCGTTTCTGTAGAAATGAGTAACGGTCAGTTATTGGAAGATATACAGTTAGCTGCTTTAAGAAAAGAAAATACTTACCTTGTCAACAGGATGGGTGGAAACTTAATTGAACTTAAACAGATTCTTAAAAAGATTTACGAAATAGCTGAAATTGATGAAGAATTACCAAAAGGTACTTCCGAAAAAGGAAAAACAGGAAAATATATTATTGATTAGGGATGTGAAAAAATGGATGAAAAAAGTTTAGCACCAAAAAACCTAGAAGATTATGAATTATCAATACGTAAACGTCCTGAGTCAATTTATCCATCTTTTCCAAGAAAAGGTGAAACTAACCAAACCACTACACATTACTGTGCAGGATGTGGACACGGAATTATCCATAAATTAATTGCAGAATGTATGGATGAACTTGGAATACAAGAAAGATGTGTCATGATTTCTCCTGTAGGATGTTCAGTATTTGCTTATTACTACTTCAACTGCGGAAATGTACAAACAGCTCATGGAAGAGCACCTGCAGTAGCTACAGGTATTTCCAGAGCAGAAGATAATGCAATTGTAATGAGTTACCAGGGAGACGGAGATTTAGCATCCATTGGTTTAAATGAAACATTACAAGCAGCAAACAGAGGAGAAAAAATAGCAGTATTCTTTGTAAACAATACAGTTTATGGAATGACTGGTGGACAAATGGCACCAACAACTTTAGTTGGAGAAAAAACTGTTACCTGTCAAACAGGAAGAGATCCTGATTATGCAGGATATCCAACCCATATGTGTGAATTAATTGACAGCTTAAAGGCGCCAGTATTTATTGAAAGAGTTTCACTAGCTACTCCTTTAAAAATCAGACTTGCAAAATATGCTATCAAACAGGCATTAACCATTCAAAAAGAAGGAAAAGGATATTCATTTGTAGAAATCTTATCCCCATGTCCTACCAACTTAAAACAAGATGCAAAAGGTGTTCAAGACTTCCTTGAAAATCAGATGGAAAAAGAGTTTCCGGTCAAAAACTTCAGAAATGAATTGAAAGACAGAAAACCAATTATAAGACCTGAAAATGATTACACAATCGATTCCCTAGATAAAATATTCAATGTAGACAGAAGCGGAGACTCCGCTTACTGTGAAAGTACTGGTATGGAACCTGTAACCATAAAAGTAACCGGATTTGGAGGACAAGGTGTTTTAAGTGCAGGTCTTACAATAGCTCAGGCTGCCTGCAGTGAAGGCAAACATGTTTCATGGTATCCAAGTTACGGACCAGAACAAAGGGGAGGAAGCTCAAACTGTTCCATTGTAATTTCTGATGAAACCATAGGAACTCCAGTTGTAGAAGATATTGACATTCTCATTGCTCTAAACAAACCGTCTTTAGAGAAATTTGCCAAAGATGTTAAAGAAAACGGAACTATTATCTATGATTCCCGTATAGGTGATGTTGAAGTTGATAAAAACATCAATATAATCAAAGTTCCTTCAATTGAAATAGCTGAAAAATTTGGAAACACAAGAACTGCAAATACTGCTTTAATTGGTGTTTTAATGGAATTGAAGAAAACTTTAGCACCAGAATCCTATGAAAATGCTATTAAACATATGTTTGCATCCAAACCTAAAGTCATTGATGTAAATATTGATGTTTTAAAAGCTGGAGCGCAATGGGTAAAAGACAACTCTTAAATTAAATGTGGTTTCATGACATATAAAGAAATAGCTAAAAAATACTTGGAAAATAATGGAATTACCATAGGAGATACCATTAAAATCAATAAAGAGGATATCTCCTATGAAGGTATCTTATTAGATAGATCTGAAGATAGTGAAGACGGATATTTAGTTTTAAAACTAGACAGCGGATACAATGTCGGTGTAGCTATTGAAAATACACAAGCTGAACTGATTCAAAAAGGTGACAAACCGAAAATTGGTTATGGGGCTGAAGATATAGCTCACGACCCTTCAAAACAAAATATTTCAATAATATCTACAGGAGGAACTGTTTCTTCAATTATTGATTATAGAACTGGAGCAGTTCACCCTAAATTTACAGCAGCTGATTTAATTAAAGCAAACCCTGAATTATTAGATTATGCCAATTATAATGTTAAAGCACTGTACAATATTTTAAGTGAAAATATGCAACCTAAATATTGGGTTGAAGCTGCCGAATCAATAGCTAATGACATATCTGATGGTTCTGACGGTATTGTAATAGCTCACGGTACTGACACATTACACTACACTGCTGCTGCATTAAGTTTCATGTTAAAAACACCGGTTCCAATTGTAATAACAGGAGCTCAGAGAAGTTCAGACAGGCCATCCAGTGATGCTAATATGAACCTCATTGATTCTGTAGTAGCTGCAAAATCAGATATTGCTGAAGTCAGCGTATGTATGCATGGAAGTTTAAATGATTCCTACACTTATCTTCATAAAGGTACTAAAGTCCGTAAAATGCACACCAGCCGCAGAGATACATTTAGAAGCATTAACTATGAACCAATAGCTAAAATTGAAAATCATTCTGTTGACATTAACCCTAATTACAGATACACTAAAAGAAATGAAAATGAATTGGAAGTCAACAGTGCTGTTGAAGAAAAAGTAGGGCTTATCAAAAGTTTTCCTGGAATCTGTGAAGAGCTTATTGAATATCATATTGATAAAGGATATAAAGGTCTTGTTATTGAAGGAACCGGTCTTGGACATGTCCCAGACAAATTAATAACTCCTTTAGCTAGAGCACATGATGAAAATATTCCTGTTGTCATGACTTCCCAGTGTTTATACGGTAGAGTAAATATGAATGTTTATTCCACCGGAAGAGAAATATTAAATGCAGGAGTTATATCTGGAAGAGATATGACTCCTGAAACCGCTTATGTTAAATTAAGCTGGGTTTTAGGTCAAACTAATGATATTGGAGAAGTTGCAAAACTAATGAATAAAAATATAGCTGGAGAATTTAATGAAAAGTCTTCAATCAAATATTTCTTAAATTAAGGTCGTGTGAAAATGGATTGGGAAAAATTAGGACTTAAAATGGGACTTGAAATTCATCAGCAATTAAATACTAAACATAAACTCTTTTGTCCTTGTAAAACCGAGTTAGTTGATGAAGATTACAATGAAATTGTTGAGAGAAACTTAAGGCCAACACAAAGTGAACTTGGTGAAATTGACAGGGCTGCTCTTCAGGAGTCTTTACGTGGTTTAAACTTCAAATATGAATCTTATGACCACCACACTTGTCTTGTTGAAAGTGATGATGAACCTCCTCACAGCTTAAATAAAGAAGCTCTTGAAATCTGTATTACAATAGCTGCATTGATGAATATGCATATTGTAGATGAATTCCATACAATGAGAAAACAGGTTATTGATGGAAGTAACACCGGAGGATTCCAAAGAACAGGACTTGCTGCAACTGACGGTTATCTTGACACTCCTTACGGCAGGGTAGCTATTGAAAGTTTAGGTCTTGAAGAAGATGCAGCCAGAAGAATTGAAACTACTGAAGATTACACTGAATTTAGATTAGACAGGTTAGGTATTCCTCTTGCAGAAATTACAACAGATCCGTCTATGCACCATCCTGATCAAGTCCGTGAAGTTGCATATATGATCGGTCAGGTTTTAAGAAGTACTAATGTAAAAAGAGGTCTCGGAACCATCAGACAGGATTTAAATATTTCAATTGAAAAAGGAGCCCGTGTTGAAATTAAAGGTGTTCAAAACCTTGATTTAATGAGCGAAATTGTAGAAAATGAAGTTCAAAGACAGCTTGCATTAATTGAAATAAAAGAAGAATTGAACAAAAGAAATGCTGAAGTGCTTGAAGAAATTCATGATTTAGATAGCTTATTTGAAAATACCAAGTCCAAAATATTATCTTCAGCAGAATCCATAAAAGCAGTTGTATTAAAAGGTTTCAACGGACTTATCGGAAAAGAAGTTCAGCCTGGAAGAAGATTTGGTACTGAAATAGCAAGTTATGCTAAAAAACGTGGAGTTTCAGGAATATTCCACAGTGACGAACTACCTGCATACGGTATTACACAGGACGAAGTAAATTCAGTGAAAGACTATTTGAATGTTGGTTCTCAGGATGCATTCATCATTGTTGCACATGATGAAAATGTAGCTATTTCAGCACTGGAAGAAGTTAAAAGAAGAGCTAATCTCGGATTTGAAGGAGTTGTTGAAGAAACACGTAAATCATTAGACGATGGAAATACTGAATATATGAGACCTCTTCCTACAGCTAACAGGATGTATCTTGAAACAGATATTCCATTATTTAAAATAACTGATGAACTGGTCGAACCAATTAAAAACAACTTACCGGAACTTCCTGATGTTAAAAAAGAAAGAATTATTAAAGAATACAATTTAAGTGAAGATTTAGCCAGCCAGCTAGTTAAAAGATTAGAAGCTGATGTCTTTGAAGAGATATTAACTGATGTTGAAGTAGATCCAACACCAGTAGCTTCCCTTCTTGCTTATGATTTAAGAGAAATTAAAAGGGAAGGTCTTGACATTGATATTTTAACTACCCGACACTTAAAAGATATTTTCCAACTTTTAGCAGATTCCAAAATAGCTAAAGATAGTGTTACCAAATTAACAACCTGCGTAATACAATCACCTGATGAGGAAATCGAAATAACAGCTAAAAACAATAATCTGACTTTGCTTAGCCATGAAGAAGTTACTCAAATCATAGAAGACATTGTCAATAAAAATGAAGCTATGGTTAAAGAACGCCAGATGGGAGCTATGGGTCCTTTAATGGGAATGAGTATGAAAGAACTTAAAGGCAAAGCTGACGGAAGTATTGTTAACAGAATAGTTAAAGAGTCCATTCAGAAAATGTTATAAAAGAGTTAATAACTCTTTTACTTATTTTTATTTAAAATTCAATAATACTGTTGATTAACATCCATAAAATAAAAATTATAATTATCTATTTAAATAGCTAATTTAGCTGTTTAACGATGTTTTTACGATATTACTTATTTTCAAAACAGGAAAAAACTTTTTATTTAAACCCTTTTAAATATTATAAATGGAGGTGAAAATATAAGGAAACTATCAATTCTTCTTATATTCTTACTTTTAGTAATCGTTATTCCTGCAGTTTCTGCTGAATAAAATGTTACATCCGATAATATTGATAACTCGATAACTATTGGTCCCGAAGATTCAATACAAACAGCAGTAAATGATGCAAATAGCTCAGCCACCATTTATCTAACACCCGGAACTTATTACCAAAACGGAATAAAAGTTGATAAAAACTTAACATTTCAAGGAAAGGGAAATGCTAAAGACATCATAATAGATGGGCAGCATAAAGACAGCATTATATTAATCAATTCTGTTTCAACAGTGAAATTTATTAATATAACCTTTATAAACGGTGATGGTCATGATTACGGTGGTGCAATCCACAGTGAACACGGTGGTAAGGTATATGCAGATACATGTATCTTTAAAGACAATAAAGCAAATGAAAATGGCGGAGCTATTTCAGTAGCAGGAGAACAATTTTACAAACTTAGAAAAAAAATACTAACAAAGGATAATTACATCCGGACCTCTTGAAGTAACCAATTCAATTATTGCTAACAATTACGGTGAAAGTGGAGTCATATATGTTGATGAAGAAACACCCAATATACCTTCCAAGGTAATATTCCACAATAATCTTATAATGGACAATTATGCGAAGAACAATAAAATCTTTGTAATTGAACACTCAATAGCAAAAGATTCCAATATTGATAGAAATGATTTTGGAACTACCAATACAACTATAATAGTTGATGACAAAACAGGCACCTTCCAAATACCAACTAAATTCATCAGTATAAATCCAATAACTCCTAATCCAAAACCAACTAATCCAGTAACTCCAAACACTCCTGCAAATCCTGAAACTAATACAACAAAACCTGTTACAAATTAGCAGCAACAATCATACAGACAACATTATTAACAATATAGTTTCAGCCATAAGCAATGAAGTTAATAAAATTGTTTCCAATGAAAATAAAATTGTCAGCAACTCTACTGAAAGTAATGTGAATGTAGGAACAGACTCTTCACAGGAAGCAAAAACCGGTGACTCTGAAAAAAGTGTTCATGAACTTCTTGACAAAGATGTTTCAAAACAAACACAAATTAATCCAATACCTTTTATAATCGTGTTAATTATTGTTTTTGCTGTTTTAATCTTTAGTTATTACAGATATAAGAAAAACGAATAATTAATCTCTTTTTTCTTTTTTTAAACTTATCAAAATAAAATAATACTTTCATTAATTTTAAATAATCCCAAACAATATAATTAAATTAACTAAATATTGAGGTTATTAACATGAAAACTTATGATATAATCATAGTTGGAGCAGGTCCTGGAGGATTAACTGCTGGAATCTATGCAGGAAGACAAGGAACAAAAACATTAATTTTGGATAAAGGACTGGCTGGTGGAATTGGTCGTGAAGTTCCACTAATGGAAAATTATCCTGGATTTGACACAATTTCAGGTTTTGAATTAGTTGAAAAAATGAAATTGCAGTGTATGAAATATATTGAATTGCATGAAAATGAAATTGTAAAAAACATAGAAAAAAACAATGATAACTTCCTTGTTACAACACATAAAGATGAATACTGCGGAAAAACAATAATTTTAGCTACTGGAAGTTCACATAAGCATCTGGAAATTCCCGGAGAAGAAGAATATTTAGGCAAGGGAGTTAGCTATTGCGCTACCTGTGACGGATTATTCTTTAAGGACAAAGATGCCATAATGATTGGTGGTGGAAATAGTGCACTGCAAGAAGCTATTTTCCTGGACAATGTCGGCTGTAATGTTACCATTATCCATAGAAGAGATGAACTAAGAGCTCAGCAATATCTGCAAAAGGAAATTAAGGAAAGAAATATTGATGTTATTTACGATACAACAGTTGAAGAAATAAAAGGAAATGCTCTTGTAAATTCTGTAATTCTAAAAAATGTTAAAACTAATGAATACAGTGAATTTAAAACACAGGGAGTTTTTGTTGGCATAGGATATAAACCACATAATGAATTAGCCAAAAAATTAAATGTTGAATTAAGTGAATCCGGAGAAATAATTACAGATAAACATCAAAGAACAAATATTGAAAATGTTTATTCTGCAGGAGATATATGTGGCGGGTTAAGGCAATGGATTGTAGCATGTGGAGAAGGTGCAATAGCTGCAACTTCCGCATATGAAGACATACACAATCACAAATAAATTAAAAACGCTCAGATAAATACACATATATGAAAAATGCTATAACCAATACTATAAACAATGGCAATAACCACATGAATATTTTTAATAGCACTACTGCAATTAAAATTGCAATAATAATATAAATTAAATCTCTAAGTTCCATGACAATGTGATTTATTTAATATTATATATAAAGTTTAAGCAAATAGTGGAAAAATGGAAAGAAAATGGCAATTAATCATATTCTTCATAGCAATGATCATATTATCTGCAGGGGGATATGGGTATATCATTAGTGAATTTACAGCACCTCCAGAAATGGAAACCTATGACTTTGGAGAGTTTACCATGGAAATACCTGAAGACAGCAATGTTAAATTAGCATGTTCTGATTTATCATTAAGTGTATATGTTGGAGACAATTTTCAAGTTATAAAAATTAACAAAACATTTTATGAAAATCAGAATGAATTAAATCATATATTGGAACAGACAAGCATTGAAAATTTAACCAACTCTTCAAGAATTGTGGAAACTTCCAACAACATCACATACTACCAAATAACAGATGAAAATAATATCATAGGATTTGAAAATGAAACATACATTGCAATAAATAATAATAACCCAAGCAGCATCATTATAATCGGCAGCTATGATTTGGATTTGCTAAAACAGATAACACCTACAATAAAAAACAAATAATAGGGCAAAAATGCCCTTATCTTTTTTTACATTATTAAATTAAAATACTTTTATGCAGCGTTATTTTTGTAATTGGCACAGATTTACTTGTGGCTACATCAATAATTTTTTCAAATAAAATAAAGACTATGTGCTGATTTTAGAGCATTTACAATGACTGTTTCGTCAGATACAAAATTTGAACAACAAAATTCAAATTCAAAATTTTCAAAAACATTGAAATTAATTTATGAAAACCTATTTTTCTTTTTTTGAGTCTGTAAAATTTTATAGGCTTATTTGATTTTAATGTGTTTTTCAGTCCAATTTTGCATTTGATAGTCTAAAAATGTCAGGATTCCATTTTTGGTTTTGTATATTTTCTTTATTTTTTCAGGATTGGTTTGTCTGTAGTAATTTTCGACTTTATTTGATGTTTTTTCTATATTTTCATCATCAAGATATTCTACGTATCTGTGGAAGTGATTTATGATATGTTTTCTTATGAAATCTTTTAAAACAACTGGTATGGCCGTATATTTTTGTAAATATTGTTTAAATTGTTCTATTGCTTCTTTTTTTGAGTTTTGTCTGAAACAGTTTTTTAATTCTTGTGCATTTTCGTAAATATGGTCTCTTTGTTTTCCATTAATCTTGTTTCTTCTACAATATACTTTTAATTTATGGTTTATTGTTTGAAACAGATGAAATATGCACAATTGATGTTTTACTTCTATTTCATCTGCTACATTACGATACATTGGGAATAAATCGGTTGTTAGGCAAATGAATGGTTTATTTTCTGTTGATTCTAAGATAAATTTTTTCGTGTTTTTTGGTATTCTGCGACGTACTATTCGTTCTGTGACTGGAATATTGAGTATTGCATCAAATAAAGTTAATCTGTAGTGTCTAGTTCCATTAAGTCTTAAAAATTGCTCATCATATAAATAATAGCCAGAATATTCAAATTTTTCATTGCTGATGCTTTCTTCGTGATTTTTGTCAGACCAGTTCTTGATTGTTTGATGAGATATTCTGATTCCAAGGAATATTTCAAAGTATTTACTTATTTTACGAAGTGATTGGTACCCTATTTTCATTATTCCTGGAATTTTATCCATTATTTCTTGTAAAAATTGTTTATTTTCACCAATTAATGGATTATTGTATATTCCGAATTTTTTTCCACATTTTTTGCATTGATATTGCTGTTCTTTGAATTCTGTTGTTTTTCCATTAGTATTTTGTTTGTTTTTCTTTATTGTGCCTTTTTTGATTATTTTGTGGCTTCCACAAACTGGACAAATGGGATTATCATATTTAAAAGTATTATTTTCATCTAAAAATAGTTTATGATTAGTATTTTCAAAATTAGGTGTTTTATTCAATCTTTTTGAAATAATTTTTTCTTGATCAATTTTTTCATCAAAAAAATCATAAAGTTTAAGTTGTATGAAGTCTATATTACTATTGAGGGCAGATTTGTTTTGTTTGGTCATAAAATATTATTTGTCCTCACTTATTAAAGTATTTTACTATTTTTAAATCATTTATATTAAAATTAAAGAAAAATTAGAATGAAATTTCATCAAAATGAAAGTTCAACTGTAAAAAATTAAAAAACAAATAAGCCTATAAAATTTTACAGACTCCTTTTTTTAAAAAATTATTCCCAAAATTTAGTACAAACATATAATAAATAAAAAAAACTAAAATAATAACATTAGATTAGGGAGTAAAAAATGACAATATTAGTTATTAATAATAAAGGCCAATATAATCATAGAATTCAACGTAGCTTACAATATCTTAAAATTCCAACTGAATTAGTTCCAAATACATTAAGTATCGAAGAAATTGAAGCTAAAAATCCAATTGGATTGATTTTAGGTGGCGGACCTTCAATTGAAGGTGCTGGAAATAGTGAAGAATATATTAAACATTTTGATATACCTATTTTAGGAATCTGTTTAGGACACCAGCTAATAGCCAAGGCTTACGGTGGACAAATAGACACGTCCAATACTGAAAGCTATGCTAAAGTTGAAATCAATATTGTTAATGATGAAAACTTATTTTCAGGATTAGCTCCTAAAATGGAAGTCTGGTCTTCCCACAAAGATGAAGTGAAAAGTATCCCTGATGATTTTGAAATTTTGGCTAATTCAAACTTATGCGATGTTGAATCCTTTAAACATACTGAAAAAGATGTTTATGGAATACAATTCCACCCTGAAGTACATCATACTCCTAAAGGATCAACTATATTCGAAAATTTCTATGAAATTTGTAAAAAAAGGTGTAATAATGATTGATAATCCAGAAGACTTAAAAGAAAAAGCACTTGCAAATAAACCAGGTTTAAGAAGACAGTATGTCAATATTCCTGTAGGAGATGAAGAATACGGGTTCAGAATCTCCGGAATTGGTGCTAAAGCTATAAAATTAGAAAAATATGTCAAATATGATGAAATATTTGAAGCACTTGAAGCTGGAAATGAAAACGGTTTGGAAGCAATGGTTAAACAAATCATTGAAGATTATGAAGAAGAAAACGAAGAAGAAGCAGAATAATCATTTGTGGTTGAGACAATGTTAGGTCCAGAAGAATTTATTAAAGATGCTATCCAAAAGATAAAAGAGCAAATAGGTGATGAAAAAGCTATTATTGCTTTATCCGGAGGAGTCGACAGTTCAGTATGTTCTGTTCTTGTCCAAGAAGCTATTGGAGATAATTTAATAGCAATATTTGTAGATCATGGTCTTTTAAGAGAAGGGGAAGTGGAAGAAGTAACTAATACTTTTAAAGATAGATTAAACTTTAATTATGTTGATGCTTCTGAAGAATTCTTAAACGCTCTTGAAGGAGTAGAAGATCCTGAAGAAAAAAGAAAAATCATCGGAAAAGTATTTATTGATGTTTTTGAAAGAGAAGCTGAAAAAACAGATGCAAAATACTTAGTACAAGGTACCATAGCTCCTGATTGGATTGAAAGTAAAGGTAAAATCAAATCCCACCACAATTTAGCACTCCCTAGCGGTATGGTTCTTGAGTTAGTTGAACCAATCCGTGATTTGTACAAAGATGAAGTAAGGGAAATTGGTTTATTATTAGACTTACCTGAAAAAGTAGTTCACAGACAACCGTTCCCAGGCCCGGGTCTTGCTGTTAGAGTTATTGGCTCACTTACACCAGAAAAACTTGATATTTGCAGAAAAGCAAATAAAATAGTAACTGACGAAATAGAAAAAGCAGGTATTGACAAAGATGTATGGCAATATTTCGCAGTATTAACTGACAGTAAAGTTACCGGAGTTAAAGGAGACCAAAGAGACTTCGGTTATTTGGTTGTTTTAAGAATCGTTGATTCCGTTGATGCTATGACTGCATATGTTCCTGAATTACCATGGAAGGTTATTCAAACAATGTCACAAAGAATAACTTCTGAAATTTCTGAAGTAACACATGTTGCATTATCCATAAGTGATAAACCACCTAGCACAATCGAATTCGCTTAAAAACAAATAATCAGTACTTAAATGAAAAAAATTTAGGTACTTTCAAATCTTTTTTTTAATTAAATACTTATTTTCACTAGATTTAAAATGGCAAATATGAAAACAACCAAAAATGCATACCTTGAAAAATTAACCAAACAAATACAGATGAAATCTGTTAAAGTTGGAAAAAATTTAGAGGGAAGCACACCACCGTCTGTTTTTATTGGAAGATGGTCATATCCCAAAGTCTATGCAGGGCCTATGATGGCAAATCAATTAGGAGATACTGCAATTATGGATTCTCCGGAATCCTGGATTGGAGAGCATAAAAATCAGGAAGATATAATTAAATACAGAATGGGTCTCGTAAGAGGAAAACAACTAATTAAAATTGATGATTTAGATAATCCTTTTGTTGAAAAACTACAGGACATCTCCCTGGCTTCCAAAGCAATTGACAGTGAAGCCACTTTTGGCAAACGTCCCACAGGAGCACTGCTGACTGAAGACAGTATGCCTCATGGTCCAAGTGCAGTTATTGAAAAATTTGATATAGATGCAGTCCGCTGGGACAAACAATTGGAAAAAACCTATTATGACACTGATTTGAAAGCCAGTGAAGCTGTTCTAAACTTGCACAATAAAGATGTTCCATTTACAGCTATGCAAAAAGCATTTTCAGTAGGTGCCTTTGGAACAAAAAACAAAAGAAAACTGGTTCCGACAAGATGGTCAATTACAGCATGTGATACCACATTGGCAGACCAATTCTTAAAAGAAGTCAGAAAATTTGAAAAGATTGATACATACAGGGTTTATGAATTCGGAAGCCTGAACAATTATTATGTAATCATATTGACTCCGACAGAATGGCAGTATGAATGGTATGAAGCATTTATTAAAATAATAGGTAAAGAAGAAATTATTTTCTCAGACTATGAAACAAATGGTGGAAAAAAGGAATACTCAAGAGTTGGCGGATGTTATTACACAGCTAAAATGGCAGTTCTTGACAGTTTATTTAAAGAGAAAAAACAGGCAGGATTACTTGTTTTAAGAGAAGCTTACGAAGGTTATGTGCCATTAGGAGTATTTAATGTTAGAGAAAATATGAAAGAAGCTATGAAAAAATCATATAAAGAATTTGAAACCTTAAAAGATGCTATGTTATACTGCGGAAGCAAACTAAAAATACCGGTTAAAAAATATGTAAAGCAGGGAACCCTGTTAAATGAAATGCTTCACACAAAACAGACTACACTGGATCAATACTTCAAATAGTGATAATATGGAATTTAAATTTAAAGAACCTCATAAAGAAACTAGGGAATCTATGGCTAAAGTAGCCAGTGGCGAAAATCCTTATTTAAATGACAAGAACAACAGTTTTGAAAAAAACTGCCAAAAAAAAGTAAAAGAAATTACAGGACATGAATACTGCGAAATAACCAGCAGCGGAAACAACAGTATTTTTATAGCACTGTCAGCTATTGAAGGTTCAGTCATTATACCAGACCAGGGAGGATGGAATGGTTTTAAGCAAATTGCCAACTATTTAAATAAGGAAATAATAACCCTCAAAACAGATTTAGGATTGATAAACACTGATTATTTAAATGAAATGGATATTCCTAAAAACTCCGCCCTAATATTTACAAGTTTTGCAGGATATAGTGCAAACCAGGATACAAAAAGCATTTCAAAATACTGTAAAAACAATGGAATCACAACAATTGAAGATGCTTCTGCAGGAATTGGAGATGAAAAACAGGAGTTGGGAAATGGAAATTTATCAGACATCATAATTGCTTCAACAGGATCTCCAAAAATCATAAATGTTGGAAGCGGCGGCTTTATCAGCTCAAATAAACCTGAAATTTTTGAAAATACCAAACTGCCTCAAAAATTAAGTAAAACTAATGAAATAATATGCAGTGGTATAGATAAAGAACTTGATTTTGTAAAAAGTAATTTGGAACAAACAATAAATGCAACAAACATATTAAAAAAACATATAAATAATACATTTCATGCAAGTAAAAGAGGCGTTAATGTAA